>CAMKSZ010000351.1 GCA_946415525.1 uncultured Prevotellaceae bacterium | reverse complement strand
GGTTGTCTTTTCTATTTTCAAACAACATATAACAACTTAGGACAACATGTGACAATGATTTATATCGTATATCACTTTGACAATTAAGATGTTGTTTTTTGTTGTTCCTTGTTGTCCTTTGTTGTTTGATTATTTTCGAATAAGTTTGACGAAGCGGCGGAGTGCTTGCGACTTTGGTTGATATTCGCGCACGTATTCCTTGGCTGCATCACGATATGAAGGTTGGCCTGTGGCAATGCAGAGAGCCACATGAAGATAGGCTCGAACGTCGGTTGCGGCCTTGGCTGTGGGCTTGGCATTGATGGCATCCAACTCCGCGAGAGCGGCTTGTGTGAGTTCTGATTGTCCGACATGGTCGCGGAGCAATCGCGCACAGATAAGCATCAAGGCCAGGAAATGGCGGCGAGCCGCGTCGTTGTCGAAATGGTGGAAACGATAGTTGAACAACTCTACGAGTGCCTCTTGGTCGCGCTTTTGGGTCTCGGGAGTCTGCTTGCCATTGACTTTACGACTTAGGATGGTGAGCAACCGTCGTTGTACGTTGTCGATGAGATGACTCCCGTCGATGGGTGATTTTTGCTGGCCTTCGCGAAGAATGTCGCCTTCGGTGAGACCAGAGAGGCGGATGACTATGGAGCCGGAAAACAGTTGTAGCCCCAACGACAGGCAAATGCCACGCGAGGTGTGGTCGATGGACAGCACGCGAGCCTTCTCTCCCCGAAAAGCAGTAGTGTTGAGGACGACTTCCTCGCCAGCAGTCAAACCCTCTACGGGAGGGAGCACCTCAAAACGGAGGCGCATGTCGCTACATGCCTCGATAAACTTGCCCATCATACGGTCGGCGACAATGACTTTATTTTTGTGACCGTCGAGGTAGAACTGGATGCGGCCGCGTGTCCAGCGGTTCCATTCGCCCCCTAAGTATTTTACCAGTTCTCCCTCGTGCGCGCGTATAAAAATATACCTGCGAAGGATGCTGCGGGTCTCGTTGTTGGCTGCCACATGGATGCGGCCATGAGGGAGAGAGGTGCGACCTGCCTCACTGGTGGATGGAGCATGGCGCAACTTAAGAAACTGATACGGAATAAAGAATTGAAAACGGCCTTGTTGGGATGGTTTGCCTTCGCATGACAGTTCTTCCTCCAAAAGACATTTTTCTGCCTTCTGGGGGTCGAGTGTGGTGAGCACATACCAATGGGGGGCTGTCTCTGTAATGGCGTTTTGTTGACCGTTGTCCATATCTTCCCTTCTCTCCAAAATGGTTGGTTTTGGAGAAAATAATTGATAATCAATAGATTGCGCGACAAAAACCGCTTCGACCCACCTGCCCGAATCCCGAAATAGTTCTAAAGAACTTTTCTTCGGGGGTGGCCGAATCTATTAGGATATGATTATCAATGGTTGAGTCATTTTGCAAAATTAAGCCCAACGACTGTTACACACAGGGGGACTTATAGCCTGCAAAGGTAAGCATTTTACTTTAATTATCGAACTGATAGGGATTAAAAAAGTGGTTTCGCTATATTTTTTGTATTTTATAATGACAAATTATGCGGAAATAGATAAAAACCTGTCCATGAAAGGGGTTGGAATAGGGAGAATGAAAGTTTGATTGAGTGGCTGTAAATGTTGTAAAAAAAAGAGACGCCAAATGTGGCGTCTCAAAATTTGTAGTTGAAATAAAATGTATTCAATTAGAATGCGGCAATCAATTCGTCGTTGCTGTAAGCATCTGCTCCATAGCATGTTTTCAAATAGGCAAGGCCGTTGAGGTAATCTTCCTCTGTAAAGGAATCGGTAGCCTCCTTGGCCACAACGACGTCATACCCCAAGCAGTAGGCATCGGCAGAGGTGTGACGTACACACATGTGAGCATGCAAGCCGGTCATGACGACGGTCTTCACGCCCAGTTCCTTCAACAGGATGTCAAGGTCGGTCTGGAAGAATCCGCTATAGCGGCGCTTCGGCACCACATAGTCCTTGTCACAGAGTTTCAGTTCGGGAATCACCTCGGCGCCAGGGGTGCCGGCGATGGCATGGTCGCCCCACAGTTTCAGTTCGCGGTCGATGCCCTTGATGTGGGCGTCGTTGCAGAAAATCACAGGCACACCGGCTTCACGGGCTGCGTCAAGCAGGCGGGCGGTGGCGGGAACGATGGCTTTGCCTCTGTCGCAGGCGAGTGCTCCTGTTACAAAGTCGTTGAGCATATCTACTACGAGAATGGCCGGGGAATCGAGTTTCTTCATTTTTCTTGTTGTTTGGTGAATATAATGTTGACTCAAATTTTGGTCGCAAAGTTAGTGCTTTTGTTTGAATTCGATAATAATTTTTTGAATTATTAACGTAACAGCGCTGCTTTTATCGCCTTAAAGGCGCTTTGGGGGGCTTTAAGGTCTCTAAGGTCTTTAAGGTCTCTAAGGACTTTAAGGTCTTTAAGGTCTTTAAGGTCCTTAAGGTCCTTAAGGTCTCTAATGCTCTTATTTCACCATCACCTTGCGGACGGTGCCGTCGCTC
>CAMKSZ010000350.1 GCA_946415525.1 uncultured Prevotellaceae bacterium | reverse complement strand
ACTCGCTTGCTCAGGTTGCAGAGGATTTCATAGCCGATGGTGCCGAGGTCGGCGGCCATGTCGTCGGCGTTGTATTCGAGTTCGCCACTGCGGCCGAGTACCACCACCTTGTCGCCCATTTTGACGTTGGGAATGTCGGTTACATCGACAAGGGTCTGGTCCATACAGATGCGGCCGACAATGGGAGCACGGTTGCCACGAATGAGAACATAGCCCTTGTTCGATAGAAGGCGGTTGAGGCCATCGGCATAGCCTGTGGTCACGGTCGCTATGCGCGACTCACGTGATACCTTAAAGGTGCGGCCGTAGCCAATGGTCTCGCCAGGGTGAACGTCTTTCACTTGCGAGATGGCAGACTTCCATGTGATGGCGGGACGGATGCCTTCGGGGAGCACAAATGTGCTGTCGGGTTTCAAACCGTAAAGGATAATGCCAAGGCGTACAATGCTGCCTATGCCTTCGAACCTGTCGCTATTGTCGAGATAATGGAGGCCACCGGCGGAATTGCAACAGTGGACAAAGGGCAACTGGAGGTCGGCGACACGACTGGCGACAGCCTTGAACTTGTCGATTTGTCCCCAGGTGAATGCTCGGCACTCGTCACTGGGGGTGTCGGCCACGCAGAGGTGGGTGAACAACCCGTTGACGTTTAATCGTGTGGTGTATTGTCGGATGATACGCTCGCAAAGTAAGGCGTCGTCGCCGTCAATGCCGATGCGGTTCATGCCGGTATCGACAGCAAATTGGCACTTCATCCTAAAAGGAGTGGAGGCAAGTGCTTCGGCATATTCTTCGGAAACAATGGCTTGGGTGAGGTCATAGTCGAAAAGGGTCTTGGCATAGTAGGGGGAGGAATAGCCCAAGATGAGAATCTCGCCCTTGATGCCGGATTCGCGCAGCCCCACCGCCTCGTCAATGTTGGAGACGGCAAAAAGATGGCAACCACAATACGACAACATGCGGGCCACTTGCACGTCGCCGTGGCCGTAAGCATCGGCTTTGATGACAGCCATTAGGTCGGCATCATGTTTCAAACTGGCTTTGTAGTTCAGATAGTTGGCCTTGATTTGGGCAAGGTCAATTTCTATCCAAGAGCGCTTTTCTATTTGATTGACATGTATCTCCATAACTTTATTAATTATTCAACATACGGTGGGTACACATGCCTAATTCAAGGATTTTTTCCACTAAGTCGTCGTAACTAAGACCTATATAGCGGGCTGCGTCGGGGAATAGGCTCATGTCGGTCATGCCGGGAAGTGTATTTACCTCAATCACCATTGGCCCCTTGAAGCGATCGACGATGAAGTCGACACGCGACAGACCACAGCATCCCAACACCTTGTAGGCGCGTTGGCCGATGTCGAGGATGTTGCGTTCCGTGGTTTTGTCGATACAGGCGGGAATGATATGTTGGTGCATTCCTGAAGTGTATTTCGCCGTGTAATCGTTGAACTCGCGTTCATAACTGATTTCTATCAAGGGAAGCACGGTCAACTCCTCGTTGCCAAGGATGGGCATCGTGATTTCCACTCCATCAACAAAGTCTTCGGCAAGGAGGTCGTCGCCATAATGAAAAACATCTTCGATGGCGGCTTCCATCTGGGAGGCATCCCTAACGATGTTGGTGCCAAAACTCGAACCTTGGCAAGGGGACTTGAGCACCATGGGTAGCGACATTTCTGACAACAACTCTTGGGCAATGACTGCGATGCTTTGTTGTGCGTTTTTGTGCTTCACTGTGAAATGGGGAGTCGGCAGACCTTCGCTCACCAATATTCGTTTGGTGAGAATCTTGTCCATGCAGACGGCACTGGCTGAAACTCCAGGGCCAGTGTAGGGGATGCCGGCAAATTCAAGCATTCCTTGGATGGTGCCGTCTTCGCCACCGCGGCCATGTAGTCCTAAAAATACGATATCGGGATGTTTCTTCAGTATCCCGTTCATGTTGTCTCGTTTCAGGTCATATAGTTCTGCGTTGGCATAACCCTTGCGAAGAAGGGCGGAATGAATGGCCTGTCCGCTGCGTAATGACACTTCTCGCTCTGAAGAAATGCCGCCGCAAACCACCAAAATATTAAGGTTCTTGTCCATTTCGTTCATATTTTAATTGCAAAGGTAGTGCAAACCGAGTGCAATACAAAATAAAACATCGAAGATTTTTATTTTTATTGCCGAGGTGCCGCCTACTTTCGCTGAAAGCAAAGGTAGTGCAAACCGAGTGCAATACAAAAGAAAACATCGAAGATTTAAATTATAAAAGAATAAAAATATGATTTTGTCGAAATCGCTCATTTTTTACGATGTGATTTTGTACTTTTGCAAAATCATCTCTTACCTCAAAAAATGAAGATAAAAATCTTATTTACATCATTGCTGATGTTCATTGGATTTTTGCCAATGAACGCACAATTTCAGTTTGAGCAAACCACCGAGTTGTTCTTAATGCATAGTAGTGGCAATCACCTCAAGATGGACGAAGCCAAAGGTGGACGGTTAGAGGCACCCAACGTGAACGACCCACAAAC
>CAMKSZ010000349.1 GCA_946415525.1 uncultured Prevotellaceae bacterium | reverse complement strand
TATTTAGGATAACAAGCGGGATGCAAAATTGGCATCCCATCATCACCAACAACAGAATTTTATGACACAAGAAATAAAAGAACTCAAACTGGCCGTATTGTTCGACGCCGACAATGTGCCGGCCTCGCACGTCAGGGAAATGCTCAACGAGATAGCCAAATACGGCGCCCCCACCATCAAGCGCATCTACGGCGACTGGACGAAGCCCAACCTTGGCAGTTGGAAGGGCGTGCTGCTCGAAAACGCCATCACCCCCATCCAACAATACAGTTACACCACCGGCAAGAACGCCACCGACTCCGCCATGATCATCGACGCCATGGACATCCTCCACAGCAACAAGGTGGATGGCTTCTGCATCATCTCCAGCGACAGCGACTTTACCCGCCTTGCCACCCGCCTGCGCGAGTCGAGCAAGATGGTCATCGGCATGGGCGAGAAGAAAACGCCACGCCCCTTCATCGTCGCTTGCGACAAGTTCATCTACATAGAGAACCTTGGCAGCGAAGATGAAGAGGCGCAGGATGACATTCCCGAGGAAACGGTCATACAACCGGCCACGGGCGTCAGCGACCCGAAGAAGCCACAAGCCCCCAAGGAGAAAATCGGCTACTCCATCATCAAACTGCTCCGCACCACCATCGACGACTTGGCCGACGACAACGAATGGGTGTCGCTCGCCGAGGTGGGTAGCCTTTTGCTGAAGAAGAGGCCCGACTTCGACCCCCGCAACTACGGTTTCCAAAAACTCACCCCGCTGATAGAGTCGTGCCCCAAATACTTCGAGATAGAGAAGCGGAAGGCCGACAACAGCCATGCCATCCACGTATTCGTGCGGCTGCGGAGGGGGAAGGTGTAAGCCCTTATTTCACGATTATTGCATATCGACGAGGATGCGGAAGACGCGGCCCGGTTGTGCTGCCCACTCCTTCATCGCCTCCTCCGCCTCCTCGGGTTTCACCACCTTGGAGATGAGGCTATCGACGGGACAAGTGCCCTTTTCCAAATAATGGATGACGGCGCGGAAGTCGGAAGGCTGTGCATTGCGCGAACCACGGATGTCCAACTCCTTTTGTACGAAGAACTTCGTCTGGAACGACACCTCGGTCTTGGCATAGCCAATGCACACCGTGCGACCCGTGAACGCCACCTCGTTGACCGCCATCTGGTAGGTCACCGAACTGCCCACCGCCTCGATGACCACATCCGGTCCGAAACCGCCCGTAATCTCCTGCAGGCGGGCATGCACGTCGTCGGTCAGCGTATTGATGGTGTAGCCGGCACCCATCTGGCGTGCGAGGGCAAGTTTCTCGTCGTCGATGTCGGCAGCCACCACGGTGGCGCCACGCTGTGCGCTGCGCACCACGGCACCCATGCCCACCATGCCGCACCCGATGACCAGCACCACGTCGATGTCGGTGACCTGTGCCCGCGAGACGGCGTGGAACCCCACACTCATGGGTTCGATGAGCGCGCAAGTGCGCGGTGTGAGCAGTCCGGCGGGGATGATTTTCTCCCACGGCAAGGCGATGCGCTCGCGCATGGCGCCGTTGCGCTGCACGCCCAACGTCTCGTTGTGCTCGCAGGCGTTCACCCGTCCATTGCGGCATGAGGCACATTTGCCACAGTTGGTGTAGGGGTTCACCGTCACCACCATTCCCGGCTTCAGTCCTTCGGGCACGTTGGCGCCCACCTTCTCGATGACGGCACCCACCTCATGTCCCGGGATGACCGGCATGCGCACCATCGGGTTCCTGCCCAAGTAAGTGCTGAGGTCGGACCCGCAGAAGCCCACATAATTCAGACGCAGGAGCACTTCGTCGTCTCCCAATACCGGCTCTTCTATTTCCACGACAGCCATTTGCCGCTCGGCTGTGATATTGATTGCTTTCATAAGGTATTCATTTTTGTGGGGACACGCCCATAAGGCGTGTGAACCATGTTAACTGTTTTTCCACCTGACACGCATCTGGTCGCCGATGATGCGCCGCACTTCCGCCACGAGCGTCATGTCGGGTTCCTCGTTGACGTACTCGATGTTGCGCAGCACATTGTCGGGGTTGGTGCTGCTGAAGAGCGTCGTGGCGATGCGGGGGTTCAGGTGGGTGGAATACTGCATGGCCAACCGCTCGATGGGATAACCCTGCCGACTGCAATAGTCGGCGGCGCGTCGGCACGCCTCCCTCAATGCCGGAGTGGCGGGATGCCAGTCGGGAGCGCCACGCTGCGATAGCAAGCCCATCGACAGCGGCGAGGCATTGACGACACCGATGCCACGCTCCTCGAAGAAGTCGAGATAGTCGAGCAGCATGTCGTCGTTGAGGCAATAGTGGCAGAAGCAGAGCACGCTCTCCACGGTGCCCGGCTCAGAGTGCTCAATCACCCACCGCAGGTTCTCAGGCTGTAGGTCGGTGATGCCCACATGCCCCACCACACCTTTCCGGCGCAGTTCGACAAGGGCGGGCAGCGTCTCATCCACCACCTGTTGCAAGTCGGCAAACTCCACGTCGTGAACATTGATGAGGTCGATG
>CAMKSZ010000348.1 GCA_946415525.1 uncultured Prevotellaceae bacterium | reverse complement strand
TTTTTTTCAGCGCTTTAGCGCTTTTTCCTCCTTTTTGTTTCTTTTTCTTAAGCGAAGCGTTTTTTTATTATCTGTTGTATTCTGAGACGCCACAATGTGACGTCTCTACAGCCTCTTGGCGAACCATAAGCAGCCAAAAACTCTTGACGAACCATGTGCAACAAACAACCTTTTGTCTAACCTTGTGCAAAAAAGTAGAGACGTCCCATTGGGGCGTCTCCAAAACATTGTCAATAGAGTCAGCAGACAGGCAAGAGTATTGTCTAAACTCTCAAACTCCTTGAAAGAAACTATTCATTCGCCACATTGGACTTGTGGAGGATGATATCTACAATGATCATGGCATCGAGCACATCGATGACATTGTCTTTGTTCATGTCGGCATTGGTGAAGTTGAACACAGGACTCTTGATGTTGAGCAAGTCGTTGACGATGCACATCACATCGACGACATCGACAACATTATCCTCATTCACGTCACCCGGGAAAGTGGTGTCCTCCTTGATGTAACCCTTCAGCGTGATGGCGCAGACCACCTGCTTGCCTCCAGGGGTGAAGGTCAACTGGCCGGACGCGGGGGTGTCGAGGTCGATGGTGTGCTTCACCACATGATAGTCAAGTTTCTCGGGGTCGTCGCCCGTCTTCATCGGGAATACGTAGTCGGTCTCGCCAAACACGTTGCCGTTGAGTTCCTTGATGTAGGCATCAGTGCCGTCGTAGTTGTCATATCCTTTGAAGGTGACTTGCTGCACATAGAAGTTGGCGGGCAACTTGACGGTGTACTGCACGTTGGCGGAGTATTTCACGCCGTCTTCCTTGCCTGCACCATAGGCCTTGTCGCCCTCGTTGGTCACGGTGATGTCGTCCTTGAAACTCCATTCGGTCTTGGTGGGTGAGTCAATGTAGTTGGGCACGGAGATGGTGTAGGTGGCTTCCTCGCCCTGCGGCTGACCGCCCTCGTCCTCGACGAATCCTTTCAGCGTGATGATCCAGGCGGCTTGTGCGCCTTGTGCCGTGAAGGTGATGGAGCCGGTGACAGGAGTGGCGAATGGCACTTCATGGGTCACCAAGGTGGCGTGCTTCGAGTCGATACGGTGGGGGAACACGTAGTCGGTATCGTCGTAGGTGGTGCCGTTCAACTCAGCCAAATAGGCGTCGTTGGCATCCTCGTTGCCATATCCCTTGAAGACAATCGAATTGACGCTGAATTTCTCGGGAAGGGTGATGGTGAACTGCACGCCCTTGGAATATTTGCCGGTTTTCTCCAAACCTTTGCTGAAACCCTTTCCTTTCTCGTTCACCACGCCGACACCATTCTCGAAATTCCAGTTGCCAATGCCAACGCTATCTACGAAGGTGCTCTCGGAGATGGTGTAGGAGGCGGGAGTGCCTTCGCTGCCAGGACCGCTGGATTCCTGTTGTCCCTCGAGGGTGATGACCCATACCACCTGCTGTCCGGCTGGGGTGAAGGTGATCTCGTCGGTGACAGGGGTGGCGAAGTTGATGGTGTGGCTGGTCACATGGGGGGTGAGCACGTCGGGATTGTCGGGGTCTTCGGCGGTCTTCTTCGGGAAGACATAATCGGTTTCGCCGTAGGTGGTGCCGTTGAGTTCCTTGATATAGGCGTCGGCATCGCCATAGTTGTCATAGCCTTTGAAGGTGATGGAATTGACGGAGAGTCCTTCGGGCAGGGTGATGGTAAACTGCACGTTGCGTGAGAACTTGACGCCGTCTTCCAATCCTGGGGAGTATGCCTTTTCCTTGCTGTTGACGATGGCGAAGCCATTTTGGAATTTCCATTCCCCGTCGGTGGGACTGGACAGATAGGTGCTGGCCGAGAGGACATACTTCACGTCGGTGGTGGCTGCTTGGCTGGTGACGAATGCGCCTAACAGCAGCAGTGTGGTCAGCGTTCTTAGTAGTAAATTTCTCATTTTTTTATAAGGTATTGAAGTTAATAGATTTAATTGCCAAGGATGATGGCCACGATGCCCATCACGTCGGACACGTTCACGTCGCCGTCTTGGTTGATGTCGGCATTGTCGAAGTGGAAGAATGTGCTGTTTTCGCCGAGGATGTAGTTGACGGCGAGCATCACGTCGGTCACGTTCACCTCTCCGTCGCGGTTGACGTCGCCCAAAAGCAATGCGGGCGTATTCTCCTTGATGAAACCGTCGAGTGTGATAATCCAGGCGGCCTGTGCCCCTTGTGGCGTGAAAGTGAGTTGGTCGGTGGCGGGTGTGGCGAGAGTCACCTTATGGCTCACCAAGGTGAGGTCGCTGGTGCGGTGGGGGAAGACGTAGGCGGTTAGGCCGTAGGCGGTGCCGTTCAGTTCGCCGAGATAGGCATCGCTGTTGTCGTCGTTGCCATAGCCGGTGATGGTGACGGAGTGCACGTTGTAGTTCTCGGGCAAGTGGATGGTGAAGGTCACGCCCTTGGAGTACTTCACCGTTTTTTGTTTGGCGGTGGTGAATGTCTTGCTATTGCCGTTGGTCACGGTGATGCCGTCGTTGAATCCCCATTCCGTTTCCGAGATGTCGGTGGTGTGGGTGTC
>CAMKSZ010000347.1 GCA_946415525.1 uncultured Prevotellaceae bacterium | reverse complement strand
CGAGGGCGACACCATCAACGGCGACATCGTCATCTCGCTCGACACCGTGGCCTCCAATGCCGAGCAACAGGGCACCGAATACAACGAGGAACTGCTGCGCGTCGTCATCCACGGCATCCTCCACCTCTGCGGCATCAACGACAAGGGGCCGGGGGAGCGGGAAATCATGGAAGCAGCCGAAAACAAGGCCCTCGCCATGCCTCAAAAACCCAAAATCGCATAGGTAAGTCTATTTTTTGAAAAAAACTGCACCCGTAAACGTTTTTTTTCATACATTTGCAATATCAATCCGCAATACGACAACACAATGACCGATTCACAGAGGACCCAACGACATGCCATCCACCTGCTGCTCATCGCCCTGCTGCTCGTCGCCACAGGCTTGACGGCTGTCGCTGCTGGCGTGGAAAGGGCTGAAGACGGATACCCCATCTGGGATGCCGACAACATCGACATGGTCTATCTGCGCGACTCCACACAGTTCGTTTGCGACCCCGACCACATCCTCTCGGAAGAATACCGCGACAGTGCCAACTACTATCTCCGTAAACTGCACAGCGAACTCGACGTGCAGACGGTGTTCATCATCGTCAACCATGTGAAAAACGCCGACGCCTTCCGCATGGCACAGGATGTGGGCAACAAATACGGGGTGGGCTATAAGGACACACGCACCGGACTGGTGGCTGTCATCGCCGTGGCCGACCGCCAATATTTCATCGCACCCGGCATGGGACTGGAGGAATTCCTGCCCGACATCGTTTGCAACCGCATCGCCACTTACTTCATCAAGCCCAACATGAGGGCGGGCAGTCCCGACTTGGCTGTGTCGCAAACCAGCAAGGCTTTCTACACCCAACTCAAGGAGGGCGAATTGCCTCCCGCCACCAATCTCCGTGCCGATGACGAAGAAGACCTGACCTTGAGCGACATCATCGTCCTGCTCATCATCATCCTCATCGTCCTCCTTTTCTGGAAAGGCGGCGGCAACAACATCATCATCACCGGCGGAGGATTCGGAGGTGGCTACAGCGGAGGAAGTTTCGGAGGAGGCTTCAGAAGCGGAGGAGGCGGAGGCTTCGGAGGCGGAAGTTTCGGAGGCGGAAGTTTTGGCGGAGGAGGCGCCGGCGGCAGTTGGTAGCATCCCGTTGCATCGAAGAAATTACATCACCATAAAAATATAACAAAATGAAAAAAAGCACCATCATCATCGCTGTCCTCGCCATCATCGCGATTTGGGCAGTGTCGGCCTACAACGGAATGGTAGGCATCCAGGAAGAGGCAACCAACGCCGCCGCCAACGTGCAGTCGGCTTATCAGCGCAGGGCAGACCTCATCCCCAACCTGGTGGAGACCGTCAAAGGTTATGCCGCTCACGAGGAGAACACCTTCAAGGAGGTCACCGAGGCTCGCGCCAAGGCCACACAGATGACCATCGACCCCAGCAACTGCACACCCGAACAGTTGCAGGCCTTCCAAGAGGCACAAGGCCAACTGGGCGCCGCTTTAGGCAAGTTGCTCGCCGTGTCGGAGAACTATCCCGAACTGAAGGCCAACGAGCAATTCATGGACCTGCAGAAACAGTTGGAAGGCACCGAAAACCGCATCAACGAGGCACGCAACAAGTTCAATGCCGTGGTGACCGAGTACAACAAGCAAATCCGCTCCTTCCCCAAGAACATCTTCGCCAGCATATTTGGCTTCAGGACGATGGAGAAGTTTGCCGCCGACGCGGCAGCACAGAATGCTCCCTCCGTGAAATTCTAAACCCAACATTCCCCCTCCCGACCAGGAGGGGGATTTTTCGCTCATGCCCGACCCTACCTCCCGTTTCATCGCCGACCACCGCAACGACGACGTGCGGCAACTCGCCTTGGGCAAGAAGCCCCCAGGTGTCGATTCTGCCTTCGCCCTCGAACAGATAGCGGGCTGGCAGACAGCGCGCACCAAACTCCCCACATGGGCCGCCACCGAAGGCATCGTCTATCCCCCTCACCTGTCGCTGGAACAATGCTCGTCGGAGACGACGGCACGCTATAAAGCGAGGCTCTGCCAGCGGCTCCTCGCCGATGCTCCCACACAAGGCACGGCCTTCGCCGACATCACAGGCGGCATGGGTGTCGATTTCTCCTTCCTCGCCCCTCTTTTCGAGCACAGTTACTACATCGAGCGGCTGCCCCACCTTTGCGCTTGCGCCCGCCACAACTTTCCCCTTCTTGGACTTGAAGGCATCGAAGTGATGGAGGCCGACGGCATCGAGGCACTCGACCGACTGCCACACCTACGGCTGTTGTTCGTGGACCCCGCACGGCGCGACAGCCACGGCGCCCGCACCTTCTCCATCAGCGACTGCACGCCCGACCTGCTGCCCCTTTTGCCACGACTGCTCGACAAAGCCGACCTCGTGGTGGCCAAACTATCGCCCATGCTCGACTGGCACCACACCGCCGTCAGCCTCGACGCTGCCAGCACAGGTGCCGTGAAAGAGATACATATCGTGGCGACCGGCAACGAATGCAAGGAACTGCTCGTGGTGCTCTCTGCCGGTGCTTCCACAGGCCCCACCACCCTCCATTGTGCCAACGACGACTGCCTTTTCACCACCGACATCGAGACAGAA
>CAMKSZ010000346.1 GCA_946415525.1 uncultured Prevotellaceae bacterium | reverse complement strand
GCCGCCAGCCATCTTCACCAGTTCGCTGATACGCATGTTCTTCGTCGAGATGGTATAAGGACCGGCGAACATCACCTCACCTTCGATGGTGACGTTCTGCTGCTTGTACGAACCGGGACTCTTGCGCACATACACCTCGTCGAAGGGTTCGAGGGTGAAGCCGGGCTCGCCGTCGATGACAAAGCCGTCTTTCAAGGCGAAGGAGAAGATACGGGAAATCACGGAGTCGGTGGTCAGCGCACCGGGGTTGGTCACACGGCGGGCGACGTCCACCTTCACGGTCGAGGCGGTCTCCTTCAGGCCGCCGGCTTGCAGGATGAAGTCCTCGATGGTCTCGTTGGCGGCGTATTTGTAGATGCCCGGGTAGTGCACCTCGCCGTGGATGGTGAGCGTGCGCTCCTGCATCATGTCTTGCTTCGTGGGGATGAACAGCACGTCGTTGGGCTTCAGGTCGATGTCGGCTTTCGTGCCGTCGAGGATGCCGTCGATGTCGAGTCGCAGCACCTCGAGGGTGCGGTCGGGCTTCATGCGGTGCATCACGGCATGGGCGGTGAAGGCTTCCTCGCGGAGACCCTCGGCGCGCTCAAGGAGGGAGCGCACGGTGGTGGTCTCGCCGCCTACTTCATACATGCCCGGGCGGAACACGGCGCCTTTCACCTCCACCATGTTGCTGTAGCGGTCGATGATGGAATCGACGGTGATGGAGTCGCCGTCGGCAAGGATGAACGAGGAGAGGTCGAACTCATCGACGGTGTGTACCGAGCGCTCGCGGCCGGTCTTGCGCAGCACGCGTATCGAACCCTTGTAGGCGTCGCCGGTGAAGCCGCCGGCAAATTTGATGAGCGACTGTAGGCTCTCGTTGCGCTTCATCTCGTAGTACATCGGGCGCTTCACCTTGCCTTCGATGCTCACGAGGCAGTCGTAACTGCCCACCATGATCATGTCGTTGTCTTGCAACCGCACGTTGCCGGTCATGCGCCCGTTCTGGAGGTAGTCATAGATATCGACGACCGAGAGCAACTGACTGTTGCGATAGACGCGGATGTTGCGGAGTGTGCCGATGTCGGTGACGCCGCCGGCCATGTAGAGGGCGTGGAACACGCTGGCGAAGGCGGAGAGGGTGTAGGTGCCGGGGGTCTTCACGTCGCCCACCACGTTGACCATGATGGAACGGGTCTCGCCCACCGTCAGGCGGAGTTTCGAACTCTGGTAGCGGGCGCCGAGTTTGGAGCGGATGGTGGCGTTGGCCTGGTTGACTGTCATGCCGGCGACGTGGACGGGACCGTAGCCTTCGATGACCACCGAACCGTCGGGGGAGACGGTGCTCTCGATGGTCTTCTGGGAGGCACCGTAGATGTCGATATAGACGGCGTCGCCCGGACCGAGGCGGTAGTTCTCGGGCGTGGCGATGTTCATGTTGGGCTCGAAACTCAACTTCTTGTTGTTGAACAGGTCGTGGCCGTAAATCTTCTTCTTCTGTTTCTTCAACCGCTCCACGAGGTTTTCGTACATCGTGATGGTGTCGCCCGGGAGCCATTCGTTCAACTCGTCGAGCAGTTCGAGATAGTCTTCGTCTTCGTCGTCGAAGGTGCGGGCTTTCTTCTCGTCGTCCTTGATGCGCATGCCGGAACTGAAGAGTTGGTCGTTGCCCGAGAGGGTGCCGAGTTTGTCTTCATACTGCGAGTCGAAGCCTTTGCTCTTCTTGTCTTTCGTGCGGCTGCGGTCGTCGCCGCTCTCGGTGCTGTTGCTCATCGTGCCCAAACCTTGGTTCTTGGCGAGGCGTTCGTATTTCTGTTTCACGCGGCGAATCTGGTTGAGGTCAACACCGCGCTGCATCAACTGCACCACAATCTGTTGCTGTGAGGTGCCTTCTTGATGCTCCTTGATGATATATTTGAACACCTGGTCGTCGGTCATCGACGACTGGGCCGTCGCCATCACAGGGATGAGCAAGGAGAGTAGCAATAATATAATGTGTCTTCTCATAATCAATGGTTTTTAGAATAGGCAGCCCACTGTCTGTAACAATATCTTCAGGTCCATCGACAGCGTGCGGTGCTCCAAGTATCTGATGTCCATGTCGAGACGCTTGAGCATCTTCTCCATGGTGTCGGTGTAGCCGTTGTAAATGGTGGCTTCGGAGGTCAGGCCCGGGCGCATCTGATAAATCAGAAGGTAGTCGTGGGTGCGCTCCATAATCTGGTCGATGTAGTATTTGCGCTCGGGACGGGGACCGACGAGCGACATGTCGCCGCGGAGGACGTTCCACAACTGGGGCAACTCGTCGAGGTGATGGTCGCGAAGGTATTTCTCCAACGGGGTGGATTTCACACTGTCGCTCTGTGCTACCAACTGTGGCCCTTCGTCTTCCACCACGGTGCTCAGCGTGCGGAACTTGTAGATGGTGAACGGACGACCGCCGTAGCCGATGCGCTCTTGGGAGAAAAAGACGGTGCCGTTGCGCTGTCTCTTCAGCAGGAGGGCGATAACAAGATAGACGGGGGAGAGCACGACAAGACCTACCAGCGAACAAACTATGTCCGCTGCTCTCTTTACGCAACGCTGCCAAGGGCGCATCGCGTCACGACTGTACGCCAGACTGGCGGTCTGGACTTGGTAGGTTCTGGCCAAAATTACTATACCTT
>CAMKSZ010000345.1 GCA_946415525.1 uncultured Prevotellaceae bacterium | reverse complement strand
AAATAAAAATCTTCGATGTTTTATTTTGTATTGCTCTCGGTTTGCACTATCTTTGCAACGTTTTTGGTTATTAACTATCGATGAAGATGAAGAAAATCTACAGAATGCTGCTCGCCATTGTGCTGATGGGCACGATGACGACGGCTGAGGCCCAAACCAATGGGTTCAACCGACTGAAGAATGTGGACACACAGCATGTGGCAAATCTCGCCGGAGGCATGCATTTCGCTCCCGACGTGACGATGGACGAGGCACATGCTCTCCCTGGAACAGTGGCTTACGCCGCTTTCGAGGACAATAAGGTGACGCAGTTGAGCGCACAGGGCATCGACGTGGTCAACGTCATCGTCCCGACCATGAAGGCCATGATCAAGGAGAATTTCGACGAGCAGACTTACTATGCGCTGCGCGACTCGGCGGTGGCAAGGGTGAAGTCGAGCATGTCGGGTGTCATGGGCACCATGCTGGTGGGCCATATCAATAAGTTCACCTACGATGATTTCAAAAACTGGGTGGATGAAATCGATGCCACGATGTATTATGAAGCCACCGACAAGGGCTATCGACTCTATTTCAACTCGCCGAAGTTCCCACTGAATGCCGGCGACCTGCAGTCGTATTTTGTGGGCAAGGTCAATTCCGCCCTCTCCGTCTATCGCGGTACGCTTCAGGAGATGGCCTACAATTATCTGGCCGACTACGAGGAGATGCTGCCGGCTGTCTTTAGCATGCTCTCGCATTTCAGGTTCGAGGATCGCTTCTACCTTACGGAGCAGACCGGCGAGGGGTATGAGAAGAATTTCGGCTTTGCCAACTCGCTCGACTACGAGCAGGCCAAGAGCGTGTGGGAATTCTGCCCCGTCAACAAAGAGGCTGACTTCATGGGTATCAAGGGACAATATCAGGATGCTAATGGCAAATGGTATGCGTCCTTCGCCGCCGGTTTCGGCATCGTACTTTCCGAGGGAATGAATGCCTATTATGCCGTTGACGAGATTGATGCTCCCAATTCGCTCATACGGCGGGTGAAAGTGGAAGACGGCATTGTCCCTGCTTTCACGCCTGTCATCATGGAGTTGAATGGCGAGGATGCAGCACTCAACAAGGTGGATGTCGTGGTGGGAACTGGAAGTCAGCCTTACAGCGACAATGTCTTGCAGTTGGCGACCACGGAGCAGGGCTTCCTGCTGGGACGTATGTTGGAGGCTCCTGACGCACATTACTATGTGTTGGGCGAAAAGGACGGCAAGGTGGGACTGGTGCCTACCCAGAGCA
The DNA here is from genome assembly GCA_946415525.1 of uncultured Prevotellaceae bacterium. Taxonomy (GTDB): domain Bacteria; phylum Bacteroidota; class Bacteroidia; order Bacteroidales; family Bacteroidaceae; genus Prevotella. The sequence continues at coordinate 1,386 of CAMKSZ010000345.1, read as the reverse complement.
CTTTCCTGCGTCCCAACGAGGGCTATCTCTATTTGGCAGACAGTAAGGTGCGGCTCAACACTTCGGGCATCTTGGTGCTCGCCGACAATGTCGATGGCATCGAGCAGGTGACTTCTTCCAATCCTTCCGCTGCCGTCATCTACGACTTGCAAGGCCGCCGAGTGGAGAAGCCCACCAAGGGCTTGTATATCGTCAATGGCAAGAAAGTGGTATTGCAATAATTTTAAGACGCCCCAATCGGGGCGTCTTTGATTTTTTAAGGGCTTTAGGGGCTTTAAGGTCCTTAGGGTCCTTAAAGTCCTTAAGGTCTTTAATGTCCTTTTGTCCACTCGATAGCGTCATTCTGTTTCTCGATTTCACTGAACAAATTAAGGCACTCGTTGAATAGTTTTTTTTATAAGGCGGCCTCTGCCTAACTTTGCAGCGCAAAGAAAAAAGACGCGAGAAATGAAGAAAACATTGTTTTATATGATGCTTGTGGCATCAATGACCGTGCTGACGTGCTGTTCAGCAGAAGACCCGTTTGAAGAATTCATCAACAATGGCAACAATGGTTGGGACAACGGCGGCAACGTGCCTGGCGGCAACGGCAGTTCGGCGACGACGGGCGAATTGGCTACCTTTGACATATCCTTGGACGAGTCGTCGGCAGAACCTACAGAGACGGTTGCGGAGTATTTCCCCGAAGAGGAAGACGCCCTTGAAAACAACTCATTCCCTACCGAAGTGGCAATAGACCTCTCCAACCCTGTCGCCAAGACAGAAAACGGGGTGGAGGTGACGGTCAACGGCGGTCACGTGACAGTCAACCATGGTTCTGCCAAGGGCATCTGCTACGTGGTGAGCGGGACGGTCGCCAATGGTTCGCTGACGGTGGTGGGTGACAAGAAATATGCTGTCAAACTCAGCGGCGTGAGCATCACCAACCCCGACTCGGCTGCTCTCAACCTCCTGAGTGGCAAGCGTGCCTTCGTCATCTTGGCTGACGGCACCACCAACACATTGACTGACGGCACCGGGGGTAGTCACAAGGGGGCGCTCTACTGCAAGGGCAAGTTGCTCTTCAACGGCAGCGGTTCCCTCTCTGTCACGGGAAACACCAACAATGGCATCCACTCGGCAGACTATATCGTGTTCCGCAAAGGCAACAACATCCATGTGAAGTCAACAGCCGGTCATGGCATCAAGGCCAACGACGGCGTCTTCATCAATGGCGGCATCCTGAACGTCGAGGTGTCGGCGGTGGCTGCCAAGGGTATCAACAGCGAGAGCCACATCATCGTCAACGGCGGGCGCACAACCGTGCTGACAACTGGCGACGGCACCTACGATACAGATGACAAGGAGGCGAAGGGGGCTGCGTGTATCAAGGCGGACTCGACACTG
>CAMKSZ010000344.1 GCA_946415525.1 uncultured Prevotellaceae bacterium | reverse complement strand
GCAAACCGGATTTTATTAACGTTCTGAATAGGTTTACGGGTGTCCAGAAGCAACAACTTTGGGTGGCTAATGCCCCTAATTGGTTGGCTATCGGCAGCGACGGCAGGCTCTACGTATCTCTTTATGACAAACATGTTGCCTTTAAGATAACTCGGTAAAGCGGCCTCTGTCCCCACCTTTTATGGAGAGTTCATTTCCTTTTCATCGTTATTTCTTACTGAGTCCACTTTAAAAAGTGCATACAAAAAATACCCTCACCTCACCAATCCGTATTGGTGAAGTGAGGGTTAAAACCTCTGCCCTAAGCCCTCTATTTAAAAGTCAGGGATGACACCGAGTAGGATTCGTCCTCGTCCCAGAGTTTGTTCATCTCATCACCTCTTTAGGTTGAAGCCGACGCGCACGCCGTCGTAGTTCTTGGAAAGTTCTGCGATGGATGCAGCGGTGGCATTGCCACTCATCGCCCCAAGCGTCTGCAAGACGTTGAGCACTTTTTGCGACTCAAAAAGCAGGCTGATGCCATTGGTTGTCATCTTGACGTAACCATTCATGCTAAGCAAAAGGGTCTTGAAGGTGATGGCACCTGTATTGGCGTCGTAGGTGTAGGTGCCTCCAAACGACTTGCCAGCCAATTTGGCAGAGAACGACTTGTCCTCTTTGAAAGTGAAGGCAGTGTTGCCGCTGTTCACGCCTAATTTCTGGTATTGGGGCAGCAACTCCGCCTCGATTTTGCGGGCAGCCACCTCACCGCCGGCCTTTGCGAGCATGTTGTCGCTGGTGAAAGCGCAACCGGGACCGGAATAGTTCCATGTACCCAATAGAGTGGCCTCCGGCACCTTGTTGATGCCCAGCACACTGACGATGATATTGCCGAGAGAGTTGGCGTCCATGCCGCTAAGCAGCCCGCCAGAGGAACCGATGCCGGCGCAACCGGTCATCATGATGGCGGCTGCAGCCATGGCTAAAAATGTTTTCTTTTTCATTGAATGATTTTATTGGATGAATATTTGGGACAAAATTACAACAAATTGACAATTAACCAAGTCGAGATGATAAAAAAAAATCCAATATTTCAACGAACGCCCTTATTTTGTCTGCGTTTTGGGCCAGTTGACAAGGAACAGTTTCGACGAAGCACGCGTGAAGGCAGTGTAGAGCCAATGGATGTAGTCGGGCGTCACCATGTCGTCGGTCATGTAACCTTGGTCAATATATACATGCTCCCACTGTCCACCCTGCGCCTTGTGGCAGGTGACGGCATAGGCGTATTTCACTTGTAAGGCGTTGTAATGGGCATCGCCACGCACCTTTTCCATACGGTCGTGCTTGAGGGGCACGTCGGCATAGTCAGCCAAGACACCCTCAAACAACCGCTCATTCTGCTCGCGTGTGAGGGCGGGCGACTCCGACAGCAGCGAATCGAGCACCACCGTGGCGCTCAGTTCATATTGGTCGTAGTCGGGAAACGACAACAGCACGTCGGCGAAACGGAGGCCGTAGAAACTGCGGTAATTGCGCACGCGCAGCACTTTTGCCCTGTCGCCGTTGGCGATGAACTCTATCGGTCCTTTCTCCTTCTCCATCCAATAGTAGTTGTTGCGCACCACCATGAGCATGTCGCCGGTGGACAGTTCCTCCTCCCTCCCTAACACACTGCCCCGGATGCCTTGGTTGTAGATGTTGGCACGCTTGTTCGACCGCGTGACGACAATGGTCTCGTCGGTGCCCACTTCACTATAACTGCCGTCGAGCCGCTCTATCAGTTCATCTCCGGGCACCATGCAGATGTCGGCGAAGCCATGAAACTGAATCACGGGCAGTGCGGTGGCTTCGTCGTGGGTAATCATCTGCCGCACCACGGTGGCATTATAGAGGATGCCCGACTGCTGACTTTGCCGCAGCACCTCGTTCATCACATTGTGGTAAGGGCGCAGGCCATAGCCTGCCAAGAAGTCGGGCTGCAAGGCAGGCGACTCCAACTCGCCTACCGGCGGCAACTGCGCTTGGTCGCCAATGAGCATCAATCGGCAATTGGTGCCGGCATAGACAAAGTGCACCAAGTCGTCGAGCAGGCGGCCACTGCCGAAACTGGCCTCGCCACCCTGATTGTTGGACACCATCGACGCCTCATCGACAATGAAAAACGTGTCGCGGTACAAGTTGTCGTTGAGCAGGAAGCCACTCATGTCGCCCGTGAACGCCTTTTGGCGGTAAATCTTGCGGTGGATGGTGAAGGCGGCATGGCCACTATGTAGGGAGAACACCTTGGCGGCCCGCCCTGTCGGGGCGAGCAGCATCACCTTCTGTCCCAGTCGGGTGAGGGTACGTACGATGGCGCCTGCCACGGTGGTCTTTCCTGTCCCCGCCGACCCGCTGAGCACCATTACTGCCCGCTCGTCGTCGTCAGTGGCGAAACGGCCAAACATGTCGATGGCGGCCTGCTGTTCTGCAGTGGGAGGAAATCCCAAGGTCGATTGGATTTGAAGGGACAGTTCGGATGCTATCATGAAGTTTTCTATTTTTTCTAAATTCGCAGCACTTTAGACAAAAATTTTTAATAAGTTCCTGAGAACCAAAAGGTTGCTTATGATTTTGCCACAACATATTTCTCACTTATCTTAGTGCTGCAAAGCAAAATAAGTGTTACTCCCTCAGTTACTCCCTCAGTT
>CAMKSZ010000343.1 GCA_946415525.1 uncultured Prevotellaceae bacterium | reverse complement strand
TTGGCTCGAAGCACACCGCCAAGGTGCGCAACTTCACCAACTTCGGTATCTTCGTGGAACTGGAGGAAGGTGTCGATGGTCTGATCCACATCAGCGACCTGTCTTGGACGAAGAAGGTGAAGCATCCGTCGGAGTTCACCCAGGTAGGCGCCACCATCGAAGTTGTCGTTCTTGAAATCGACAAGGAGAACCGTCGTCTGAGCCTTGGCCACAAGCAACTCGAAGACAATCCTTGGGACACCTATGAGACCATCTACACCCCCGGTTCTGTCCACGTTGGCAAGATTACCGAGTCGATGGACAAGGGAGCAGTGATTGCCCTGAACGAGGGTGGCGAAGGCTTTGCCACACCGAAGCACCTTGTCAAGGAAGACGGCAGCCAGGCCCAACTTGGTGAAGAACTCGAGTTCAAGGTGATTGAATTTGTGAAAGAGACGAAGCGCATCATCCTCTCCCACAGCCGCACCTTCGAGGAAGCCAAGGAAGAGAAGAAGGCCGCTCGCGCTCCTCGTCACGCCGCTCAGAAGAAAGAGGAAGCCCCTGCCATCAACAATGTGGCAGCCGGCACGACCCTCGGCGACCTCGACGCTCTTGCAGCGTTGAAAGCCAAGATGGAGAAAGGCGAGAAATAATCCCACGCCAACAACGACAAGAGCCTGTTCGTAAGGACAGGCTCTTTCGATATTCTATACATATTAAATCTAAAACGTTATGGAAAGAACATGGAGATGGTTTGGCAAGAATGACAAGATCACGCTTGCCATGTTGCGTCAAATCGGCGTTGAGGGCATCGTTACCGCCCTTCACGACGTTCCCCTTGGCGAAGTATGGACCCGAGAGAAGATTCGCGACCTTCGCGAGTACATCGAGAGTTACGGCATGCGCTGGAGTGTGGTGGAGTCGCTCCCTGTGGTGGAGACGATCAAATACGGCGGCAGCGACCGCGACGAGCAGATAGAAGTGTATAAGGAAAGCCTGCGCAACCTTTCTGCCGAAGGCATCCACACCATCTGCTACAATTTCATGCCCGTTCTCGACTGGGCCCGCACCGACCTGTTGCACGCCAACCCCAACGGTTCGTCGAACCTCTTTTTCAATTATGCCGAGTTTGCCTATTTCGACATCTACATCCTCAAGCGCGAAGGCGCCCGTGAGGAATGGGCGAAGTTCCAGTTCCCCGAAGGCGTGGGCGAAGGCCGCAACGTATTGGCCGAGGCCGATGAACTTGCCAAGACGATGACGCCCGAGAAGGAGCACGGCCTGGTGGAGACCATCATCATCAAGACCCAAGGTTTTGTGAGTGGCAACTTCAGCGAGAACGACGAAGCCCCCATCCAGAAGTTCCGCGACTTCCTCGACCTCTACAAGGGCATCGACAAAGACCAGTTGCGCGCCAACATGAAATACTTCCTCGAAGCCATCATGCCCACCTGTGAGGAATGCGGCATGAACATGTGCGTCCACCCCGACGACCCCCCCATCGAGATTCTCGGCCTGCCCCGCATCGTGCGCACGCAAGAAGACATCGAGTGGATGCTCAACGCCGTGGACAACCCACACAACGGCCTCACGTTCTGCGCCGGTTCGCTGAGTGCAGGCGCCTACAACAACGTTGTGGAGATGGCCCGCCGCTTTGCCCCCCGCACCCATTTTGTCCACCTGCGCTCCTGCCACATCTTCCCCAACGGCGACTTCACAGAAGCCAGCCACCTTGGCGGTCGTGCCGACATCATCGAACTCGCCCGCATATTCGAGCAAGTCAACCCGTCGCTGCCCATGCGTGTGGACCACGGCATGACGATGCTCGGCGACGAGGCCCGCGGCTACAATGCCGGTTACTCCTTCCTTGGACGCATGTTCGCCTTGGGTCAGGTGCAAGGCATCCTCGCCACCGTTGACCGCGAGTTGGGCATCCCCTACAAGCAACCCGGATTTTTCGACTAACCCCAATTCCATTTCATCATGAAACTAACAGACATTCTCTCCGGCAATTTCGACGCCCGTGAATGGGAGGCCAAAGGCTACCAACTCCCCCAATTCGACCTCAAGGCCGTCGCCGCCAAGACCCATGAGTCACCCACCTGGGTGCACTTCGGTGGCGGCAACATCTTCCGTGCCTTCCCTGCCGCCATCCTCAACGATGCCCTGAACACCGGCAAATACGACCGCGGCGTGATTGTGGCCGAGACCTTCGACTTCGAGGTCATCGACAAGGCCTACGCCCCTTACGGCAACCTCTCGTTGTTGGTGAGCCTGCAGTCCACCGGCACCATCGAGAAGAAAGTCATCGCCTCCGTCACCGAAGCGCTGAAAGCCGACTACCAATTCGCCGACTGGCAACGCCTGGTGGAGATTTTCCGCAACCCCACGTTGCAGATGATTTCGTTCACCATCACCGAGAAAGGCTATAGCGTGTCCGCCGCCGACCTGGAGCGCGGCCTCACCCCCGTGCTCGCCATGGGCAAGGTGACCGCCCTGCTGTTGGAGCGCTATCGCGCCGGACAACTTCCCCTCACGGTGCAGAGCATGGACAACTGCTCGCACAACGGCGACAAGGTGAAAGCCGGCGTCTTCGCCTACGCTGAGCGCTGGGTGAAGGACCAATTGGTGGAAGCCGATTTCCTCGACTATCTGAAAGACGAGACGAAGGTGACCTTCCCCTGGTCGATGATAGACAAGATCACCC
>CAMKSZ010000342.1 GCA_946415525.1 uncultured Prevotellaceae bacterium | reverse complement strand
CAAGCGCATACTACATCACGAGCCAGCAGATATCATTTTGCACACTGTCCATAACAATTAGCGAGGTCCAAGAGGGACTTACTCCTATTCAGACAGGGCCTTGGCTCTGACTTTGCACCAACCAGTTCCTCCATTACCTCGCTTTTTGTGGACAAAGGACAGAGTAGCCTATCTCCATACCTAAAGGAAACAAGTTTAAGCCCTGTTGTAGTCCGTCAACATCCTTATATTTTATACGCCATGAACAAGAAGACATTGATAAAGGTAGCCCTGCGCTATCGCGCTGTTTACCTCGACATCAGCCACGAGGACATCAACATGAGAAGCGAATCTTCTGTTCCTGTGATGGCGTTCGTCACCCGTCTGAAAGAAAACGGATTCTGTGTGAGCGAAGAACTGCTCCATGCACTGAATGCCGTTTCCCCCGATTGTCTGGCAGAAATCACCAAGTGTATCGACGACGTGATGGGCGTTGACCTCAACTGGGCACCCCTCGTCAAGGGATGGGACGTGCCCACCGGCGAGACACTCGCCGACCACCTTGTTACATGGATTGCCAATATCTTCGGAAAGGAAGCAGGTTTTAAAGGAACGACATTGCCATGTGGTCACCTTATTCCCGACGGCACCTTCCCTATCGAGCGCTACAATGGTTGTCCTTTCTGCGGCACCCCCTTCGAGACCACCAACTTTGTGTACAAGGGTCAGGCAAGCAAGTTGAAGGAACTGCGCCTGTTTACCACCAAAGACATGAAGAAAGTGTTTGATTCACTGTTGACATCAGCCACTCCACTCGACGGCACCCAGAAAGACACGTTGGGAAAATTACTTCGTGAATTCCCCCTGCCCGACGGCACCATCATCACGATGAAAGAGACCGCCATGCTTGTAGTCAAGTTGCTGGTCGGACAAGGCAAGGCCAACGAGGCATCAAAACTACTAAAGACCCCCACCGACATACTCCGCTACCTTTGGTACGAAAAGACCGGCTATGTGCAAATCATTGAGCCCAAGACGCTCATTGCCCATGCTGGGAAATTGTATAGCCATATGTGGGGTCCCCTCGACGAAGGCGTGGAAGCAGCCAAAGGGATGAAGAAAAAACTGATGCTGAAATACGACCGCCGTGCTTGCCATCGCGTGGCACTATGGCTGAACTCCCTTTCGATGACAGCCCATCAAGCCGCCGAGAACATGCATCCCAAAAGAGGCATGTGGGTACGCATGATACGCGCCCTTCGCCTGGGTGAATATTCTCGGAAAAGCGGTTTCGCCCATCTTGCAGAAATCCTCGACGTATTCTACCAACAAGACTATACCCCTTGGCAGGGGCGAGTTGACAAAGCCCGTGAGGAAAACGATGCAGAACGGACGTTGGCGTTGTTGAAAGAGCGTCCCGGTCTGTTTGCCCGTTGCCTGTTCGCCACGATGCTCCGCTTCGGCAGCGACAAGGTCACAACAGCCTTCAACGAGGTAGCCGACAAATTGCCATCACGTCTTCTACTCTCACTCGGCAATGCGGCAGAGCCCTATTTCAACCCTGTGGGAAAACGTCTGGCCCGTCCCATCACCGGCGTGACCTACAAGATGAAGCCGAATCAGTTGTTGGCACTCTACAACGCCGAAGAGCGCGAAGCCATGGTTGAAGCCGTGAGCAACATTTACCAGGCATCCATGGCAAGGCGCTTCGCCGCCCAGCAAACCGATGCGAAGACCATCTACATCGCCCCAAGTTTGTATAACATTCCCGTCAATGTGGGCGACCGTACTACCACCATCCAAGACACCTCCTGTGCACTGATGGGCACCCGCTTCCCCGTGGAGGGCGATGCCGTACGCCTGTTCCTGCAGTGGGGCAAGGGTCTGCATGCCCAGCACCTCGACATGGACCTAAGTGCCCGCATCGCCCTTCCCGACGGAAAGATTGCAGAATGTGCCTATTATTCTTTGAGATGTGTCGGAGCCAAGCACTCGGGAGACATCATTTCCATTCCAGAGATGGTGGGAACCGCCGAGTATATCGAACTCTCGATACCCGAATTAGAGGAAGCCGGTGCCACATATGTGACATTCACCTGTAACGCCTATTCCACCGGTGCCCTTCAGCCCAACCTCGTCTTCGGATGGATGGACTCGGCCTATCCGATGAAGATTTCGGAGGAGAAGGGCGTCGCCTACGACCCGTCGTGCGTACAGCACATGGTACGCATCAGCGAAGGCAACCTATCCAAGGGATTGGTATTCGGTGTTCTTGATGTTGCCAAGCGCGAGATTGTCTGGCTCGAAATGCCCTTCACAGCACAGACCTTGCGAGGAGCCGACAGCAGCAGTGTCGAAGCCCTGCTCCACAAATTAGCGGCGAAACTCACTGTCGGTGAGTTGCTTGCCATGAAGGCCAAGGCCCAACATCTTGTTGTTGTGGAGAATGCCGACGAAGCCGACGAAACCTACACCTATGAATGGGCTCTGAATCCGGCAGAGGTGACAAAGTTGTTGAACATATAAAAAAACGATTTCTGCAGATAGCATATTTGTTCTCGCCATACTCATCGTATGAGTATGGCGAGAATTTATTTTTTATACTAAGTTTTTTCAAAGAATCCTAATAGTAAGTGTTGTCTTTGTATGTAGCGACTTCATACAACAATTCCACCAGTTCATACAACATGGAAAGATTACCATTGCCAT
>CAMKSZ010000341.1 GCA_946415525.1 uncultured Prevotellaceae bacterium | reverse complement strand
GGAGGCCACGGTGTCGAGCGAGATGACGATGTCGCCGTTGATGGTGTCGCCCTCGGTGTAGTCGAAGGTGATGATGTCGGTGTAGTAGTCGTGCTGGAGGTATTCGCGGTTCACTTCCAGCATCTTCTCGTCATCGACGAAGAGGTAGCCTATTTCGCCTGCCTTTTTCCCGTAGGTGGCGGCCACGGCCTTGATCCATGCCGTAGCCTCGCGCTTCTTGAATCGGGGCATCTTCACGCCCTCTGTGTTGTAGGTAATCATAGTCTATTGTTTTTGTTGTCCGTCCTTGGCCTCGCCGACAGGGCATGATTTCTGTGCGATGCTTGGCAAAAATTGGCTCACGTCCTTTCCGAAATGGACCAGTTCGCGCACTAACGACGAACTGACAGCCTCCAAACCCGGGTCGGCGAAGAGCAGCAGCGTCTCCACGCCGCCCAACTGCCTGTTGATGTCGGCCTGTTCGCGCTCGTATTCAAAGTCCTTCATCGAGCGGATGCCCTTGACGATGAAGCCCGCCTTCTCGCGGTGTGCGAAGTCGATGGTGAGGTCGGAATAGGTCTTCACCGTGATGTTGGGCACGTCGCGGTAGAGGTCTTGGATGGTGCGCCGGCGTGTCTCGACATCTTGCAGATACACCTTGCGCTCGTTGACGCCGATGCCGATGACGAGTCGGTCGAAGAGTGGCAGTGCACGCCTGACGATGTTGTCGTGTCCGATGGTGAAGGGGTCGAAACTGCCCACGAATATGCCTGTTTTCATACGTTGCAAAGGTAGTCGTTTTTTTCTTTTCGGCGAAAAAAATGTGTCGTAAAAGATTATTTTTCTCAATTTGTCGCCATGTGGATGCAAGATTTCACGGTTGGCAGCGTTTCTTTTAATAAATGATTCACACAAACATGAAACGGATTTTTGTTGCCACTATGGTTTCCTTGGCCAGCCTTGTCGCTGTTGCCCAGAAAGCCGATGTCGATGCCTCCACTCTACCTGCTCAAGAAGAGCAGCCTGCCAAGATGGGGATGAGGTTGGAAATGAGCGTTAGGGGAAGCGTCGAGATTGCCAATAAGAGTGTCGATGTCACCGCCGCCCTCCGCTTGACGGCCCATCATGCCTTGGGTGTGGGGGCAGGAAAAGGCGAACGATACTACGATGCCGTCCCTGCCGACGATTATCATTGGCGCTTTTTCGCGTACCACCGCTATTACTTCCCGTTGGACCGCAACCGCCGCATCTCCTTTGTCAGCGACATTTTGCTTGGTTGTAAGTATGTCTATAAGACAACGGTGGAAGACCCAGACGTGGACAAGAAAGGCAGCGTCCACTGGATGTGGAGTTGGCAACCAGCGCTTTCGCTCCGTTTTTGGAGAAATTCGAGCATCTTTCTCGGTCCCGCCTTTGGCCCCTCTTTGGGACTGCATGCCGGCGTGACGCTCTCCTACTGACCAGAAGCACGCCGTCAATCGAATAGGTCGCGCTGCCTCACCCCTCCGTTGTAGGGGTTGCGCCCCAGGTGCTTGTAGGCCAGTTCGGTGACCATGCGCCCCCTTGGCGTGCGCTTGATGAAACCTTCCATGATGAGGAAAGGTTCGTAAACCTCCTCGACGGTGCCGGCGTCCTCGCCGATGGCGGTGGCGATGGTGGAGATGCCCACCGGTCCGCCACGGAACTTGTCGATGATGGTGAGCAATATCTTGTTGTCGATTTCGTCGAGGCCGTATTGGTCGATGTTGAGGGCGGTGAGGGCCACCTTGGCGATGCTGATGTCGATGGTGCCGTTGCCGCGCACTTGTGCGAAGTCGCGCACGCGGCGCAACAGGGCGTTGGCGATGCGGGGCGTGCCACGGCTGCGACGGGCTATCTCATTGGCGGCCTCGTCGCTGATGGGCACGGCGAGGATGCCTGCCGACCGCTTGATGATGCGTGAGATGGTCTCTGGGTCGTAGTATTCCAAGTGCATGTTGATGCCGAAGCGAGCGCGGAGCGGGGCGGTGAGCAGTCCGCTGCGCGTGGTGGCACCCACCAACGTGAAGGGATTAAGCCCGATTTGTATTGAACGAGCCGACGGCCCTTTGTCGATCATGATGTCGATGCGGTAGTCCTCCATGGCGGAGTAGAGGTATTCCTCCACCACCGGCGACAATCGGTGGATCTCGTCGATGAAAAGCACGTCGTTGGTCTCCAACGAGGTGAGGATGCCGGCGAGGTCGCCGGGCTTGTCGAGCACGGGTCCGCTTGTGAGTTTGAAGCCCACGCCGAGTTCGTTGGCGATGATGTTGCTCAGCGTTGTCTTTCCCAGTCCGGGAGGACCGTGCAGCAAGGTATGGTCGAGCGGTTCGCCGCGGTATTTGGCTGCTTCCACGAACACCTGCAGGTTTTCCACCACGTTTTTCTGACCGCTGAAGTCGGAGAAACGCAGGGGGCGCAAGGCATTCTCGAAGTCTTTTTCCGCCGGACTGGTACGCTCGTTTCTGATGTCGAAATCTTCGTCCATATAGGGTAAAATATTAGGGTGGCAAAGTTAGCGAAACCGACGCAAAAAACCAAATATTTTGTTTGTGCAAAAAAATATTTTCCCAAAAATTTGGAATATCGCCCCAGAATGTGTAATTTTGCAGTCCAATTGCAGCACCCCATGGTGTTTGCCGGACTTGTAGCTCAGTTGGTTAGAGCAACAGACTCATAATCTGGAGGTCC
>CAMKSZ010000340.1 GCA_946415525.1 uncultured Prevotellaceae bacterium | reverse complement strand
GGTAGTCGCGCACGTCGCGCACGCCGCAGAGGATGATGCTTTGCGGGAAGGCGGCGGGGCGGTTGGCATAGCCCGCACGCAACTGTCGCAACACACTGACCAATGAGTCGCCCACAAGGGCATCGATTTCATCGATGAAGAGGACAAGGGGTTTAGGCAATGACTCGCTGAGCATCCGCAAGAAGGTGGTGAGCATCGAATCGACAGCCTCTTTGCGTGCATTGTCGCGTATGGACAAGGGCATGTCGTCCTTTAACACCAATCTTAACTCTTGAGCGATAGTGTCGCAGGTGGCCTTGATGACCCGCTCCACGTCGTTGCGTGCCGCCTGGCCGCCTTCCACGTTGGCATAGACGGCGACGTAACGCCCCTCGCGGTTGAGGTAGTCGCGAAGTGCGAGCAGACAGGAGGTCTTGCCCGTCTGACGGGGGGCATGCAGCACGAAGTATCGTTTCTGGCGGATAAGGGTCAGGATGTCGTCGAGGTCGAACCGCTTCAGCGGGTCGATGGTGTAGTTGTCCTCGACAATATTGGGGCCGGCGGTGTTGAAAAATCTCTCCATAGTGAACTTTTCTGCAAATTTAGTTAAAAAAATGGATTTCTAAGCCAACCGAGACAAAGAATTTGTTTTTCTCTATGAAAGATAGAGCAAAAAGAAGATTATGCGAGTAAAAAGCAAATGTGAAACATATAATTATCATGTAATTAGTCATAAATTTCTGCGCACAAAAAATTAATGGCTAATTCATGGTAATTCGCGTGAAAATCAAACAACTCTGACAACAAAGGACAACATAAAACAAAATGATTATCCGCATGTATCCGATAACGCACCGAAGGTGCAATAAGCCCCCAGCCCAGGGCAACGCCCTGGGAAATGGGAAGAGGCAATCTTGATACCCAAGGCGTTGCCTTGGGCTATGTGCTTGTTGGCCTTTCAGGCCGCTCTACGGAAAGATGCGGATAATCATATTAAAACAACATGCCAAACAAAAAGGTTGTCCCTTGTTGTCGTTTGTTGTTCTATGTTGTTTGAAATGGTGCAGCGTAGTAGAGACGTCTCATTGAGGCGTCTCCAATATGGCATGTGCAAAAAGTAGGGTGATTGAGTTAACATACCCAAGAAAAAGGGCGGGCCCGAAGGCCCGCCTTACAACAATTGTCACTTACATTTTACCAATAACTTATCACTGAAAAACAATCTTTACCTTTTAACTAATAACCTACATCTAACTAATCGGATGATATCTTATGAATCTGCATTGAATATTTTTATCTTTTGTCGATTATCTGCGGCCATGGCCACCACCGCCACCGAAACTGCCACCACTGCGACTGCCGCCACCGCTGAAACCGCCTCGGCTGCCACCCATGCTGTGGCTACCGCCTCCGAAACTACCGCCACGGCTGCCACCGCCGAACGAGCCACCAGAGGAACGGCTGGGAGCCGAACTTCCACCAAAACTCCTCATGGAATGGCTGGAACCAGTGGAGGGAGAACCGAAACTGCGCGACGAACCAGTGGAGGGAGAACTGAAGTTGCGCGATGAACCGGAGGACGAAGAGCCGAAACTACGCGACGAAGGAGTGGACGAAGAGCCGAAACCGCGTGACGAAGGAGTGGAAGGCGTGCTGAAACTCCGTGACGGACGGGTGCCTATGGAGTTGCCGCGATTGCCGTCGCTGCCACCACGCGAGTTGATACCAGGGTTGGTGCGCGAACCACCGCCGAAGCGAGAGTTGCCATTGTCGGTGCCGGGCATACGGACGGAGCGGTCGCCATTGCCTGTGCTGCCGCCGTTGTAGCCACGGTCGTTGCCGCCTCTGCTGCCGCCGTTGTAGCCACGGTCGTTGCCGCCTCTGCCGCCACCATTGTAGCCACGGTCGTTGCCGCCACGGTTGCCGCCGCCATTGTAGCCACGGTCGTTGCCGCCTCTGCCGCCATTGAAGCCACGGTCGTTGCCGCCACGGCTGCCGCCACCATGTCCACGTCCATAGTCGCCACGGTTGAATCCGTCACGCATGCCACCTCTTGTGCCGATGTGACGATGACCGAAGTCGCGTCCATGATACCAACTGCGTCCGCCGTTCATTCTCCAACTATGACCACCACGATAGACATTCCAGAAGTGGGGACGTCCGAAGTAGAAGTAGTCGCGGTAGGGATAGCGGGCATAGATGCCGAAGTGCCAGTAGCCGCGGTCCCAGTAGAGCGGGCGATAGAAATAAGAGGCTGCCAAGTAGGCGTTGTATTGCCAGTCGAGCAGGATGTAACTCAAGTCGAGATTGCGCTGTGTCCAGTAAACACCGTAGAGGTCGGCCTGCGTGTTGACGCTCATCAAGTAGTCGAGGTTGACCTCGTAGGCAGCCTCATACTGCTCCTCGGTGAGGTTCAGTTCGTATGCCATCTTGTCGGTGAGGAACAAAGCCTGCTGGCGGGCCTGCTCGTAACTCATTGCGCTTGCCGTCAAAGTGAAGGTCAGCAGTGCTGTCATGGCTATCAGAAATCTTTTCATTGTCGTAAATTTTATTTGTTCATTACAGTTGTTTCATTCTCACGATGCAAAGAAACGAACTTTCCATGACATGCAAAAAGGATTTTCCCTACTTTGAGAGGGGAAAATCCCTAAATCAAAACAATAACATTTTTCCTATGATGTTGCTCAAGTTTCTCACCCTTATATAATCCTCAATCACTCTATCTTGTTATAAGTTTGTGCGCACGGCTCCCCTCCCCTTGACCAAGGGGAGGGGC
>CAMKSZ010000339.1 GCA_946415525.1 uncultured Prevotellaceae bacterium | reverse complement strand
CTCCACGAAGCCGGCATCCGTGTCATCCTCGACGTGGTCTATAACCACACCTTCGACATCGCGCAGAGCAATTTCCAGCGCACGTGGCCCGACTACTACTACCGCAAGACCGCCGACGGGCAATACAGCAATGGCAGCGGGTGCGGCAACGAGACTGCTTCGGAAAAGCCTCTCATGCGGCAGTTCATGATCGAAAGCGTGAAATATTGGATAAACGAATACCACATCGACGGGTTCCGGTTCGACCTGATGGGCATCCACGACATCGAGACGATGAACGCCATCCGTAAGGCTGTTGACCAAATCGACCCCTCCATCTTCATCTACGGAGAAGGATGGTCGGCTGGCAGTTGTGCCTATCCCCAGGAACAACTCGGCATGAAAGCCAACATCCCGCAGATGCCACGCATCGCCGCCTTCAGCGATGAGTTGCGCGATGCCCTCCGTGGTCCCTTCAGCGACGACACCAAGGGGGCCTTCCTTGCCGGGAAACCGGGCGAGGAGGAAAGCCTCAAATATGGCATCGCCGGCGGTATCGCCCACCCACAGGTGGCCATGGAGCAAGTGAACTACTCGAAGAAGGCTTGGGCGACACAGCCCACACAGATGATTGCCTATGTGAGTTGCCACGACGACATGTGTCTCGTCGATCGCCTGCGCACTTCCATTCCCGGCATCGGCACCGACGAACTTATCCGCCTCGACCTGTTGGCACAGACCGCCGTGCTCACCTCGCAGGGCGTCCCCTTCCTCCTCTCTGGCGAAGAATTGCTCCGCGACAAGAAAGGCGTGCACAATAGTTACAACTCGCCCGACTCCGTCAACCAACTCGATTGGACCAACAGCCTCCGACATGCCGACGTGCTCGACTACTACCGGCGGCTCATCCAACTGCGCCACAACCATCCCGCCTTCCGCCTCGGCACAGCCGACAAGGTGAAGGCTTCGTTGGAGTTCTTGCCCACCAAACCCTGTCTGGTGGCCTATCGACTGAAAGGCAATGCCGGCGGCGATGCTTGGCGTGACATCTACGTCGTGCTCAATGCCAACCGCACGGAACAGACCGTAGAACTGCCTGCAGGGCGTTACACCATCGTCTGCCGCGACGGTAAAATCGACGAGCAGGGCCTTGGCACCGTCGATGGCCCCATCGTGAAAGTGCCGCCACAGTCGGCGCTCATCTTGCACAACTAAACCCAACATCATCATGAGAAAGTATTTCATCCTCCTTTCCCTCCTCATCCTCGCAACCACCATGAAGGCAGCACTCAAAATCGACCGCATCGAACCTACCGACTGGTTTGCCGGCATGAAGACACCGACCTTGCAACTCATGGTCTATGGACCTGGAATCGGCACCGCCGAAGTGACCACCGACTACCCGGGCGTGCGCATCGACAGCATCGTCAGGGTAGAGTCGCCCAACTACCTCCTCGTCTATCTCAACGTGGGCGGCGCACAGCCCGGCACGATGACCCTTCACTTCAAGAATGGCAAGCAGCGCAAGGATGTCGCCTACCGTCTAAGGCAGCGTGAGATGGCCGGGGCCGACCACAAAGGGTTCACCAACGCCGACGTGCTCTATATGCTCATGCCCGACCGATTCGCCAGCGGCAGCGCCACCAACGACCAAATCAAGGGCATGAACACCTACGTCAACGACCGCACGCAGCCCAGTCTGCGTCATGGCGGCGACCTCGAGGGCATCCGTCAGCACCTCGACTATTTCAACGAGTTGGGGGTTACTGCACTATGGTTCACCCCCGTGCTTGAGAACAACTCGCCCGACCACAATGGGTTCAGCACCTACCACGGCTATGCCACCACCGACTACTACAAGGTGGACCCGCGCTTCGGCACCAACGAAGAATACCGCCGGCTCATCGACGAGGCCCATCAGCATGGACTGAAAGTGGTGATGGACATGATTTTCAACCACTGTGGATTTGAGCACCCTTGGGTGAAGGACATGCCCACCCACGATTGGTTCAACCTGCCCGAATGGTTGAAGGAGTCGAAGGGCACCTCCGACCCCCGAGGGACCAGTTTCCTACAGACGAGTTACAAACTGACACCCGTCGTCGATCCGTACGCCTCGCAGGTGGACTTGCGCGAGACCGTCGAGGGATGGTTCGTGCCCACCATGCCCGACCTCAACCAGCGCAACACGCATGTGATGACCTACCTCATCCAAAACAGCATCTGGTGGATTGAGACCGTTGGCATCGATGGCATCCGCATGGACACCTACCCATACGCCGACGCCCAGGCCATGGCACGGTGGATGAAGACCCTCGACGAAGAGTATCCCAACTTCAACACCGTCGGCGAGACATGGGTCACCGAACCGGCCTACACTGCCACCTGGCAGCGCGACTCCAAGATAGCACGTGAGAACAGTTATCTCAAGACCGTCATGGACTTCAGTTTCTTCGACAAAATCAATTCGGCGAAAAATGAGGAGACCGACGCTTGGTGGAACGGTTACAACCGCATCTACAACAGCCTTGTCTATGACTATCTCTATCCCAATCCGTCGAGCGTCATGGCGTTCATCGAGAACCATGACACCGACCGCTTCCTTGGCAACGGCACCGACACCCTCGCCCTCAAACAGGCTCTCGCCTTGTTGCTCACCATCAACCGCACTCCGCAACTCTATTACGGCACCGAGGTGCTGATGAACGGCACCAAGGAGGTCACCGACGGCAACGTGCGCAAGGATTTCCCCGGTGGTTTCCCCGGCGACAAGAAGAACTGTTTTTCTCGTGAAGGGCGCACAAAGGCGGAGAACGCCATGTTCGACTGGTGCAGTCGACTCCT
>CAMKSZ010000338.1 GCA_946415525.1 uncultured Prevotellaceae bacterium | reverse complement strand
AGTTTCAAGGCAAGTGGGTGATACTCCTCCTTGCAGGGGAGTTCCAGCGAGAAATAGCCGCCGATGGGTTGTGCTATGTCGGTCTTGATCATGCTTCCACTACTTTGATTCTCACATATTTCCTCATGTTCCCCATGACATGCATCATCTCCTCGTGCGACTCGAATCGCAGGAAGAGCGTGCCGATGGCCGTGTTGGCGCCGGTGAACGCCGCCACCTCGTCGCCTGGGGCGATGCGCACTTCCTCCTCGACGACATGCCTCCTTCGGAACTCCTCTTCTATCTGCAAGCCGGAGAAAATGCCTGGGCGGTCGCTGTGGAGCACCTGGATGGCATAATGCCCTTTGTAGGTTGGCTCGTGCATTTCGCCCACTGGTTCGCCCACCGCCTTTGCCACCTCCGCGTCGATGATGTCGATGTCGGCGGCATGGCGAAGCATCTCCGCCAGACGGTTGCCCCCGGCGCGAGGCGACACCTCCATCAGGTAGGCCTTGCCGTCGGTGCACACGCGCCACTCCACGTTGAAGAGCCCTGTGCCGAAATGCAACAAGTCGCCCAACCGCTGCAGTTCTCGCCGCACCTCTGCCGTCACGTCCTCGTCCTTCGCCGAAGGCCAACATTCAGCCGACGGCGTGAACGGGTTGGCGGCCTCGTCGTCGAAATATTGGTCGTAAAAGCCGTTGTACATCAGTTTCCCGTCAACGAAGAAACTCTCCGAACCCGATGACAGCCCTGCCTTCTCCAAGAAATCCTCCACGATGAAGTGCTTGCCGGGCGAACAGTCGAGGGCATGGGCGATGGCGGCCGGCAACTGTTCGGGCTTGTCCACCCGTGTGACCCCCTTGCTGCCTGCAGAATCGACGGGCTTCACAATCACCGGCCAATGGAACAGGTCGGCGTCGCGCAGCGCCTCCTCGGCGTCGGCATAGCCTTTCGCCGTCGGCACATTGAACCCATTGTCAGCGAGGAATTTCCTGAAACGGGCCTTGTCCTGCAAGATGCAAGTCGCCTCGTAACTGCATTGGAAGGGAAGCCCCATCCGCTCTGCGACGTAGGCCGCGCTCACCACCCCCGGATCGACGGCAAACGACAATATGCCGTCTATCCGCAAGTCCTGGGCAAGTCGCAGCACCGCCTCACGGTCGATGATGCTCACGTTGTGGAACTCGTCGGAATAGCGGTGGGCGATGTTCCCCGGCAGGTAATCGACGGTGATGACGTGGTAGCCCCGCCGGTGGGCCGCCTCGATGGCCGGCAACAGGTAGCGGATGCCGCCCAAGAGCATGATTTTCTTCTGATTTGTCATGTTAACCTATATTGGCCAAGTATGCCTCGCCATGCAGTTCAGCGTCCCTCCTTGATGGTTTGCAGGATGAGTTCGATGTCGGCGTCGCTCAACAGGTGGTGCATGGGCAGGCAGATGACGCTGTCGGCCATGCGGTGTGCCACCGGCAGGTTCTCCTTTCCCGCGCTGGGCAGTCCACGATAGGTGGAAAACTCGCTGATGAGTGGGTAGAAGTATCGCCGTCCGAGGATGCCCCTTGCCTTCATCTTGAAATACAGTTCGTCCCTCGTCATGCCGTAGGTGTTGGCATCGACGAAGATGGGGAAGTAGGAGTAGTTGTGCTTCACGCCCGGCATGTCATCCCAGAACTCGATGCCCTCCACGCCGCGGAGCGCCTTGCGGTAGGCGATGGCCACTTTGTGCCTTGCCTCGATGGCGGCATCCACCTGCTTGAGGTTGAGCAGTCCGTATGCGCTGCGCAACTCGTCCATCTTGCCGTTGATGCCCGGCCCCACCACTTCCGTCTCGCCCGCGAAGCCGAAATTCTTCAGGTAGTCTATGCGCTGCTTGGTTTGTTCGTCGTGCATCACCATGGCGCCGCCCTCCACCGTGTTGAACACCTTGGTGGCATGGAAACTCAGCGTGGACATGTCGCCCGCCTTGAGAACGCTCTCGCCATTCACCTCCACGCCGAAGGCATGGGCGGCATCGTAGATGACCTTAAGGCCGTATTTCTTGGCAATCTGCTCGATGGCGTCGGTGTCGCACGGTTTGCCATAGACATGCACCGGCATGATGGCAGTGGTCTTGTTGGTGATGGCAGCCTCGATTTTGTTGGGGTCCATGCATCCCGTCTGCCAGTCGATATCTACGAAGACGGGCTTGATGCCGTTCCACCAAAGCGCATGGGTGGTGGCCACGAAACTGTACGGCGTGGTGATCACCTCGCCAGTAATGCGCAGTGCCTGCAGGGCGGTGATGAGAGGGAGCGTGCCGTTGGTGAACAAACTGACAAAGGGCACTTTAAGGTATTCGGCGAGTGCCTTCTCCAACTGCTTGTGAAACGCCCCGTTGTTGGTGATCCACTTGTTGTCCCAAATCTGTCGCAGCATTTGCGAGAACTCGTCCAGGTCGGGGAGTAGGGGAGATGTCACTGTTATCATTTCGTGGTCGTGTTAATGTCGTTTTTGGCAATTTTGTGCAAAAGTAGATAAAAAAAACGACTTTCCTCCCATTGCAAGGAGAAAAATCGTTTTGCAGCGCAAAAGACGCCGTATTTGGTTATGCCTTCAGAGTATCAAACAACATCAAACAACATCAAACAACATCATACAACTCTGTATTTTTTTCACGCGAATTACCATGAATTATCCATGAATTTTTGTGTGCACCAATTCATGACCAATTACATGGTAATTACATGCTTCTTTTGTTGTTATATGTTGTCCCTTGTTGTCCTTTGTTGTTTGATTTTTTTACACGAATTGCCACGAATTATCCATGAATTTTCGTGTGCACCAATTCATGACCAATTACATGGTAA
>CAMKSZ010000337.1 GCA_946415525.1 uncultured Prevotellaceae bacterium | reverse complement strand
GCGATATTGCAGGGGATGGTGACGTCGGTGTAGTCGGGGTACATGGGCGGCAGTTCGTCGGACGCCTTCGGGTGGGTGGGCGAAGGTGTGCAGGCGACCATCAGCAGGAGGGTGGCGGCGACGAGGCAGCGTATTTGGCGGAGGGGCGATGTCATGGTTGTGGAACTTTGGCAGTGTCGAAGTAATACCAGTAGGTGTCGCTGAATTTCGGGTTGCCACGCTGACTGTTGTAGGCGGCAAACCGTTGCATTTCGTTGTTGTCGTGGATGTATTTGTGCCATTCCTCCTCGGGGGCGTTGGTGCCGGCGAGATAAATCATCAGGGCTTGTTGGTAGAGGGGCTTCACACGCTCTTGCCCTTGTTCGTAGCAGTAGCGGTCGTAGTCGCGCTTGAAGTTGGTGATGTCCTTGAGCAGCAGGTTGCTGCAGAGGATGTAGTCGAGGGCGACGGTGTTTTTCGGGTTGGAGTCGAGCAGTTGCATCATCACGAGGTGCAGGTTGTCGCTCAGGCGGATGGTGTCGGCTTGGTTGGAGAACTTCCTCTTTTCGAGAATATAATGGAAGGCTTTCGGCTCCCTTTGTCTCATGCTCCGTGCCCAGTCGGCATAGACCCATGTCTTTTCGAGGAGGCGTAGGTATTTGTTGGCTGCCAGGGTGTCGCCGCTGACGAGGTTGCATTCCGCCAGTCGCTTGATCATGCGCACGTTGCGGTTATTCGGGGCGAACACGTTGGTCATCATCGCGGCGCGCTCGGTGAGGGTCATGTCGCCCAATGCCCAGTAGAGTTCGTTCATGTTGATGATGGTGATTCGGGGTGTGTTGGGGCCGATGGCGTAGAACGTGCCTAATTGGTTGGGAACGAATTTCAGCAACTTGTCGGGCAGTTCGCCTTTCTGTGCCTGTACGAGGTTGTAGAAGAAGAGCATCTCCTCGGTGCGCTTCTCGGCGGGTGCTGACTCCACTAACTGTTCCACTTTGCGGTAGTGACCGAAGTGGTATTCGTTATCGACGGCGAAATCTTGCTCGAGGATGAAGTCGGGGGCTTTCAACCGACCGATGCCGGGGTAGGTGAGGGCTGCTCCGGGCGTGAGGTAATAGACGTTGCTGCAAGTCATGGCGACGAGAACGGCGATGACGGCTGGCATGAGGAGGAAGGTGTCGCTCCAATGGAGGGGCTGCTGACGGCGGCGGCAGAGGCGTTCGAGGACGGCGAGCAGCAACAGGATCCATAGGCCATAGCCGAAGAGCCAGTAGGTGAGGACTGCCGCGAGGGTGATGGCGATGGCACCGCTCGTCTTTCCTCTGCTGATGAAACTGGTGGCGATGTAGGCGGCGAGACCGCCACAGAGGGCGACCACCGTACTGAGTCGGAAGTCGGCGTCGCAGGCACATACGGCCTCCACGGTCATCACGACAACGGCGATGGCGAAGGCCCACCCTTTGGCGAGTCCGGCACGCTGCAAGGCGCGCCGCGTGAGGTCGCCTAAAGTGAGGAGGGTGAGGGTGAGGAGGGCGGGTCCTACGTAGAGGTAATAGTAGAATTGGGTGAGGAAGTCGCCTGTCAGACAGGCAAACCAGGCGGGGCGCTGGAAGTAGCCTCGCAGGTAGTCGTCAGAAAACAGGAAGATTTGGTTTTGCTCCTGATAGAAGAAATGGTAGCGGTAACAGCATTCGAAGAACGCAAAGCAGGCCACTCCCCAGAGGAGGATGCAGACCATCATCCAGAGGTTTCCTTTCAACGAGGAGAACAAATGGCTGTCGCTGTTGTGTGCCCCCATGACGTGCCGGCTTATTCCTTTCCTGTCGTCGTTTTCGTGGCGATGCACTCCATCTCCACCAACCATTCCGGGCGGCACACCTTGCCGTTGAGCAGCACGTGCGGGATGTCGGGGTAGGTCTCTTGCAGGAATCGCTCGACGATGTCGCGGTCGGAGGCGTCGCGCAGATAGACGTAGAAATAGCGGACATCGCCCATGTTGGCGCCGCCGTCGTGCAGTAGCGCGCCGATGTTTTCGAGCAGACGGGCGGTCTGCAACCTGATGTCGCCGACGTACATGGCCTTGCCGTATTTGTCGATGCTGGCTGTTCCTGAGATGAAGAATGTCTGTTTGTCGCCCATGGTCATGCGTGTGCCGCGCTCAAACGAGACGCCGTATTCATGGGTGGGGTTGAGGTTGTCGAGGGCTTGCAGGTATTTCTTGTTGGCATCCTTCACGCCGGGGTAGGTGAGGAAGTCGATGGCCACCGATGCGCTGCGTGTCTGCGAGAAGCCGCCGATGCCCGTACTGGCGATGAAGTGCGTCTCGGGGGTGAGCCCTTGGTTGCGGAAGATGTCGTTGCGGGCGCGCACCATCCCCTCGTAGTTGACGTCGATGTCGGCGACGTAAATCCATGTGCGCATGCAGTGCTCGCGCATGTTGAGTCCCATCTGCTTGATGCTGTCGAGGTATTTGTTGAAAATGAGCATCGTCTGGATGTAGGAGTTGGCGCCGCGTGTCTCTTCCTCGCTGAGGCGGATGCTGTGCAGGATGAAGTTGTCGGCCTCGTCGGTCGTCTTCACCAAAATGCTGATTTTACTGCCGTCGAGGGGCGGCTGTTCGATGACGGAACAGGCGGCGGTGGAGAGGATGGCGGTGTGAAGGGTGGAACGTGTCAGTTCGCCATATTGGTTTTGCGCGTCGCTAAGGAACACTTTCGTGTATTGCAGGTGTCGCCCCTCTGCCTGCTCGGCATCCAAGTAGGCACCGAGTGTCAGGTAGAGTTCTTCTAAACGGTTGGCGAAGCGCCCCCTCTCTTTCGGCGCGAAGATGTTGTATTTGTCCATTTTGAAGTAATAGTCGCAATTTGTGTGCAAAGATAGTGCAAACCGAGTGAAATACAAAATGAAA
>CAMKSZ010000336.1 GCA_946415525.1 uncultured Prevotellaceae bacterium | reverse complement strand
CTGACCAATGAGTCGCCCACCAATGCGTCGATTTCATCGATGAAGAGGACAAAAGGTTTTTGCAAAAATTGTGAGATTCTTCTAAGGAATGTTGTCAGCATCTCATTGGCATCCAAGTCATTGACTGTAGCACGTAGTTCGTGAGACTGTTGGTAGCCAATCAACATGCCAAGTTCCTCTGTAATGGAACCGCAGACTGTACGAATGGCACTCATGACATTGTTGCGTGCAGCCTGCCCCGCCTCCACGTTGGCATACACGGCAATGTATCTGCCTTCTTGGTTGATGTAGTCGCGCAGGGCGAGCAGACAAGAGGTCTTGCCCGTCTGCCGGGGTGCGTGGAGCACGAAATAGCGTTTTTGGCGGATGAGGGTCAGTATGTCATCGAGGTCGAACCGTGACAGCGGGTCGATGGTGTAGTTGTCCTCGACGATATTGGGTCCTGCAGTATTGAAAAATCTCTCCATCTATGGTTCCTTTCCTTCTTTTTTACGGCGATGCTGCGAAGATAAGCAATTTTTTGAAACCAAGCAAATTTGAATCGACTTATCTGTAAGTGGGGTGGCATGGCAATCAAAGAAAAGGCCTCCCTGCCGCAGAGTAATGGCCAAGTAATCGGGCGACAAATGGGGGGATAGGAGGCGAAGAGGAAACGAAACATTGGAGCATCTCACGTTTTGGATGCTTGACAGGAGGCAAAAAACTTTTGGGGACGAGAGGATTATTGGAAAATTATTCCTATTTTTGCAAAACATAATCCCTTTAGCCATGCAACAGCAGATGACAGACAAACCCAAACGCATTCCCTACGGCATGCAGAACTGGGAGGACGTGCGCCTCAACCATTATTATTACGTTGACAAGACCCGCTTCATCCCCGAGATTGAGACGGCCAATAATTTTTTCTTCTTCATCCGCCCGAGACGCTTCGGCAAGTCGCTGCTGCTCAACATGCTCCGGCAATATTACGACCTTCGCAAAGCCAACCTTTTCGACCGGCTCTTCGGCGACCTGTGGATAGGACAACATCCCACGCCGGAACACAACACCTACTTGGTGCTGCACCTTAATTTCTCGACATTCTCTGGCAGTTTTGAAGGCTACCAAGAACGCATGGATGACTACTGCAGGCGGACAATATCCGTCTTTATAGATAAGTATGCCGACTTATTGCCCGAAGGTGCATTGGATGGAGTGCGCGAGCAAAAGACTGCGACCGACCTGCTTGACTATGCCGTTAACATGGCAGAAAAGGCAGGGCAAAAGATATATCTCTTCATCGACGAATACGACCACTTCACCAACATCATCCTTTCCGACCCGGGCACGGAGCGGGATTACAAGTCGGAGACCCACGGCGCCGGTGCCTTCCGTGCCTTCTTCAACGTGGTGAAAAGCGGGTCGGACACCGCCATCAAGCGACTCTTCGTCACGGGCGTGAGTCCCGTGACGATGGACGACCTCACCTCGGGCTTCAACATCGGCACCAACTACACCATGAATCCCAAATTCAACGCCTTGGTGGGGTTCACCGAGCAGGAGGTGCGCCAGATGCTCGACTATTATAGACAATATTTTCCTTTCAAGCACACCACCGACGAACTGATAGAAATCATGAAGCCGTGGTACGACAACTACTGCTTCAGTGTCAAATGCCTCGACGAGCCGCCCATGTACAACAGCGACATGGTGCTTTATTTCGTATATAACTACACCGACAGCATGGGGAGGCTGCCCGACAGCATGCTTGACAACAACATCCGCACGGACTACGGCAAACTGCGCATGCTCATCCGCAAGGACCGAGGCTTCGAACACGACGCCTCCGTCATACAGCACATCGTGGAGACGGGTGAAATCACGGCCAAGTTGAAGGACTCGTTCCCCTCCGAGCGCATCACCGACCCCGACAACTTCGTCTCGCTGCTCTACTACTTCGGGCTGATCACAATAGTAGGCAAGAGCCTGAGAGGTTTCCGTTTCCGCATCCCCAACCAGACGGTGCGTGAGCAGGTCTATGGCTACTTGACGGACACCTACCGCGACAACGATCTGTCGGTGGAGGAGCGCATCCACAGCCACCTGATGGAGAACATGGCCATCGATGGCGACTGGCGTCCCTTCTTCGAGTACATCACGGAGACGCTGAAACGATTCGCGGCACAACGCGACCTGCAGAAGGGCGAGGCGTTCGTCCACGGCTTCACGCTGTCGCAGACGTGTATGACGAGCCTCTACCTGCCCGTCTCGGAACTGGACGCCGGGGTGCGCGACCTGTCGGGCCGTGGTAGCGGCGGCTACGCCGACATCTACCTGCAGCCGATGCTCGGCATCTATCCCGACATCGAGCACTCGTATGTGCTGGAGTTGAAATACCTGCCCTCTAAGGCGACGGACGCGGAGGTGACGGCGGCGAGGGAGAAAGCCATCAGGCAGATTACGCGCTATGCCGAGAGCGTGGGCGTAGAGCGCACAGCGGGGCACACGCAGGTACACCGCCTCGTCCTCGTCTGGCGTGGCATGGACCTCGCCGTGGCCGAGGAACTGACATAACGATTTTGAGGAGTTTAGACATTACTATTGCAAATACCTGTCTCTAACGATTCATTTTGCACATGCTATATTCGGAGACGCCACAATGTGTCGTCTCTACTATGTTGCACAAGGCTGGAAAAAAGGTGTAGAAACGTCGCATTGGGATGTCCCATCGACAAGGATGGATTCCCAAAACAAGGGGAAACGGACGATGCACGTCCTACTGGGCGACGAATTTCTTCCCATCCTTAATGTAGATGTGGCCGGGGAGAGGATGCAGCACAGATTGACCGCCAAGGTTGTGAATGGCTTCCGAATTGCTCGAGGCGTCATTTGTTGCATTCTGCACTTTGATTCCATCTGTGGA
>CAMKSZ010000335.1 GCA_946415525.1 uncultured Prevotellaceae bacterium | reverse complement strand
GCCGAGGGATCCTTTCCAGTACCCTGCACATAGCCCAAGAAGCCATCGGCATGCAGGCAGTCGCGCACCATAGCCGTCCATGCACGGTCGCAAGCACTGCGGTATTTTTTCGCTTTTAGGATTTTGTTGTTGATACCCCAACTCATGCCATAGAGGAAGAGAGCCGTTCCGGTAAGTTCCTTGCCCCCATAGGTGACAGGCGAGACCAGGGACGGGTTCCACAATCCATCCTCACGCTGGCACTTGAGCAGCGCCTCGCTCATGAGGATAAAGTCCTTTTTCAGTTTTTTGTAGTACTTGTCTTTCGGCCCGATGTCGGACATCACCCTCACCAAAGCCGCATACACCCAACCGCTGCCACGACTCCAGTAGCAGTTTTGTCCGTCGCTCTCCTTGTAGGGCGGCACATAGTCGGCATCACGCCACCAAAGGCCCTCAGCCGTGTTGAAGAGTCCGCCACCACAAGTGTCACGGCTCCAGGTGTACATTTTCATGGCATGGTCGAGATACTTTCTCTCGCCTGTAGCCTTATAGAAATGGCTATAGACCGGCATTGCCATCTGGATGGCATCAATCCACGTCCAATAGCCCAATTTTCCCGAAGCCATCTGCAAGTCAAGGTTCTCCCGCACATGAGTTATCATGCGAGCGTCTTTCGTCATCATGTATCGTTCGAGATAAGTCTGTCCGCAGCATTGGTCATCGGCATCTGTGGTCTTGATACCATTTCGCGGTGTCCACTGATGGAAGTCCGCCCACCTGTCGGTGTAGTCGATGTAGGCAGGGTTTTGGTCAATCCCATAGAGCGCCATTAATCCCTCGTAATAGACGGCACGAGTCCAAAGGCTGCTGGGTCTTATCCGCCCCACATTGGTAGGCAGCGTTGGGTCAGCATACTTTGTCATGAAATACTTGTTGGCAAGTCGGGCTTTATCGAGCACATCGCCAGCACTTGCCTGTTGGGCATAGGTCCCGGAAACCACCAGAGCCATTGCCATGAGCAGGAAGATTTTTTTCATATTTTCAAATATATTTAAGTTATGTATTTTTTCATCAAATCTACTGAGCGACGATTTCGTCGAACCGCATCAAGTAGGTGTCATACATTTTCTCGAATGGCCGGAAAGGAGCAGGCACCATCCGAGCATCGCCGAAGAGTTGTTTCACCAAAGCAGGCCATCTGCCCGCCTCCACACGGTAGAGATAGAAGGAGCCCTCGAGTTTTCCCGTCCTTTTCGCCACGACGGGGAAAGCCGTCGCAGAGAATTTCGGTCCTTGTCCCGAGACAGCAGCATTGTAAGTCACCACCACCCCTTTGTCGGTCTGTTCGAAACTGACGTCACCCTGACGGCAGAGCAGCAAAAGTCCATTGCCAATGCTGTCGGTGAGCAGAGCAGCATCCACCCCTCTCCTATTTCCCTCAAAATAGAGGTCGTCCTTGTGCATTGCCCAAAATCCATACTGGTTTGCCCTGAAGCGCCCCGGATAGGATGAGAGCCATCCATTACCTATCCACTGCACGCGGTCGATTTTGCTGTCCAACAGCATTGCCACGCCCAGTTCCGACAAGAACGTGTCGGTGGTGTCAGGCGTCAATGAGAACGAGCATTTCAAAGCCCATCCATCATCCTCCTTTTTGATGACAGAAGCGACATGTCCCGCCATCCCATCGGCATCCGGCTTGACCAAATAGCGTTCCACCCGTTTGTCCTTCACCTTCAGTTGTTCCGCCATCGTAGGTTTTCTGCCCTCACGCACCAAGAATCCCCCCTGCACCAATCCCATCGGGTCGTTTTCTTTCTCCTTCAATCCCGCCAACAACCTGTCAGTCAGGTCTGTAGGATTGACAGGGATTGACTGCCGCAGTATCACCCTGCCTTGAGCATCAACCACTTTGATGCCCAACAAGCAAACCTTTCTACTGTCAGGCTTTCGGGGGAGCACCAGTTGGTAAGCAGCCGTCTGCCGTGGCAAACAATCTGGGGAGAAAGCCCCCTGCGCGATAGTGTCGCGGTCCTCGGAGAATGCCCAATGAAAGGCAACGTGATCCTTGAGGTCGAGGAAATCGTATCTATTGACCACCCTTAGAGGCAAGGCCTCCCCCACGGTATTTATGACGCTATCCGCCACGAATGCCTGCGCATAGTTGTGCTGCAATTCATAGTAGTTGGGCAACGGTGTCCTATCGGCGAAGAGCAAGCCATCCGTCCCCTTGACGCCATACATTTCGAATCCCCCCTCTTTGGAAGTGAATACCCTCTCCTCATACCCATACTTATCGTCAAGACGCTCACGGAAAGGCATGCCCTGATCGACCCATTCCCACACCGAGCCCCCAGCGATGCAAGGCGTACGCTCGATGATCTCCCATTGTCGGTCGTGGTCCTCGAACGATATGCCCAAGGTATGGCAATATTCCGTAAAGATGACCGGTCGGTCAGCCTTTTGGTAGAACCCCGCAATCTGTGATGTCGTGGGATAGTGCGGAGCATAGATGTCCGCCACCTGCGGGAATTGGTAGTTGAATTTTCTGAAATACGACCCCACCTGTGGATAGCATACAGGCCGAGAGTCATCGAGTTGTCGTTTCACATAGTCACCCAGTTTCACACAAATATCCGTCAATGGGTTCTCGTTTCCCAAACTCCAGATGATGACCGAAGGATGGTTTTTGTCGCGCCGGATGGTAGCCTGCGCCCTTTGCTGCAAGACAGGATAGAAAGAAGAGTCGGAAAGGTTTTTGTCGCCGAAGCCAAAAGGCACCTCGTCGATGATATAGAATCCCAACGAGTCAGCCAACTCATAAAAACGCGGTTCCCTCGGATAGTGCGAAGTGCGGATGTAGTTGACCGACGCCTCCTTCATCAGCCTCATGTCCTTCAAGGTGAGTTGTTCGCCGATGACCTTCCCCGTTTTAGGGTCGGTGGCATGACATGTCACTCCCCTCA
>CAMKSZ010000334.1 GCA_946415525.1 uncultured Prevotellaceae bacterium | reverse complement strand
TGAACGGCCGACTTGACGGCCATATCGTGCAAGGACATGTGGACTGCACCGCCCGTTGCATTGCCAAGGAGGATGCCGACGGTAGCACCTACTTCACCTTCGAATACGACTACGACAAGGAGATGGCCCGCCGCGGCTATTTCACTGTGGACAAGGGGAGCGTCACCGTCAACGGTGTCTCGCTCACCGTTTGCAACCCCACGGAGCGCACCTTCCAAGTAGCCATCATCCCCTATACGATGGAGAACACCAATTTCTGTGCCATCGCCGTAGGCACCATCGTCAACCTGGAGTTCGACATCTTGGGTAAATACATCGCCCGCCTGCGGCAAATAGAATCCTAACCATGTCGAGAAGAGCGATTTTCATAGCCGTGGCACTGTTGCTCGCCTCCCCATCGTGGGCGGGCGACGGCAAGCCCACCCTATTGAAAAAAATCGCCAACTTCATCGACACGATGACCGTCAGCGGCATCGACACCTCCTACATCACCATGCCAAGGAAACCCTGGCAAGTGATGGCCAAGAGCAATACCAACGAATCGATGATTCGGTTGCGTGCCACCAACTACGAACTGTTGGGCGAGAACTCGGTGATACACTGGAAACCCGACATCGACACAAGGGTTTACACCTCGTTGGGCGGTTGGATAGGTTACAGAGGCTACGGCTTAGGACTCTCGCGCACCATCGGCAACGGCAAAGGCTCCGGCTTCTCTATCGGTGCCGGCGGGAGCCGCTACGGCATCAGCCTGCGCATGCGCAGTTTCGAGAGCGACGAGATGAAGTTCCGTATGCAGGGCTCTTCGCCTATCGATGACCACGAGGACGTCATCGAGCACTTCGATTCAAGGGACAAGATGGAAATAGACGACCCCATCAAAATCAAGTCGCTCCTCATCGACGGCTTTTATCTACTCAACGGCAAGCGCTTCTCCTACTCCGCCGCCTACGACCAAAGTGTCATCCAGCGGCGGTCGGCGGGTTCGGTGATGTTCGGGGTGTCATGGTTGCAGACGAAAGTGGACTATGCAAGTCCGGAAAATGGCTTGCTCATCATCTTCATGAACGACATTGGCCGCATCGACCAAAAACAGTTGTGCTTAGGGGCGGGCTATGCCTACAACTGGGTGCCGTGCCGCAACGTGCTTGTCAACGCACAAGTCATGCCAATGATTGCCGCCATCAACCGCATCAAGACCTGGACCTATGACTTATACGTCGAAAAGAGCGGTGTCGATGAAGACGGTGACCCCAAATACGATCTCATCATCCAACCATTCCCCCCAGAGGTGAAACACAGCCGAATGGTGGTGAACTGGGACGCCCATGTCACCCTCGTCTATAACAGCGACAACTGGTTTGCCTCCATCGCTGGGCAGGTCAATCATTTTCGCTATAGCCGCGACAACACCTATGGCCGCATGACGGATTGGTATGTCAACACTTCCATAGGCATCCGCTTCTAAGTTTTTTCCATCCCTCCACCATTGAAATCGATGAAAATGGCGTCATATTCTTTTATATGGAAAGAATAATCGATATTTTTTTGTCGATTTGACAAAAAAGTGTATTTTTGCTATCCATAAAGAAACCCAGACAAAATGAAGAAGACTCTCTTTGGTTGCCTATGCCTGCTGATAGGCTTTGCCTCCCCCGTCATTGGCCAGACAAATGTCAAGAAGTGGACGCTGCAAGAATGCATCGACTATGCCAAGAACAACAATATCACCTTGAAGAAAAACCAAGTGCAGATATTCTCCGCCCTCGAGGACGTGAAACAGTCGAAGGCGGACCTGCTCCCCTCGCTTTCTGCCTCGACGAACCAAAACATCGTCTATCGCCCCTTCATCGCCTCCGGACAGAGTACGGTGGCTAACGGCTATGTGCAGTCGAGCATCGACAAGGTGTACTACAACGGGAGTTATGGCATCAACGCCAACTGGACCGTATGGAATGGCCGACGCAACACCAATACCATCAGGCGCAACGAACTGGCTGCCCGCAAGGCCGAACTCGACTCCGCCGTCAATGCCCGTTCCATCGAGGAGCGCATCGTGCAACTCTACGTGCAAATCCTCTACACCCACGAGGCCATCGCCGTCAGCAAACAAAGTTTGGAGGCGAGCAAGGTGAATGAGCAGCGGGGCAAGACGATGGTCGACGTGGGGAAGATGAGCAAGGCCGACCTGGCACAACTCACCGCCCAACGTGCCCAGGACGAATACAATGTAGTGGCTGCCGAGAGCCAAGTGAGAAATTACAAATTCCAACTGAAGCAGTTGCTCGAACTCACCGAAACGGCTGACTTCGACATCGTGTTCCCGCAATACACCGACGCGCAGGCATTGGAAGAGATTCCTTCATTGGCGACGGTCTATTCCCAGGCGATGGAGCACCGCCCTGAAATCAAGAACGCCTTGCTCGCCATCGAGAGCAGCGAGGTGAGCATCGACATCGCCCGCGCCATGAAAAGTCCTACGGTGGGCATCAACGGTGGCTTCGCCACCAACACCACGTCGATGAGCGACAAAAGATGGGGCAACCAGTTGAAAACCAACCTCGACTTTTCGGTGGGCGCCACGCTGAGCATCCCCATTCTCGACAACCGGCAGGCGAAGACCGCCGTCAACAAGGCGAAACTGCAACGCGAACTCAACCTTCTCGACTTAAAGGACAAGCAAAAGACCATTTACAACACGGTGGAGACTTTTTGGATAAACGCCACCACCCAACAAAGCAAGTTCAAGGCTGCCCAAGTGGCCACCCGCAGTCAGGAAACCAGTTACGAACTGCTGAGCGAGCAATTCCGCCTCGGCCTGAAAAACATCGTCGAACTAATGACAGGAAAAACCAACTTAGTGCAAGCCCAGCAAAACGAACTCGAAAGCAAATACCTGACCATCTACAACATCTACATGCTCAAATACTACCAAGGCGAATAAAGGCTCTA
>CAMKSZ010000333.1 GCA_946415525.1 uncultured Prevotellaceae bacterium | reverse complement strand
CTGGAGAGTGTCATCAACCAAATCATGAAATTGCAATGAGAAGACTGACAATACTGATAATGGCCTTGCTGATGGCCTTGCCCCAGATGGCACAGACTCGCCGCCGTTCACAGCAGGGCAACCGCTCGCACACCACAACGACCACCCAAAATGGCACTGACAAGGGGAGCAAGGGTACGAAGGGGAGCAAGGGCACGAAGGGCAGGAAAAGCGCAAAGCCCAACTACACCACGTCGGAAATCAAGGGACTGCAAAACCAGCGGCAGCAAATCGAACAGGACATCCGCAACCAGCAGAACAGGCTAAGGCAGAACAAGGAGAGCGTGGCCACCAAACTCAACGAACTGATGGTGCTCAACAGCGAGATCGATGCCAAGCAGCGCGACATCGAGGGGTATGAGAACGAAATCAGAAACCTCGACGGCAACATCGGCATCCTCAACTCGCAGATGGTGACGCTGCAGGAGCAGTTGCGCGACCGGCAGCAGAAATATGTCAGTACCGTGAGATACATGCAGAGCCACCACAGCATTCAGGAGAAACTGATGTTCATCTTTAGTGCCAACAGTCTCACACAGGCCTATCGCCGCCTCCGTTTCATGCAGGAGTATGCCGCCTACCAACGGGTGCAAGGCGAGCAAATCAAGGCCAAGCAGGAGGAAATCAATGTCAAGAACAGGCAGTTGCATACGGTGCGCTCGCAGAAAAACCAGTTGCTCAGCAAGGGCAAGGCGGCGCGTGCCGACTTGCAAAACAAGCATACCGAACAGCAAAAGGTGGTGAGCGACTTGCAGAACGAGCAGCGGACCATCCAGGTGATTATCGCCGACCAGGAGCGCAAGAATGCCCAGATCAATGCCGAAATCGACCGGTTGGTGGCCGTTGAGGTGGAAAAGGCGCGCCAGCGCGCCGCCGCCGAGGCGAAGCGCAAGGCGGAGGCTGCCGCCGCCAAGAAACGTGCCGAAGAACTGGCCCGGAAGAAGGCGGAGGCAGAGAAGGCACGCAAGGAGGAGGAGCGGCGCATTGCCGCCGCCAAGGCCGAGGAGGCTCGCCTGAAGGCTGCTGCCGAGAAGGCTCGGTTGGAGCATGAGCGCAAGCGTGCTGCCGAGAAGGCTGCCGCCGAGGCGCGTCAGCGTGCCGCTGCCGAGGAAGCCAAGGCGCGTAGCGAGAAAGAGGCGCGTGCCCGTCGCGAAGCCGAGGAGCGTGCCCGTGCCGCCGCCGAGGAGGCACGTGTCGCCGAGGAGGCTGCCCGTAAGGCTGCCGCCGACAAGGAGCGTGCCGAACAGGCCGCCCGTGAGGCGGAGTCGGCAAGGTTGGCTGCCGAGCGCAAGGCCCAGGCGGATGCCGCCCGTCGTGAGAAAGAGGTGGAGGAAGAGGCCAAGGAGAACTCAAAAGTGGAGATGATGTCGGCTGTCGATAGGCAGATTAGTGGCAGTTTTGAGAGCAACCGCGGTCGCCTGCCCATGCCTGTCACCGGTAAATATAAGGTGGTGAGCCATTTCGGACAATACAATGTCGATGGTCTCAAGAACGTAAAACTCGACAACAAGGGCATCAACATCCTCTGCGAGCAGGGTGCCAGCGCCCGTTCCATCTTCGAGGGCGAGGTCAGCGCCGTCGTCAACGTCGCCGGACAGTTGGTCGTGATGGTGCGCCATGGCGACTTCATCTCCGTTTACTGCAACCTCAAGTCGGTGCATGTGCGCAAGGGGCAGAAGGTGGCCACCCGTCAGGTGCTCGGCGCCATCGGCCAGGACAACATCTTGCAGTTCCAACTCCGTCGCGAGAAGTCGAAACTCAATCCTGAGACGTGGCTGGGGCAATAGGCGCCGGGCGATGAACGCCCCGTCCTACAGTCGTAACCCGTCAAGTATTTTCAGATATTTTTCAAACGCGTCTCCCATTTCGCTCACGAGGATGTACTCGTCGGCGGAATGGGAGCGTGCCGATTGTCCCGGTCCCAATTTCAGCGAGGCAAACGGCATGAGGGCCTGGTCGCTGAGCGTGGGCGACCCGAAGGGCGTCATGCCCATGTCGAGGCAGCGTTGCACGATGGGATGGTCGAGGGCGATGCCCGATGAGCGCAACCGGAAGGAGCGGGCTTTCACCTCGCTGTGCACATGGCTGCGGATGATGTCGAACACTTCTTCGTTGCCGTAGTGCTCGTTGGTGCGCACGTCGATGACGGCGGTGCAGCGGTCGGGCACCACGTTGTGCTGGGTGCCTGCTTGCAGCACCGTTACGCTCATCAGCGTGGGACCGAGCAGGTCGCTCACCCGCTCGAAGCGGTAGTCGCGCACCCATCTCAGGTCGTCGAGCATCTTGTAGATGGCGTTCACCCCTTCGCCACGGGCGGCATGGCCCGACTTCCCGTGTGCCACCATGTCCACCACCATCAGTCCCTTTTCCGCCACGGCG
Source organism: uncultured Prevotellaceae bacterium (assembly GCA_946415525.1). Lineage (GTDB taxonomy): Bacteria > Bacteroidota > Bacteroidia > Bacteroidales > Bacteroidaceae > Prevotella. The sequence continues at coordinate 566 of CAMKSZ010000333.1, read as the reverse complement.
GGTTGCATGCCTGTCGGTTCGCCCACCACCGCCAAGTGTATTGGGGGCAATAGGGGGAGCGCACGGCTCACGCCGTTGGCACCCGACACCTCTTCCTCAGCGGAGGCAAGGTAGGCGAGGTTGTAGTGCTGCCGGGTGTGGCGCAGTCGGTCGAAGACCATCAGCAGCGTCGTCAGGCCGCCGCCGCAGTCGTTGCTCCCGATGCCATAGAGTCGGTCGCCGTCGATGTCGGGAGAATGTGGGTCGCGGGTCCATGTCGCCACGGGTTTCACCGTGTCGATGTGGGCATTGAGCAGTAGGGTGGGGCGGCTGTCGTCGTAGTCGGGTGCCACCGCCCACACGTTGTTGCCTTCGCGCCGGGGCGACATGCCGGCATTGTCCATCCATTTCTCCATGATGTCGGCGGCAGCGTGTTCGTCGCGGCTCACCCTGGGGGTCGCTATCAGTTGTCTCAGCAGTTGCACCGCCTCTTGTGTATATCCTTCTTTTTTCATTCTCATTCCTTTGGTGCCCAAAATTACGAATAAGCGAGCGAAACGCCAAATTTATTTGAGCATTTCCGAGCG
>CAMKSZ010000332.1 GCA_946415525.1 uncultured Prevotellaceae bacterium | reverse complement strand
CTGACATCGTGGTCAATGGCCGACTTGCTGGTCAGGCTGCCGCTCGACATTGCAAGCCATAATCATTATCATCCAAGACTTCTCCATTGGCAATCATCGCAAAACAATTCCCTTTTCTACCTGATAATTTCTCCACCAGAATTAGCGTTTTCGCATTTTTTTCCTATCTTTGCAGTGCCAGACACGAGGCAATGGGCCTCATGGAATTGTTGTGTGGCATCTTTACAAAGTAGAATGATAAATCGATATTTATGAAACAGACATTCTTGTTCTTGATTTTCCTGCTCGGTATCTGCCAGACTGCAGGAGCACAGCAGGCACCTGAGAGGGTGGCGCAGATTCGCAAAATCTACAACCAGGCCATGCAGGATGTTGCCAAGGCCAACCAATTGGCCAAACAAGGCAAACCCGCCAACCGCACCGTGGTGAACAGCAACTACAAGTTGGGGACATCGCCTGGCCTCAATGTGGTGACTTATTATTACAATTGTGTTGAAGATGAAAATCTTGGCCGCTACCTCTATCGTCCTTACTTCATCATCAACAATTTCGACACGCCGGGTAACAAGTATTACCAGGAGTTCCTCTTCGACAATGAGGAGAACTTGATTTTCTATTACGAGAAGAACGAGGGACAGGAGACGCGCCTCTACTTCGACACTGATGGTGACGGTGATGAAGGAGGTTTGGTGTATGAAATCAACACCAGTTCGCGCACCATGGAGCCGCCCTTTGCCATTCGAGTGGGAGGGGAATTGATGCATGCTTTCCACTTGCTGATGAACAGGGAATTCTAACAATTCCGTTTGAATGGACGTGGTCGTCGCACATCGGCGTATATGCCATTTCCTTTGTGCTTTTGTGTCCAACAAATCCTTGTGACGATGAGAACGGCTGTGATAGGAGGCGGGGCGGCAGGTTTTTTCCTCGCCGTCAACTTGAAAGAGATGGCACCCACCATGCAAGTGGACATCTTTGAGAGGAGCAAGCGTGTGCTCGCAAAGGTGGAGGTGTCGGGAGGAGGCAGGTGCAACTGCACCAACGACTTCGAGGGTGTCGGCGACCTGAGTGCTGTCTATCCCCGCGGGCACCGCCTCATGAAGCGACTTTTCAATGTCTTCGGCCCACACGACGCCTACGCTTGGTTTGAACGGCATGGCGTGCCTCTTGTCGTGCAGGCCGACCACTGCGTGTTCCCTGCGGCACAAGACGCCCACGCTGTCATCGACTGTTTCGTAGGGGCGGCTCGTCGGCATGGAGTACGGGTGCTGACGGGTCGTGCCATCGACAGCCTTCAACAACTCGACGGTTACGACTACGTCGTCGTGGCAACGGGTGGGTCGCCACGCGGCCAAGGGTTGGAGTGGTTGCGCCGGTTGGGACACGAAATCGTGCCGCCCGTGCCGTCGCTCTTCTCGCTCAGCATCGGCGACGCCGCGCTCAAGTCGCTCATGGGGACGGTGGTGGAGCACGCCTCTGTGCAACTCGCCACGACGAAGGTGCGCACAGACGGTCCGCTGCTCATCACCCACTGGGGACTGAGCGGTCCTGCCATCCTGCGGCTTACCAGCCATGCTGCACGGCTCCTTCACGAGCACGACTACCACATGACCGTCAATATCAATTGGAGTGGCCAGACCGAGGCGGAGGTGCGGGAGAACCTGTCGCTGATGACCATCGCCCACCGCATGAAGCAACTCACCAATGTGGCACCCGACGGCATGACGCAGCGCCTATGGAACTATTTGGTGGAAAAAAGTCTGGGCGATAGGGCCTCCCTCCGATGGGTGGACATCGGGAAAAAGGACATCAACCGCCTTGCCAACACCTTGGTGTGTGACAGCATCGCCACCACGGGACGGGCACCTTTCCGCGACGAGTTTGTCACCTGCGGCGGTGTGTCGCTGACGAGCGTCCATCCCGCCACCCTCGAGAGTCGTGTGTGTCCGAGGATGTATTTTGCTGGCGAGGTGCTCGACATCGACGGCATCACCGGCGGTTTCAATTTCCAGGCCGCTTGGACCACTGCCTACACTGTCGCCAAGGCCATCGCCAACCATGCGCTTGCCAATACTTGAAATTTTCTGAACTTTTTTGAATATTAAAAATCAACTTTCATTATGGTTAGAACAAAAGTTTTATTCTTGTCGGTCATCGCTTCCTTTTGCCTGGCAGCCCATGTCATGGCGCAAGATAAGACAAAGGAAGTCGTTGTCGTGATGAAACGAAACTACACGTATGAAGATCCCCGTTGGTCACAACCTGTCACTTTGGAAAAGGGGGAGGCGATAAAGGTGATGAGTGACGGCACTTCCACCTACGACTATTGGCCATACCCCGCAGCCAATGTGGGCATACCAAAAGAGGTGACACGTCTGCCTGGTTCCAACGGTGAGCGTTATCTCCAGGTGAATGGGACGAACGTAAGGCTAAGGAAAGGTCCCTCCACCAATTATGGCTATTATTGCTACAATGCGGCAAACACTGCTTCGGTTTATCACAATCAGTTTATCCGCGACAACAAAAAGCCCAAAACCGATGACTGGGGGCTGGCGGCTGAGTGGGTGCCTTATTATCTTCCGAAAGGAACGAGACTGCCTTATTTGGGCAAGGAGAAAGGTTTTTATAAGACCATGTTCAACGGGACACAATTCTACATTTCCGCAAAATTCTGCTTGCTGAAATAACTGAACTGAACTTTCCCCCGAAAGTTCAGTTATTCAGCGATAATTTTTTTTTTCAACACGAATTACCATGTAATTGTCCATTAATTTTGGTGCGCACAAATTCATGGCCAATTATATGGTAATTATATGTTTCCTGTGTTGCAATCAAGAGTAATGTCTAAACTCCCAAACTCCTACACTCCTAAACTCCCCCCAAAATTAACTCTCTCCCATCGACAAACACGCTGTCAAATGTTCTTGCGAGCAATGGCTTATTGGTGGGCAATCACCCATTCCTCGATGGTGCGGGTCTTCGTAGAGAACG
>CAMKSZ010000331.1 GCA_946415525.1 uncultured Prevotellaceae bacterium | reverse complement strand
GTCACGGTCGTAGATGATTGTTGAAAGAGAGGGTGCGCCAAGAACTATGGCGCACCCTCTTCAATTACAGTTCGGCAGCAGGGATTATTCCTCCTTTTTCTCAGCAGGAGCCTTGGGCTTGCGTGGAGCCCTTGGTTTCTTGGCAGGAGCCTCGCCGGTAGCCTTTTCGAGTTTGGCTTTCAGTTTGTCCTCCTCCTTCTGCATTTTGTCAATCTTGGCCTGCAGGCGGGTGATTTCCTTGTCCTTCTTCTCAATCTCGTCACCTTGGTTGCGGATGGTGGTGAGCAGAGCGTCAAGTTCGTCGTTGTCGATGGAATCGGGATAGAGCGAGTTGACACGGTTGATGAAGTCACCAAGGATGTTCATGTAGTTGGTGAATGCATCAAACGGCGTGCTGTAGATGCCACGGTCCAGACCCACGTTCGACGGTTTGGTGGTCATGAAGCGGAAGTTGTTGGAAGCCTGTAGGTAGTCCCAGTCTTGCAGCAATCTCTTGTCCTGCACGATGAGCAGGCGGTCGGCGATGCTGTAGAGTTTTTTGAATGCCTCGTGCTGCATCGGGTTGCCGAGCCAGCAACTCACGTCGCGCTCCTCGTCCACCCACGACAATGTGTCGGGCACGTCGAGGTTGCCCACGCTCTTCATCTTCATGCAGATTTCAGTCGGCGTGGAGAACGTGATGCCCTTCTCCTTGGCACAGATGGGCAGAGCCTTGAGGAATTCGAGGATGTTGCTCGACAGCGGTTGGGCGATGCCCAATGCCGAGAGTTCCATGAAGATGTTGATGACCTGCTCCTCCTCCGGGAACTGTGCGATGCGTGCGATGTAGTTGTCGGCGAAGAGAGGATATCCCTCCCATTCGCTGTTGTTGAAGCGCAGCGAGATGTCGTCGCTGAGGTTCACGTCGCGCAGCAGCAGTTTGAGGTTGGGGGCGATGGCGCAGTTATAGACATAGTGCGGCGATTTCCATCCGAGCACATGTTTTGCGCCCTCGGTGAGCATGCCCTTGAATCCCATGGCAGCAGCCTGTCCGCCGATGTCGTCGCTATAGATGAGCGACGAGTTGCGCAGCACTTTGGGCTCCTGTCCGAAATACTCCTTTACCTTCTCGCACTGGCGCTCGACGTCGCGCTTGAAGGAAGCCTCGTTGGCCAATGCTGCCAGACCGTGCGAATAAGGCTCGGCGAGGAACTCCACGCAGCCCGACTCGTTGAGTTTCTGCAGTTTCTCGAGCACCTGCGGAGCGTGCATCTCGAGTTGCTCGATACCCGTTCCCGAGAGAGAGAAAGCCACTTTGAAATAGTCGCCGTGCTTGGCAATCATCTCCTCGATAGCGCTGAGCGCCGGCATGTATGAACGGTTGGCGATGTCGGTGATGGAGCGCTCGTTCTCATAATCATCGTAATAATAGTGGTCGGTACCGATGTCGAAGAAACGGTAGCGCTTGAGATGGATGATTTGGTGAATCTCAAAATACAAGCAAATTGTTTTCATTATCTAATGTGTTTTAAGTTACTTATTAAGGGTTCGGAGATAAAGTTCCTTGATCCATGCGCCCACTTTCTCCCAGGTAATCTGGTCGACTTCGCGCTTGCCCTCGTCCTGTAGGAAGTGGAAGAGGCTGTCGTTGTGGCAAATGGAGTAGATGGCATCGGCGAGTGCATGGATGTCCCAATAATCGACCTTGATGCAGTTGTGCAAGATTTCGGCGCATCCGCTCTGCCATGAGATGATGGACGGCGTGCCGCACTGCATGGCCTCGAGTGGCGAGATGCCAAACGGCTCGCTGACCGAGGGCATGACATAGACATCGGAATCCTTGAGGCACTCATAGACCTGTTTTCCGCGCATGAAGCCCGGGAAGTGGAACCTGTCGGCGATGCCCCTCTCTGCTGCGAGTTGAATCATGGCATCCATCATGTCGCCCGATCCAGCCATGCAGAAACGCACGTTGCGTGTACGGTGTAGCACCATGTTGGCAGCCTCGACGAAGTATTCCGGTCCCTTCTGCATGGTGATGCGTCCGAGGAAGGTGACCACCTTCTCCTTGCCGGTGTGGTCGGGGCGCGGGATGTCTTGCAGTTCCTGCTTCAGGGGATAGACGGCGTTGTGCACCGTGAAGCACTTGCGCGGATCCTGGTGGTAGTGGTTGATGACGGTCTGCCGAGTCAGTTCCGACACGCACATGATGCAGTCGGCATTGTCCATGCCGTCTTTCTCGATGGAATAGACGGTGGGGTTCACTTTTCCGCGGCTGCGGTCGAAGTCGGTGGCATGGACATGGATGCACAGCGGTTTTCCGCTGACGTTCTTGGCGTGTATGCCTGCGGGATAGGTGAGCCAGTCGTGGGCGTGGATGATTTCGAACTCCTCGGTGCGTGCCACCACGCCTGCGATGACCGAGTAGTTGTTGATTTCCTCGTGCAGGTTCTTGGGATATCCCCCGGCGAACTCCATGCATCCGAGGTCGTTGACGTGCATGTAGTTGAAGTCGGCATAGATATGGTCGCGGAGTTTGTAGTAGTAGTCCGGATCCATGATGTTGCCGATGCGGCTTTTCACATAGTCGTAATCGACATCCCTGTAGGCGATAGGCACGGCGCACATGCCCACTATTTTGCAGGCCGACGTGTCCTCATCGCCGAAAGGCTTGGGCAGACAGAGAGTGATGTCGATGTCGCCCTGAGCGTGCAGTCCTTCCGAGATGCCGTAATTGGCGGTGGCGAGTCCACCAAACACATGAGGAGGATACTCCCATCCAAACATTAAAACTTTCATATATTGTCTCCTCCTTATTTAGTGTAGTTATACGATTCGAGCATGTTGAGCGTACGCAGGATTTCCGCCACGTTCATGGCGAACGACATGGCGCCTCTTCCGAGGAACGGCGGGTTGCCGTCGAAGAGTTCGCTGATGGTGCCTAAGCAGTGGTAGTCCATCTCCTCTTCATATCCCACCATCTGTCGCTCAATGAAACTCAAGCGGGTGCGCTTATAGACCTTGAGGCAAGCCTCCATGTAGAATCCGCCGAGCCAAGGCCATGCGGTGCCCTGGTGGTAGGCGT
>CAMKSZ010000330.1 GCA_946415525.1 uncultured Prevotellaceae bacterium | reverse complement strand
GGGGATTGGGACAACGTTGACGAAATCGATTTCGCCTCGTTGCCAAAGCAGTTTGTGCTGAAGACCACCCATGGAGGCGGAAACGAAGGCGTTGTCGTCTGCAAGGACAAAGACGCGCTCGACTGGGAAGCCGCCAAGGCAAGACTTGCCGTTAACATGAAGGAGAACATCTACGACTGCTACAGGGAATGGCCTTATAAAGATGTAGAAAGGCGCATCATCGCCGAAAAATATCTTGGCGACAACATCGTGGACTACAAGTTTTATTGTTGCAATGGCGAGGTGATGTGCATCCTGTTGTGTGTCGGTCGCCAAGAAGGGCATGTGAAATACTTCTTTTTGGACAAGGAATGGCATTTATGTCCCTACAACAAGGACAGCATCGAACTCGCCGACGAGTTCTCCGAGGCGCCCCCCGAGAATTTACAACAAATGTTGGAAATTGCCGCAAAGTTGTCGAAAGGGTTCCCGTTTGTGAGAATCGACCTTTTCGATGTCGATGGCAGGATTTATTTTGGCGAATACACCTTCTTCCCTGCCAGCGGTCTCGACCCCAAAAAGACGGCGCTCTTCGAGCAACTTCTTGGAGAGAAAATAGACCTCTCGCTGTGCGACGCCATCCCCTATCAGTAATTTATGAACAATAAGGATTTATGCCAATGAAAATAATCGTCTATGGAGATTTCCACCCCCGCAACAGGGGGCGAGAGGTGGCCAAAGCAGGAAAATACGAATCGTTGTTTTCGGAAGTGAAGGCGGTGAACGAAGCCTACGACTACCGCATAGCCAACTTGGAGTGCCCTGTCGTGACGGGAGAGGCAAGTCCCATAGCGAAAGACGGTCCCTGCATCGAATGTGGGGAAGAAGGACCAGCGCTGCTTGGCTACGCCCATTTCGACTGCGTCACGCTCGCCAACAACCATTTCCGCGACTATGGCGAGGAAGGCGTGCAGCAGACGTTGCAAGTCCTGCAAAAGCATGGCATTGACCATGTGGGCGGGGGACGTCAGATTGACGAAGCCTCGCGTACGCTTTTCAAGGAAGTGAAAGGCGCCACGTTAGCCATCGTCAACTGCGCGGAGCACGAGTCGAGCATTGCCACCGACAGCCGAGGCGGGAGCAACCCACTCGACCCCGTCAGGCAATATCGCGCCATCAAGGAGGCACGCGCCCAGGCCGACTATGTGGTCGTCATCGTCCATGGAGGTGTGGAGCATTACGACAAGCCCACGCCGCGTATGCAGGAGTGCTACCGCTTCTTCGTGGATGCTGGCGCCGATGCCGTCGTCAACCACCATCAGCACTGCTTCAGCGGTTATGAGGTCTATCAAGGAAAACCCATTTTTTATGGATTGGGCAATTTCTTTTTCGACAACCCCAAATGCGTCGGTGTGGGATGGAACAAAGGGTATGCCGTCGGACTGAACCTTGAGGACGGAAGGGTGGAATTTCAGTTGATACCCTATTTGCAATGCAGCGGACAGCCCGGATGGACGCGCCTCGATGAGAAAGAGGAGGCGGAATTCCTCCAAACCATCGGAGCCATCAATGCCATTATCGCCGACCCAACAGCCTTGAAAAAGGCACATCTACAGTTTCTCGAAGAGCATGTCGGCTTGAACGAGGCGCTGCTGACCCCCTATACATCCTATTGGGCAGAAGCCCTTTGTGAGAAGGGATGGTTGCCCAACTACTATCCCAAAAAGAAATTGGTGGTGCTGCTCAACAGGATAGAATGCGAGTCGCACCGTGAACGGCTTATCCATTACATCAATCACAGATTGGGGAAGTGAGAAGGCCTGGAGCGGCGTGTTGATTTAATCTTTCAGACAGTTTTTGCGTCTAATAGTAGTAGGCGCTTCCTATAAGATTGTAAACATTTATTTAACAACAGACTATTATGAACACTTTATTTCAGAAATTATTTTTCTTGGTGGCATTCCTTGCTTGCGGAAGCATGGCCAATGCACAGTTGCCCAATGAGAAATTCGGCAAGCCGTCAAATCTGGAATGGGACTTTGCTGGATGGGGTGACGCCATTGATGCCGACGCCATCATCCTCTGCAAGACGATGAATGTGACGTATCGCCTTTCCGACCAGGTGTTCAGCAACACCCAATCTTCGGACTTCGACCTTGACAATCTTCAGGATTTTAGCAAAAACACGGTTGACGATAGTAACATTTTGGTGAAATATGAGTTCCGACTCCGCACAAAGATTTTGAAACCGGAAGGAGCCAAGCACGCCAACTTCGATATTACCTATTATGATGCCGATGACAATAAGGTGTATAATAGTGACGTGCTGTCGGATTTTAAAATCAGGGTTTTCACCAAGAACGAGAAGGGAAAGGTAGAGAAAAGGAATGTCGCCACCAACTCGTTTGTCAAGGAACGCGTCGATAAAAACTATTCGGTATTGCACGTGGTCGTGCCCGATGTCGAGGCCGGCAGCATCATAGAATACCAATACAACATCACCAGCATCCGTCCAACATTTCTCTATGACTGGGTGTTTCAGGAATGCATACCTACGGTTCGCTCAAAATGCGACATAGATATACCTGCTTTCTTGCAGTTCAATATGAATGCCCCCATCAACAAACTCATCAAATCGACCGTAGAGGTGGGTCGCTTGGCATACGATACCAACAGAATCGACATGAAGAAGGGCAAGTCCTTCCCCACCAACCACTATAAAATCATTGGCGACTATATTCTTCCACAGGGCTATGAACTCAAGCACAACCAAGGAAATGCCGACAACAAGGCCGATGCAGCAGAGGAAATAGCCATCTTCACCAGCAAGATCAACATGCCCAATGTCACCCCGCCAGCGGGTATGCCGGAGGGCAGCACGCATTTGAAAGTCAAATAGACGAGTGCGGGGGGAGACGAAGTTGTCGATAGCACCTTTCTTATAAAACACTTTTTATAAAAGCCTATAAGATGAAAAACAAAAGAACCATTATTGCGGCCTTTGCCGTGATGGCATTGCTCTCCTTTGGGGCATGCAAGAGAGTCGTGAATGTTGAAAAACTATACAATAGTTTTTCCGAGTCGGT
>CAMKSZ010000329.1 GCA_946415525.1 uncultured Prevotellaceae bacterium | reverse complement strand
TGTGCATTGGCACTCGTCCATGTCCCCATGACCAGTGTCATCATTGCCGAGAGGCAGAGAATCTGTTTTTTCATCATCTATATTTTTATTTCAATTTTTCAAATGGAAAGACGTTTTTTGAGGCTGAAGTTTGGGAGTTTAGTTACTTGAATCATTCTATTATACTATTGCTGCACCAACACCTCTTGTATGACAATGCCAGGATCAAGCAAGTAGATGCGAAGCCGCTGCTGTCCACGACAACCTTGAGGAATTGCCACACTACGGGTAGCATAGCCACGGAGCACATTCCAACGCCATTCAGCGGTGAAGTCATTGGCATGGATGGAAAAGACCTGTGGCTCGTTTTGTCCTATTTGCACTGCATAGCGAGCATCGCGACCTTCGTAAACATGGAGTGTTGGCAGTGTGCGCACCTCCACGGCTTGGTCGCCTGTTTCTATGTTAAGAGGATAATCTACATAAGGAGCCGATTTGGTGTCATAACTCGGAGTGTTGAACGGCAGCACCATTATGCCATCGCTATAGCCCAATCCCTTCACCTTGGTGATGTGTCCTTCAGCCGCATCGTGCGATTCGAGGTAGGCAGCCGCCGGAATCCTAACACGAGGTTCGGAATTAAAAGGAGGCCAAAGTCCAAGAAAAATGCGGTCGATGCGAGCCGTCGGCTTTAGATTACCTACTTGGAGGCGGTTGACGCCTTTTTTCAGGTGCAGCACCCCCACCTCGCTCCACATAGGACCGACAAAAGGAGCGTGCCATACATTGTTTATCGGTTTGGCGGAAGCATCAAATTCCTGGGTTTTAATCAAAGAAGATTTGTCAGCGAGAGACGAGCACGAGACATGGCAGAAAACATTGTCGGCAGGCGCCTTTGAGAAATTACGGACAGGGCTGAGCGCCTCCATCCATAGCGGCACATCGACATCTTGCTGGCACTCGATGACGACGCCATCGACAGAAAGGGCATCGGTGACGGAAAGAAACCGAGCCTGTGGCATCAGTTTCACGGCATCGACCACCTCAGGAGTAGCAATGGGTGGATCAATCTTTTCCGACCTGAACCAATGATAAGGTTGCCAATTAAAGAAATGCTGCCATTTACCACCCTGCACCACCTCGTTGTAGTATCGCGTCCATTTATTCAACTCATCGAACATCAGTCGGACACGATTAGCATCCGCCATCGCCCCAAGACTATCGCCACGAGTAGCCAGCACCATGCTGCGGCGAGCAAGCAACTGGTATTCGTTCAGCAAGGCAGCACCACGAACTGGATAGCAGACAAGTTCAAAATAAGCATCCTTCAGTCGGTCAGGGACACGCTGTGCCAACAATTCTGCCTCCATTTCCAATGACCTCGCCTCCTGCAACCGCCCAGCCACCTGCGTTTCCGTATAAGGCACAAACCACACATGCGCATCCTTGCCAGCAGCCTGCAATCGGTAATAACGCAGCAACAAGTCAGCAATGTCCTTTGCCAAAGTCGCGCCAAAGGTTTTTTCCGCCCAGTATTGCATATATCCATGAGCCTCGGCAGGTTGCCACCGGTTGACATCCCAAGCCAAATCCATGACGAAAGAAAGTTCCTTCTCGGCAGGTTTGATGTCACCCACATTAAACACCCAAATCTTACGAGCACCAAAAGAATAAGCCTTTGACAATTCGGTGGCAAGGAAAGTCGGAGACAAGGGACTAAGCCATATCCAACTGGCGGGGTCGCCATGATACGACAGATGATAATAAATGCCCGCTCCACCACTTCTTTGTCGCTCCTGCGGATTGGACAAGTTGCGGCAATAGCCATGCTTGTCGTCCGACCAAAGTAGTGTCACGTCATCTGGCACCTGCAATCCGTTATGATAAGCATCGAGCACCTCCTCGTAGGTGCACAGCACTTGCGGAATCTCCTCCACCCGCTTGTTGATATTACGCCTTAGCATGTCACGCTGGTCGTCGATAGCCTGCTGCATCAATGCGACGCGCTCCGCCGTAGAGTTTGCCCCCTCCATCGGATAATCGTGGATGCCACGCAAGCCAAGGGTGTAAGTATTCTCGTATTTCCCATTCGTCCTGACCCGCTCCTCCCAATAGTCCTGCATGGTCTTTCTGTTGGTGATATAGTTGAAATCGCCGTAAGTGCCAACCGCCTTCCATTCCCCCTCGTTGTTGCGCAGCATCTGTTCACAGTGCGACGACCCCATCACGATGGCATAGTCATCAGCCAGACGGGCGTTTTCCGGGTCAGCATTGAAAGCCTGCGTACCAGGGTGCATCGCAGGCCAAAGGTAGTTCGCCTTCAACCTCAGCAGCAGTTCAAACACCCGTCTGTAGGTTTTCGGTCCCACCTTGCCCGTTTCCTTTTCGAAATGCTGCTCTGCCCATCGAGCCCAACCACCGAAGCGCTCGTCGTTGATGAATATGCCACGATATTGCACAGAAGGTTCATCCTGTCGAAACACCCCCTTTTCTACATAGATCCCCTTTTTGCGAGCCGGTGTCACATCCGCCCACCAATACCACGGTGATACCCCGATAGCCTCAGAGAGCGATGTCAGTCCAAATGCCGTCCCCCGCCGGTCGCTACCAATCACCGCCAATAGTGGAGTATGATATTTAGGGTGCTCTGTGGTAACAATGATGAACGATTCCCATTTTCCTTTTATGCCAGAGACATCAATTTTCCTTTTCCCCAACAGTTGGCCAATCAGTCGGCTGTGCCCCAAAGTCCCCGCCACGACGGAGACACCTTTCGGCAATTGCTTCACGCTCTGAAGAGAAGGCCGTTTGCCTGTCACCCTTTCCACGTCATCCGCCAGCATGGCAGCCGCTATCCCCACCACCCGATAGTCGTTGGCATCCGTATAGATGGCAGCCTCGCCTAAAGGGAAAGCACCGTCTTGAGACATTTCATAGACATTAGGAAAACGACGGTCGTTTGCAGCGCACAAGACCCAATTAAATGCCAGGAAAAGAGCAAGAATCAATAGTTTCTTCATTTTTCTTTTGTTTGTGTTTATTGCAATCCCTCTACTACAATATGTCCCCGTAGTCCACGAGCATCCTGACGTTTCCATGAAACGG
>CAMKSZ010000328.1 GCA_946415525.1 uncultured Prevotellaceae bacterium | reverse complement strand
CGAGATAACGACACATTGAGATTTCGAGATAACGACACATTGAGACACCGAGGCTTTGTGAATTTCGAGATGAATGATTATCTTTGCACTTAGAATGGGAAAAGACATCAGGAAAAGTTATCGCCGCTACTTGCGCTTGCAGAAGAATTTCACCGAAAACACCATCGATGCCTATCTGCGCGACCTCGACAAATTGTTGAGGTGGTTGCAATCGACGGGCGTGGAGGCTGTGGCGGCGAAATTGGAAGACCTGCAGCAGTTTGCCGCCTCGCTCCACGACTTGGGTATAGGTCCCCGGTCGCAGTGCCGCATCCTGAGCGGGGTGCGGTCGTTCTATCGGTTCTTGATGATTGACGGCCATCGCGACGACGACCCCACCGAACTGCTTGAGTCGCCGCAGTTGGGCGAGCATCTGCCCGAGGTGCTCACTACCGAGGAAGTGGACCAGTTGGAGTCCGCCATCGACCTGAGCAAATGGGAAGGGCATCGCAACCGCGCCATCATAGAGGTGCTGTTCTCCTGCGGTTTGCGGGTGAGCGAACTGGTGGGGCTGCGCCTCTCCGACCTCTATCTCGACGAGTTTTTCCTGCGCGTCGTCGGCAAGGGCCGGAAAGAGCGTTTGGTGCCCATCTCGAAGCGAGCCGTCGAGGAACTCGGCTATTGGTTTGACTCCCGCTGCCACATGGACATCAAGGCAGGCGAGGAAGACTATGTGTTTCTCAACCGCCGAGGCGCCCACCTCACCCGCACGATGATTCTCATCATGGTCAAGCGTGCCGCCGCCGATGCCGGCATCGTGAAAAACATCTCCCCCCACACGTTGCGTCATTCGTTTGCAACGGCCCTTTTGGAGGGAGGCGCCGACTTACGCGCCATCCAAGCCATGCTCGGCCACGAGAGCATCGGCACCACGGAGATTTACACCCATATCGACATGACCACCCTGCGCCAGCAGATTTTGGAGCACCACCCCCGCAACCTCAGGTGAGGCTTGTGTTCAACGCCCTCATGGCGTTGAGCACGGCAAGGACGGTGACCCCGACGTCGGCGAAGACAGCCATCCACATCGTGCCGAGTCCGAAGGCCGCCAAGAGGAGCACCGCCATTTTCACCCCGATGGCGAAAACCACATTTTGCCGAGCGATGGCGATGGTGCGCCGTGCGATGCGGATGGCGAGTGCTATTTTTGAAGGTTGGTCGTCCATCAGCACCACGTCGGCCGCTTCGATGGCCGCCTCGCTGCCCAGTCCGCCCATGGCTATGCCCACGTCGGCGCGGGCGAGCACCGGAGCGTCGTTGATGCCGTCGCCCACGAAGGCGAGGCTTTGTCTGTCTGCTTTCTCGTTTAATAACCGCTCCACCTGTTCCACTTTCTCCGTGGGAAGCAGTTGGGAGTGACATTCGTCGATGCCGAGTTGTTGGGCGACATGTTCTCCCACTTCCTTCCTGTCGCCCGTGAGCATCACGGTGCGCATCACATTGAGACCCTTGAGTTGTCGGATGGCCTCTTGGCTGTCGTCCTTGATGCGGTCGTTGATGACTATGTGTCCAGCGTAGGTGCCGTTGATTGCCACATGGATGATGGTGCCCTGCAAGGAGCAGTCGTGCCACTGTGCCCCCACCGCCTCCATCATCTTTGTGTTGCCCACACATACGAGGTCGTCGCCCACGCGGGCTTTGATGCCCTTCCCCGCCACCTCCTCCACGTCGCTCACGCGGCAACCGTCGGTGGCCTCGTCGGGGAAGGCGTCGCGCAGTGCGGCACCGATGGGATGGGTGGTGAAATGCTCCACATGGGCGGCGAGGTGCAGCAGGTGTCGCTCGTCGCACGTTTCGGGATGGACCGCCTCGACCGCAAACTGTCCGTGGGTGAGGGTGCCCGTTTTGTCGAACACGATGGTGCCTATGCTTGCCAAGGCGTCGAAGAAGTTAGCCCCCTTGACGAGGATGCCCTTGCGCGAAGCGCCGCCGATGCCGCCGAAGAAGGTGAGCGGCACGCTGATGACCAAGGCACATGGACAAGAGACGACGAGGAACATGAGGGCGCGGTAGAGCCAGTCGGGGAAGGCTGTGGCGAAATGCCCCGAGAACAAAGGCGGCAGCAGTGCCAGTGCGATGGCAGCGAAGACGACGATGGGAGTATAGACGCGTGCGAAGCGCGTGATGAACGCCTCGCTCCTCGACTTGTGGTCGCCGGCATGTTCCACCAGTCGGATGATGCGGGCGACGGTGCTCTCGCCGAAGACCTTGGTGGTGCGCACCTTGATGACGCCGGAGAGGTTGACGCAGCCCGAGACGACCTCGTCGCCCGGTTCCACCTCTCGCGGCAGGCTCTCGCCCGTCAAGGCGACGGTATTGAGTGAGGAAGCCCCCTCTTCCACGATGCCGTCCAAGGGAACTTTCTCTCCTGGTTTGACGACGATGGTCTCGCCCACCGCCACCTCGTCGGGAGCGACCGTCATTTCTTGTCCTTCGCGCACCACGAGGGCGGTGTCGGGGCGGATGTCCATCAGGTGAGCGATGCTGTCGCGGCTTTTCCCCTCGGCGTATCCCTCGAAGAGTTCACCGACTTGGAAGAAGAGCATGACGAACACCGCCTCGGGGAATGCCGTCTCGGCGTTGGGCAGGAAACCGATGGCAAGCGCCCCGATGGTGGCGACCGCCATGAGGAAATGCTCGTCGAAGGGTTCGCCGTGCAGCAGTCCCTCGGCGGCCTCCTTGAGGGTCTCGTGGCCGACCAAGAGATAGGGGACGAGATAGACGAGGAGCAGTTGCCAAGTAGGCAGTTGGAAGTGGTGCTCGATATAGATGGCGGCGCCGAGCAGTAGGGCGGTGCCGACGATGAGGGCTATGGATTTGCCCATGCCCTCATGGTGATGCTCGTGATGATGGTGCTCGTGATGGTGATGCTCGTGATGATGATGTGAGCAGTCGCACTGAGCGTGCTCTTGATGATGATGTGACATGAGATATTTTTTTTATTGTTCTGGGTGCAAAGGTAAGGAGGATGTTTTGCAACTTGGTTGCAAAGTTAGGCTGCACCTCGGCAATAAAAATAAAAATCTTCGATGTTTTATTTTGTATTGC
>CAMKSZ010000327.1 GCA_946415525.1 uncultured Prevotellaceae bacterium | reverse complement strand
CTGAGGAAATGGGCGAGGTCTTTGTCCAACTGCATATATACTTCGTAGTTCTCTTTGCCACGGGTGCTGTAGGCGTGGCCGATGGCGTCGGTCGAGGAGATGCTGACGGCCAACAGGTCGGTGATGCCGTCTTTGCCGAGTTGCTCTTGGCGAAGGGCTTCCTCTGCCATCTTGAAGGTCATCGTCACGCCTTCATTCGAGGTCTTGATGTCGAAGCCGGGCTTGGTGTGGTTGGCCTTGTTGAACCGCTCCACCCATTGTGGCAGACGGTCCATGTAATAGGTGCTGCTGATGAAGTGACCGGCTTGGCCGTCCCACCAATAGGCGGCATTGGCTCCGTGTCCGGCGGGGAGAATGGAGGCTCGGTCTTTCAAGGCGACACCGATGACTTTCGCCTGGAAGTCGGTGGCGAGTTTCAACTGGTCGCCGATGGTGTTGGCAAGCAGGTTGCGGGGGGAGCATTTGCCATCCTTGCTCTTCGGGTCGCTGCCCACCGCCTGGACCGTGGTGTCGGTCACGCTGGTCACCGAACGGCCGTTGAGTTGAAAACTATTGCCTGCAATGCCGGTGAAACAGGGCACCGAACCGGTATAGACACAGGAGTGCCCGATGGCGGTCACGGTAGGCACGTAGGGAATCATCGTGTTCTCGCAACTGTAGCCTTCGCTGAGCAAGCGCTTCAGACCGCCTTCGCCGTATTTGTCGTAATAATAATAAAGGTAGTCCCACCTCATCTGATCGACGACGACGCCCACTACCAACTTGGGCCTTTTCACGCCTTGGGCTGATGCGATGCAGCAACAGGCAAGAAGAATGAATGTGATGAATTTCTTTTTCATGATGAAAGACGTTTTTTTTAGTATTGCCTCCCGCACTGCCGCTGGGGAGTTTTCCGATGCAAATATAGTGTTTTTTTGATAGATGACAAAATCTGCCGCAATATTCGTCGTTTTTCTCGATGAATTCTTCATGCCTTGCTGCAAGGTCGTTCCACAAGTGCTGACAGGCACGGTGTATATATTTTAAAAAATGTGAAAAAATATTTTTTGCATTTCTTTTGCTTGTGGGATAACAAAAAAAATGTTACTTTTGTGCTCAAATTGATTGAGGAAATATTAACACAGTTTTAGCGAAGTATTCTATTGGTCGAGGGGTGTATGCCTACCTTGATTGTAGGATATCATTTGGCCATTTTCGAATGACATGATTGGGATGGTCTTGATTTTGTCTGACGGGATGGCGAAGGTTTCGACAGTGCGGAAGTCGGCCGGTGCTATGGCATAGGCTTGCTTGTGACCACGCCCTGCTGTGTGTTCCTCCATGTAAATAATTATTTGGTTTTTTCATAACAGAATAATATAATAATTCATATTTTTACTCGACAGGATAATTTGAGTGTTAGTTTCAGGGTATAATCTAAAAGAAAATTTTCAATGCTGATCTTTTAATTCTGTGACACCCAAAAATTCCTTCGCCGTGAGGCGCGGGAATTTGCGGGGTCATTTTTTTGTCCCCTTTTTTGCTTCTTCCCCAACGTTCCTCCTATTTTTCCTTTCTTTTATTTCACTTTTCCTAAATTTATTCATACCTTTACCCACGAAAACAAAAATACCGTTCACTGCCTATGCAAAAACCCGTATATGTCTTGGAGGAGAAACTCCTCAGAGACAATCTCCGTCTCATCAGCCAGGTGGCGGAAGAGGCGGGGGTGGAGATCATCCTCGCTTTCAAGGCGTACGCTCTTTGGAAGACCTTCCCGGTCTTCCGCGAGTATATCCATGCCACCACGGCGAGTTCGCTCTATGAGGCGCGACTGGCTTTCGAGGAGTTTGGCGTTCCTGCCCATACGTTCTCGCCGGCTTACACCGATTATGAACTCGACGATATCGCGAAATGCTCCAGTCACCTGACGTTCAACTCGCTCTCGCAATACGAAAGGTATGCGCGGCGGGCGAAGGAGGTGAATCCGGCGCTGAGCCTCGGACTGCGGGTGAATCCGGAGTATAGCGAGGTGGGTACTGCGCTATACAATCCTTGTGCGCCGGGCACACGCTTTGGGGTGAGCGACGCGAAATTGCCTGAACGACTGCCGGAGGGCATCGAGGGCTTCCATTGCCATTGCCATTGTGAGAGTGGGTCGGATGTCTTCGAGCGCACGTTGGTGCATATCGAACGGCGGTTCTCGCCATGGTTTCCACAACTCAAATGGATGAATTTCGGGGGCGGGCACCTCATGACTCGCAAGGACTACGACGTGCCTCGGCTCGTCGCATTGCTGAAGGGCTTCCGGGCGCGCTATCCATGGCTCAAGGTGATTCTCGAACCGGGGAGTGCTTTCGCGTGGGAGACGGGGTTCCTGCGCTCGCAGGTGGTCGATATCGTCGAAGACCATTCCATCCAGACGGCCATCCTCAACGTCAGTTTCACTTGCCACATGCCCGACTGTCTTGAAATGCCTTATCAACCTGCCGTCAGGGGGGCGGAGGCGTTGCCGCTGGAGGCGGCGTCGGGCGACCCATGTGTCTATCGCCTTGGGGGCAACAGTTGCCTGTCGGGTGATTTCATGGGGGCATGGCGTTTCCCACGGCCGTTGCAGGTGGGCGACGAGGTGATTTTCGAGGACATGCTCCACTACACCACCGTCAAGACGTGCATGTTCAATGGCATCACCCATCCGTCCATCGCGTTCTTGCATTGCGACGGCACCCTCGAGACGCTCCGCGAATACCACTACGACGACTACCGCAGCCGAATGGATTGACAGAACCGTCTTAAAACGAAAACAATGAAAAATCTACTAACCATCCTGTTCCTGATGTTGACGATGACCGTACAGGCGCAGCGCCAACAGATTTCATACATCGAGGAGACAAAGAACTGGTACTACGTCTATGACGAACAGGGCAAAAAGATTGGCGGACTGTCGCGCAGCAGCGTGGGCGAACTGAAAGGGTGGGGCAGCGACTTCTTCGTGGCAAAGCGCTATTCCTTCTACTATATTTGCGACGCCAAAGGCAAGACGCTAAAGACAATGAACGTGCCGGAAGTGGGCGAGATTGTCGGCGTCTCCAACAATACCATCACCAGCCGCAAAGGCAGTTGG
>CAMKSZ010000326.1 GCA_946415525.1 uncultured Prevotellaceae bacterium | reverse complement strand
CAAATACATCGGCGTCAACTGTGGCATCATGGACCAGTTTGCCAGCGTCTTCGGACAGGCCGGCAAACTCATGCGTCTCGACTGCCGCTCACGCGAGTTCGAATACTATCCCTTCGACCCGAAAGGCTACAAACTCGTGCTGCTGAACTCCTGCGTGAAGCACGAACTGGTGGGTTCACCCTACAACGACCGCCGCAACTCCTGCGAGAATGTTGTGAAGCACATAGCCGCCAAGCATCCGGAGGGCAAGTTTGAGACCCTGCGCGACTGCACCTGGGAGCAACTGGAGGAAGTACGCGCTGAGGTGGGCGAAGAAGACTACACCCGCGCCCACTTCGTGCTCGGCGAGAAAGACCGCGTACTGGCTGTTTGCGACGCCCTTGTCGCTGGCGACTACGAGACTGTAGGCAAGAAGATGTATGAGACCCACGAAGGCCTGAGCAAGGAGTATGAGGTAAGTTGCGAAGAACTTGACTTCCTCAACGACATCGCCAAGGCCAACGGCGTCACCGGCAGCCGCATCATGGGCGGTGGATTCGGCGGATGCACCATCAACCTTGTGAAGGATGAACTCTACGACTCCTTCATTGCCGACGCCAAGAAGAAATACTTCGAGAAATACGGCAAAGAGCCCAAGGTGATCGACGTGGTCATCGGCGACGGCTCAAGAAAGATTTGCTAATTCAAGACAACATCAAAACGGCGGGAACAATTTTCTGACAAAGGAAATGATTCTCGCCGATTTTTGTTTTTATCCTTTTGAAAATGACCATTTTTACCCTGAAAAATACGCTGTCAGACTTAAAAAGTGTAAAAATAACACTTTTTTAAAAAAAATATTCATTTTTTGATGGTTATGTCAAAATTTAAATGTAAATTTACACCCAAAATCTAACATAATCACAAATACTCACCAATTATGAAAAACTTAAAAGGCATTATCTTAGGAGCAGGTGTGGCATTTGCCATGCTTTCAGCCTGTACGACAGGCAATGAACCCCAACTCACGGAGTCGAAATTGGACCCCGCACGTTTCGACACCATCATCAACGACAAACCAGTGAAACTCTATGTGCTCAAGAACGAGAATGGCATGGAGGCATGCATCACCAACTATGGTGGAAGAGTGGTTTCGCTGATGGTCCCCGACAAGGACGGCAAATTGACCGACGTCGTGCTTGGCTATGACAACATCGCACAGTATGCCGACACCCTCAACAGCCCCAGCGACTATGGTTCGTCAGTAGGCCGCTATGCCAACCGTATCAACGACGGCAAAATCAACGTCGCCGGCAAGCAATACCAACTCCGCCAAAACGACACGGGCAACGGTGCCAAGCACTGCCTGCACGGCGGCGGCAACACCGGTTGGATGAACCAAGTGTACGATGCCGAATTAGTGGACGCCACCACACTGAAACTCACCCTTGTCTCCCCCGACGGCGAGAATGGCTTCCCCGGCACAGTGACAGCCACCACCACCTATAAGTTGACTGCCGACAACGCCCTCGACATCACCTTCGAAGCCACCACCGACCAGGAGACCATCGTCAACATGACCAACCACAACTACTACAACCTCAACGGCGACTTCTCGAAGGAAGGCTTGGACATGGTGCTCTACGTCAATGCCGACAACTTCACCCCGTCGGACGCCACCTATATGACCACCGGCAAGATTGAGAAGGTGGAAGGCACCCCGATGGACTTCCGCGAGCCCACCGCCATCGGCGAGAAGATGGACACCTCGTATGTCTATATCAAGAATGCCATGGGCTATGACCACAACTGGTGCCTGAACACCTTCGTCGACGGCAAGGGCGACGACACCACCGTCTGCGCCTCCCTCTACTCGCCCAAGACCGGCATCTTCATGGAAATGTTCACCAACGAGCCCGGCGTGCAGGTTTATACCGGCAACTTCCAAGGCAACGGCATCCCCGGCAAGTTCGGCGTTCTCTATCCCAAGCACGTGAGTGTCTGCCTCGAGAGCCAGAAATATCCCGACTCCCCCAACAAGAAAGACTGGGTGCAGCCCACTCTGAAACCCGACGAGAAATACTATAGCCACGCTATCTACAAGTTCTCCGTGAAATAAACTTCAAACCAAAATAAAAAAAACGAAACAATGAATTGGAACGCAAAAGAATTTATTTGGATTGACTGGCTGGTAATGGCCGTCGGTATTTTGGCCGTGATTTGGCTGGTTTACCGTGCAATCAAGAAAGACAAGGAGTCGATGAGCGGTGCCGACTCCCAGGACTACCTTTTCGGTAAAGGCGAGCCTTGGTATGTCATCGGCATGGCTATCTTCGCCGCCAACATCGGTTCGGAGCACTTGGTAGGCCTTGCCGGCACAGGTGCCAAGGACGGCGTAGGCATGGCCCACTGGGAGATGCAAGGCTGGATGATTCTCATCCTCGGCTGGCTGTTCGTGCCATTCTATCAGTTGCTCAACAACAAGATGGGCAAGATTATCACCATGCCCGACTTCCTCAAGTTCCGCTACACCCCGCGCACAGGCTCATGGTTGAGCATCATCACCCTCGTAGCCTACATCCTTACCAAGGTTAGCGTCACGGCTTTCACCGGAGGTATCTTCTTCAAATACCTGCTTGGCCTTCCGTTCTGGTGGGGCGCTCTCGGACTGATTGCCATCACGGCAGTTTTCACCGTCATCGGCGGCATGAAGGGTGTGATGACCATGTCCACCATCCAGACCCCTATCCTTATTATCGGTTCGTTCCTCGTGCTCTTCCTCGGCCTTAACACATTAGGCCATGGCAGCATCACCGAGGGTTGGAGCACCATGATGGAATACTGCCGTAGTCTGCACGACGGTTACGGCACCACCCACATGTTCCACTGGGCAGACATCAACGAATCAGGCAATCCCGACCCATTGTATCATGAGTATCCCGGCTTCGTGGTGTTCTTAGGCGCATCGATCATCGGTTTCTGGTATTGGTGTACCGACCAGCACATCGTACAACGTGTGCTTGGTCAGACAAAAGGCGAGGACAACAGCGTTGTGATGAAGAGAGCACGCCGCGGCTCCATCGCTGCCGGCTACTTCAAACTGCTCCCCGTGTTCATGTTCCTCATCCCCGGCATGGTGG
>CAMKSZ010000325.1 GCA_946415525.1 uncultured Prevotellaceae bacterium | reverse complement strand
CTCACCACTCTCGTCAATCTTGATGGTGTACTCCTTCTTGTATTCCTCGACGAGGGCGTCGGCCTCTGCGTCGGTCACTTTCTTGAAGTAGTCCATCAAAGAGGAGACGGGATAATAATCGACGTGGTAGCCCAAGCGCTGCTCGAACTCGACACGGTCGCCATCGGTGACGGCCACGTTGTTCATGTTCATGCCGAACATGAGGCAGCGGACGTTCTTGGCATCGGCGAGACCGGCAGCCACGCGTGCCCAAACGGCAATCTTCTTCTGTGCTTCCTCATTCTTCCAATAGCCGCAGACCACCTTGCGGGGAACGCGCATGCGGGTGCAGATGTGTCCGAACTCGATGTCGCCGTGGGCGCTTTGGTTCAAGTTCATGAAGTCCATGTCCATGGTCTCCCAAGGAATCTCTGCATTGTATTGGGTGTGGAAGTGGAGCAAGGGCTTCTGCAGGTCCTGAAGGCCTTTGATCCACATCTTGGCGGGCGAGAAGGTGTGCATCCAGGTGATGATGCCGATGCACTTCTCGTCGTTGTTGGCGGCTTTCATGACTGCCTCCACTTCCTTCGAACTGTTGGCTGTGCCTTTATAGACCACCTTCACGGGGATGTTGCCGCTGGCGTTGAGGCCCTCGACCATTTCCTTTGAGTGTCCATCTACTTGTACCACTGCGTCGCCTCCGTAAAGAAGTTGTGCACCGGTTACCCACCAAATTTCGTAATTTTCAAATGCTTTTGCCATAAGTTGATGATTTTTTTATTGTTGTTAATGATTGATTTTTTATAAGGGCTTTAGGGGCCTTAAGGTCTTTAAGGTCTTTGGGCTATTTCTTTTTTTGGCCGTAGTAGGCGTTGGGGCCGTGCTTGCGGCTGAAGTGCTTCTCGATGAGGAGCGGGTTCATGGTCGTTTCGGGGTTGACGCAGAAGGAGACGAAGGCCATCTTGGCCACTTGCTCCATCACCACGGCGTTATAGACGGCGTTGTCGGGATTCTTGCCCCATGAGAACGGGCCATGGTTCTTCACCAATACGCCTGGGGTGTGCACCGGGTTGATGCCGCCAGCCTTGATGCGGTCAACTATCACTACGCCGGTTTCCTTCTCATACTCTGCCATCTGGCTCTCCACCATGTCGTCGGTGCAGGGGATGGCGTCGTGGAAATAGTCGGCATGGGTGGTGCCGATGTTGGGGATGTCCTTGCCTGCCTGTGCCCATGCGGTGGCGTAGGTGGAGTGGGTGTGGACGATGCCGCCGAGTTCGGGGAAGGCGCGGTAGAGCACGAGGTGGGTGGGGGTGTCCGACGAGGGGTTAAGGTCGCCCTCCACCACTTTGCCGGTTTCCAGGTCAACCACCACCATGTCTTCGACTTTCATCACGTCGTAATCGACACCGGAGGGCTTGATCACTACGAGGCCTTTCTCACGGTCGATGCCCGACACATTGCCCCAAGTGAAGATTACTAAGTTGTGCTTCACCAAGTCGAGGTTGGCACGAAATACTTTTTCTTTTAATTCTTCTAACATTATGAATTAGATTTTTAGTTGTTGGTTTGCTGATGATTATTTTTTTGACGTTGTCCGAGGCTTCAGGACAGGGTCATAGTTTGAAGATAGGTTCCGAAGCAAAGGTGTCTTTGTTGAAACGATAGAGGTAGGCACCCCGCTTGGAGGTCATTTTGTCGATTTGGTCGGTCTTTTCAATGAAATCGATGGTCTTGATGCGCTTGCGGAAATTGCGCTTGTCGATTTCCTCGCCGAGGATGGCCTCATAGACATGCTGTAGTTGAGTCAGGGTGAACAACTCAGGCAGGAGATTGAAACTCAGTGGTTCAGTATTGATGCGGCGGCGGAGCAGTGTCACGGCTTTGCGCACCATCTCGTTGTGGTCGGAGTAAAGCCGGGGAAGTTCGTCGATGTTCACCCATTCCACTCCATGTTCCTCGCAGAGATGCTGGTCGTAGTCTTTCACGTTGATTAGCGCACAGTAGGCAACGGTGATGACGCGCTCGCCTGGATCGCGGTCGATGGCACCGAAAGCACCCACCTGTTTCATGTAAATGTTGTTGAGGCCGGTGAGGGTGAAGAGCACGCGGTTGGCTGCTTCCACAAGACTTTCGTCTTCCTTGACGAAACCGCCATAGAGCGACCATTCTCCGCGCCCTGGGTCCATCTGTCGCCGTCCGATGAGCAGTTTCAACTTGTTCTCGTCGAATCCAAAGACGATGCAATCGACGGAGACGAAGACTTTGGAATGCTCACCATAAAATCCTGTCATATCCTTTTTGTCCTATTGAATGAAAAGAGTGGGGGAAGCGGGCTTCCCCCACTTGGATGAGTTTACCAGAAATATGCGTAGAAGCAAGCGCAGAGAGCGATGACGCCGAGAGTGCCCACGATGTCCCAAATACCCCAACTGTCACGAATTTGCTTGCGGTATTCAGGAGTGAAAGTGATGGCCTCCACTTGAGCCTTCGAGGGAGCGGGGGTGAAACACGACACAACAATCATCAAGAGGACGATGAAAACAAGCAGCCAGCACTCGAACACGAGCCAGTTGGTCTGCCAGAACCATGCGGTGTTCTCCCAGAATGCGCCGGTCATGGCCTTGCTGCCAGTCTCTGTGAAAATGTTGGTCAACAGGCGGAGCATGCCGATGACAAAGCCACCGATAAGTCCCCATTCGCCAGCCTTCGGAGTGATTTTCTTCGAGAAGATGCCGAGGGTGAACACGGCCACCATGGCAGGTGCCAACAGCGACTGAATGCCCTGCAGATAACTGTAGAGGTTGCCCATGTTCATCATTACGGGAAGCCACAACAGACCGAGGATCACCACCACCACGGTGGCGATACGTCCGACGAGCACGTAATGGTCTTCGCTCTTTCCTTTCTTCATGGGTTTGTAGAAGTCTTCGGTGAAGAGTGTGGCGCAACTATTGAAGAAGGCGGCGAGAGAGGTGACAAGGGCACAGATGAAACCGATGGTGACAAAGCCCTTGATACCGGCGGGCAGGATGTTCTTCACCATCATGGCAAAGGCGCCGTCAGTCTGGTCGTGGTTGGTGATGTCCATCTGGATGCCGCTGGTGGGGTCGTTGGAAAGGGCGATGGCCACCATGCCGGGGATGAGGAACATGAACACGGGGAGCAGTTTGAAGTAGCCGGC
>CAMKSZ010000324.1 GCA_946415525.1 uncultured Prevotellaceae bacterium | reverse complement strand
CCCCTTTGCCATGCTCACGTCGATGTGGAGCACGGGGTAGTGTTTCCATTCCTTCTCCAGTTGCATCACCTTCAGCCCCTCGAAGAGTTCTCGTTCGCCACGAAAGAAAGAGCACAGCGTGGTAGTGAGCAGCGACTTGCCGAAACGGCGTGGGCGACCAAGGAAGATGTACTTGCTCATGCGTTGCATCCTCCACATCAAGTCGGTCTTGTCGATATACACATAGCCTCCTCGAATAATTTCCGAGAAAGTTTGAATGCCCACTGGATAGCGTCGTTCCATCACCATGTCCGATAACTTATTATTATTAAAACGATTTGCCGCCGCTAAGATAAAGAAAAAAAACTATTTGGCAAAGAAAAAACGCGCCACATTTTCACATATTTCCCCATCAAAGTTCTTGGTGACTCATAAAAAAACCAAGCCCGAAGGGAGAAACGGCTCCCCTGGGCTTGGAAAGTTAACCTAAAATAACTTGAAGTAAGTATGCCAATCTTTTAATTAGCCTTATTCAACAATTCCGCCGGCAACTGAGGCATTGCCCCATTTTGCGTACACACGAAAGCACTGACTTCAACAGCCAGTTTGTGTGCTTCGGAAACGGTTTTTCCACTTAGGATGGCAGCGCAGAAAGAACCCGTGAAGGAATCGCCAGCCCCCACCGTATCTGCCACCTCCACCTTGGGAGTTGCCTGGAACGACATCTGTCCGGGAGAGAACACATAACTGCCATTGGTGCCGCAAGTGAGCACCAGCATGTCGAGATTGTATTTGCCGAGAATCAGCCAGCACTTGTTCTCGATGTCAAGTCCGGGATAACCGAACATACGACCGATAAGCACCAACTCCTCATCGTTAATCTTAAGGATATTGCAACGCTGCAGCGACTCCTTGATGACCTCCTTGGTATAGAACTGCTGGCGCAAGTTGATGTCGAAGATTTTCACACAATCGGCAGGAGTTGCATCAAGGAACTTATGGATGGTCTCGCGGCTGACGACATTACGCTGTGCCAACGAACCGAAGCACACGGCACGGCAGTTACGAGCAATCATCTTAATGTCATCGTCGAAGGGGATGTTGTCCCAAGCCACGTTTTCCTTAATGTCGTAGGTGGGAATGCCCTGTTCGTCGAGTTGCACCTGAACCGTTCCCGTGGGATAGGGAACACGCGGGAGAAGGTCGTTCAAGCCATGCTCCCTCAATGCCTCAATGGTCTCGTCGGCCAACCGGTCCTCACCCAATGCACTGATGGCAATGGTGTTGTCATTCCCTAAGAACTGACCTGCATGATAGGCGAAATTGGCAGGGGCGCCGCCCAGTTTCTTGCCTTCGGGGAGAACGTCCCACAGGACTTCGCCGAGTCCAACTACATAACGTTTATTGTTCATCTTTTTATGCTTTTAGTGTTTTACATTAGAAATATAGGTAAACAGATAGACCACACCGACAGCCATCACTGCTACGGCACCCATCTGTCCGACGGCATCGCTGGCGAATCCCATGAGCAAGGGGAACACCGTGCCACCGAAGAGGCCCATGATCATCAAGCCAGACACCTCGTTCTGCTTCTCCGGCATTGATGTGAGTGCCTGGGCGAAACAGATGGAGAAGATGTTGGAGTTGCCATATCCTACGAGGGCGATGGCTGCATAGAGCATCCATTTTTCAGAGCCGAAGAAGAGGCCGCACATGGACAGAGCCATCATGACAACGCTGATGACGAAGAACGTGCGGTTGTTCATCACCCGGAGGAAGAACGAACCTGTGAGGCACCCGATGGTACGGAAGATGAAATAGAGGCTGGTGGCAAAAGCCGCATCGTTGAGCGACATGCCCAACCGCTCCATCAGGATTTTGGGTGCAGTGGTGTTGGTGCCCACGTCGATGCCGACATGGCACATGATGCCGAGGAACGACAACAGCACGATGGGCGTGCCAAGAAGTTTAAAACATTCCACGAACGTGGAGGGGCGTCCTTCGATGGCCGGTTCCTCGATGGGTGTGGCAAAGAGCCATAGCGAGGCGAGAGCGCCCACCACGAAGAAGATGGCGAAGAGGATGCGCCAATGGAGTCCGAACTCAGGGATGACCTGTGTGGCTCCCCACATGGCGAAATAAGGAGCCGAGAACGAGGCAATAGCCTTGATGAACTGTCCGAAGGTGAGTGTCGATGCGAGGTTGCCTCCTCCCATGACGGTGGACACCAACGGGTTGAGGGAGGTCTGCATCAGTGCGTTGCCAATGCCGAGCAGGGAGAATGCCACGAGCATCAGTCCGAAGTTCTCGCCAAATATCGGCAGCACAAGCGAGATGACCGTCACCACCAGCGAGAGCAGCACCGTCTTCTTGCGGCCAATCTTGTTCATCAGCATGCCCGTGGGCACGGAGAAGATAAGGAACCAGAAGAACACGAGCGACGGCAACACGTTGGCGACCGAGTCGGACAGGTTAAGGTCTTCTTTCACATAATTGGATGCGATGCCCACCAAATCTACAAATCCCATGCAGAAGAAGCATAGCATCACGGGGATAATCGCGAATTTGCTTGTCTTTGTCATCACAGTATAGGTTTTAATATTTCAGAGTGTAGATTGTTGCCTTTCCACCTTTCACCTTGATGTTGCCAAAGGGTTCGGAGGGGAATACCAAGTTGGTCATGGCCATTTTGCCGTCGGCATCAAAAGCCTCGACCGAACATTTGTCGATGAAGATTCGAAGTTGTCGGATATCGCCATAGGTAGGAGCGGTGGTGGTGGCGGGGAAAGCCTCGCTAAACGACCCGTCGCCACTGTTGGCACGATTCATTTTGAAGGTCTTTGCTGCAGCGTCGTAGTTCATCACCACGCATTCACCCTTGGTGTTGGAGAGTACAATCTCGGAATTGCCCTTCACATCAACCACGATTTCACAAGTCTCGGTGGGTTTCTTCACCACCTTTCCGCGGGCGGCGAGCAGTTCTTTCGACGGGGTGACGCTGCAATAGGTCTTGCCTTGGTATTCGAACAGTCCCAAGTCACGTGGCACGCTGTTGGCCGAACGGAACTGCCAAGTGGGCACTTGGTTGGCATACTGCCAGTTGGACATCCATGCCAAGGCGATTCTGCGTCCGTCGGGCGCATTGTCGAAGGTGACGGTGGCATAGTGGTCCTTGCCATAGTCCATCCA
>CAMKSZ010000323.1 GCA_946415525.1 uncultured Prevotellaceae bacterium | reverse complement strand
CATAGAGGGGATAGAGGGATGAAAGATAGATTTCATCATAAAAAAAGTTAAGAGGGGGGGATTAAAGGGATTTTTTAGTACTTTTGGGGCACAATAGAGCAAACTATAAAAACAAATCATCATGACTCAACGACTATCCACCCTTGTGTTGTTCACCGCCCTTTTTCTCACGGCGATGGGCAATCAACAAACCCGCGACATCACCCTTGAGAACAAGAGCAAGACCGACCTCCCCCATTATCCCCTGACCATCGACCTTCGCACATCGTCGATGAAAGTTCGCTGTGCCACCATCCTTCTGAAAGGTCAGGAAATACCCTGTCAGTTGGACGACATTGACGGCGACGGCACTTTCGACGAATTGTTCACCATTGTTGACCTTCCGAAACGCTCGAAGGCCACGCTGAATGTCACGTTGTCAGACGAAGGCAATCCTCGCAACTATGCGCCCCAAGTCTATGTAGATATGATGCTCACCAACAAGAAGATCAAGGAGTCGAACAAGCAAGACCTCTATATCTCCCATTTGAAGGTTGACCGTGGCGTGAATCCCTACTGGATGCTTCACCACCACGGTGCCGCATTCGAGAACGAACTTGTCGGCTACCGCATCTATTTCGACCACCGTCAGACCGTCGATATTTATGGCAAATACCGTAAAGGCCTTGAACTGAAAGAGACACAATTCTACCCCGACAAGACTCAAGCCCAAGCCGGTTATGGCGACGACGTGCTATGGGTAGGCAACACTTTTGGCCTCGGCACCCTTCGCGGTTGGGACGGCCAATCTCCCACCATGGTGAGTGAGGTTGAGCATCGCAGTCAGCGCTTGGTAGCCCGCGGTCCCCTTCGTACGATAGTAGAAGTGAAGGATGAGCAGTGGCAGCAGCAAACCGAGAGCCGTCCTGTGGACATGACCACCTATTACACCCTTTATGCCGGAAGGCGCGACTGCCGTGTCGATGTCCTCTTCGACCGCCCCGTCAGCGACCTCCGTTTTGCCACCGGTCTCATCAATGTGAAGAACTCCACCGAATACAGCGACCAAAAAGGTCTTCGCGGCTGTTGGGGCACCGACTGGCCCGTTTCGGAAAAAGACTCCGCTGGTCACAAGCGCGAAACCGTAGGTCTCGGCATCTGCCTGCCCACCGCCAATGTAGAGAAAGAGTTGCCCGCCAACAAGGACAACTATCCCTATGTGGTAGTCGTTCCCGACCGTTCACTCACCTACCACATTACTTTTGGCAGTGACAACGAAACCTTCGGCATGCACAGTTCGAAAGAATGGTATGCCTATTTGGAAGAATGGAAGAAGTTATTGGAATCCGAGAAGAAGGTGCAAGTCACTCAATGACTTATGCTATCCTCTTTCAGTCGTATGAAAGTCACCCTATTGACGAGATCCTGTGAATAGTGCTTGTGGTGTCTTGGCAACGTATTGTCGTCGAAGATGCCCACATGCGTAGTATCCACCAATTGCAATACCCTGGCCGGCATTTCCTCGGCCAGGCCTTTTTGTGTCAGCAGCAAGCACGGCGCCGCCTTCGCCACCGCCTTTTCATCGTTAAAGTCGATGGGCTTTATGCTTTTGTTCGCCTCATACACCACTTCAATGGCGATAGGTTCCTCGGCACTATGATACATCGGCAGGTTGCCATACTCCTCGCTCTTCTGCAAGATAGCCACGCTCATGTTGTGGCTATTGCCAAACAAGCCACCGATAGCCCCCAGCATGAAACACTCGATGACGAAGAAGAGCGCCAGCACCCCCCTTATGATGCCAATGGTGTACTTCCGACCTGTGGAAGAACCTATATAGATGGCTATGACGGTGAGGAAGAAATAGAGGAAAAGTGCAGTGCCCACGTCGATGAGATCCCAGTTGGTCATCCTGATATGCACGAACACCGGCACTCCGAAAGCGATCAGCGTGACGACATAGCCATTGAAGAAGAACAAGCCCTTCGCCCATTTGTCTTTCGGCCTATTCTCGATATAATAGAACAACAGGCACGCCACGGCCAAGGAGCACGGAGGTGCAAGCGCCAGCAAGTCGGTCATGTTTTTCTGAGGCATGATGGAGAGGAGCACCAAAGCCGAGAAGAGCCATGTGACCGCCATGTGATACGGTCTCTTGGTGCTGATTCGGCGGTTCCAATAAGGCACGATTAGTGCCGCCAACGTCAGTATTGCCCAAATGCCCATCTCGACGAAGAACCTCCAATAATAGTACCAGGGTCTGACATGCCCGCTAAACCATGCATCGCGCTCGTTTTTGAGCGCCTGCGCCAACGCGTCGTGATGACTGAACAAGAGATAGGCATACCACCATCCGAAACAGACGAGCGCAACGGCGGCACCCGTAGCCAATGGTTTCCATTTTCCGTTCATGTCAGGTTTTTTCCTCCACACGACAACGATGATGAAAGGCAGCAGCATGGAATAGCACGCCACGGAACCATTGCCCAAAATCGACAGTCCGATAGTCAGTCCTGCCAGCAATGCCCACCTCCATTTATGCGGACGCTGATAGTATCTCTCGTCGTAGAAGAGCCTTGCGAGGAAATAGATGCCCGCCATCATGAAAGCATAGCCATACACATCCCTATTCACCTGCCGCCCGAAATAGATGACGTTATAGCAAGTAAGGAATACGTAGGTAGCGATTTCTGCGAACCCCCTCCTACGCTCCAAATACCGTGCCACTCCAAAGAAGAAAAGCGCCCATACCGTAGCCATCAACCCACATACGCTTCTCTGCGCACTAAGATTGTCGGGATAGACCTTTTCTACAAGAGCCGACACCCAGACCGCCAATGGTGGTTTTCCGATGCGCGACTCCCCATTCATCGTAGGAGTGAGCCAGAGGTTTTCGCTCACCACCTCACGTGCGGTGACGATGTTTTTCGCCTCCATCACATCAGTGGGCAGCGTACTGTTGTTGACGAAAAATGCCCCGAGGCACAAGACCACCAACAGCAACGTCTCTCTTCTCAAATTCCTAACGATATCCATTTCGGCAATTCAGTTAATTATTTGGCGGGATAACCCCATGTCGCCAATATCACCTACAAAGGTATGAAACTTTTGAAAAACATGCAAAAAAAAGGGGAAATTGTTTTTATTTCGGGGGGAGGGAGAGGAGAGATTATTCGAGATATCGAGATAACGA
>CAMKSZ010000322.1 GCA_946415525.1 uncultured Prevotellaceae bacterium | reverse complement strand
TCCTGCGAAGCCGGCAAATACCAGCATGAGGATGGGGTTGATTTTCATTACCTTGGTACCCACCCATGTGGAGACGAAAAGCCAGACGCTAATCCAGAAATGCCAGGGGTTCTCGCTGATGCTGGAGAAGTTTTCCTTATTCATCAGCAGTAGGGCGGCTGCAGCCAACAGACCCACTACGGCGGGGCGCAGACCGGTGAAAATGCTCTCCACCACGGGGTGGTGCATGTATTTGAGAAACATCCGAGCGATGAGAATCATCAGGATGAACGACGGCAATACCAAGGCAAAGGTGGCAGTTGCGCTACCCAAGATGGCCATTTGGTGCCCCATCCCCGCGTTATAAACAGCGGTGAACCCACAGTAGGTGGCGGAGTTGATGCCGATGGGACCAGGCGTCATTTGACTGATGGCGACGATGTTGGTGAACTCCGCCGACGTCATCCATCCGTGGTGGTGCACCACTTCCGACTGGATGAGCGACAGCATGCCGTAGCCGCCACCGAAGCCGAACAGCCCTATTTCAAAGAATGTGATGAAAAGCGAGAGGAAAATCATTTCTCAGTGGGTTTTACGAGACGACCATACAGATAGCCACCTAATCCGGCGGCGAGGATGACCACTACGGGATTGACACCCATCAGCCATATCGCCAATGCGCCTGCGATGGGAATCCAACAGTTGGCCAGCGTGATTTTTGCACTCTTGGCGAGGCTGAACGTCGGTGCGGCGATGAGTGCCACCACGGCGGGGCGGATGCCCTTGAAAATGGACTCCACCACGGGGTTGTCCTGAAAATTGGCGAAGAACAAGGCGATGAGCAGGATGATGATGAAAGAGGGTAGGGCGGTGCCGATGGCGGCACTCAGTGCCCCGGGCAGTTTGCGCAGTTTATAGCCGATGAACACGCTCATGTTGATGGCGAAGACACCCGAACAACTCTGTGCGATGGCGATGAGGTCGAGAAACTCCTCGCGCTTGATCCATCGGTGGCGCTCCACCACCTCCGTCTCTATCAAGGGAATCATCGCATAGCCGCCCCCGATGGTGAAGGCGCCTATGCGAAAGAATGTCTTGAAACTGTCCCAATAGAATCTGTCCATGGTTATGAGTGCTGCTCAATCCATTTGCGGGCGTTGACGAATGCCTCAATCCATGGCGTCACCTCGTCGTCGCGGCGGTTGGCGGGATACCATCCGCACTGCCAGGGATAGATGGCGCGCTCCAAGTGAGGCATCATGGCAAGGTGTCGTCCGTCGGCACTGCAGATGCCTGCCACGCTGTGGTCTGACCCGTTGGGGTTGCCGGGGTAGGCGTCGTAGGTGTAGCGTGCCACGATATGATAGCGGTCCTCGGCCTCGGGCAAAGAGAACTTACCCTCGCCGTGTGCCACCCAGATGCCTAACCGGCTGCCGCTCAGCGAGCCGAGCATGACGCTCTCGTTGCGTGGGATGGTGAGACCCACGAAGCCGCTCTCGAACTTCCGCGAGTCGTTGTGCAACATACGGGTGCGGTGCTCGTGCTCGGGGTTGATGAGGTTGAGTTCCACCATCAGTTGGCAACCGTTGCAGATGCCGAGGGAGAGGGTGTCGGGACGGGCATAGAATTTGTCGAGTGCCTCTTTTGCCTTGGGGTTGTAGAGGAAGGCTCCTGCCCATCCCTTGGCACTGCCTAACACGTCGCTGTTGGAGAAACCGCCGCAGAACACAATCATCTTGATGTCGTCGAGTGTCTCGCGGCCGCTGATGAGGTCAGTCATCATCACGTCCTTCACGTCGAAACCGGCCAAGTAGAGCGACCATGCCATCTCTCGCTCGCCATTGGTGCCTTTCTCGCGGATGATGGCGGCCTTGATGCCTGAGGGTTGGCGACGGTTGGCCTTGAGATAGTATTGCAACAGACGGCCGCGGAACTTGGCGGGGAAGCGCATGTCGAGGGGTTGTTGCTTGTAGTTCTCAAAGCGCATGCGTGCACGACCGTTGCGGCTCTGCTTGCGGTCGAGCAGATAGGAGGTCTTGTACCACACGTCGCGCAGGCGGTCGATGTCGAAACTGTGTTCGTAGTCGTCTTTCTTGATGGTAAGTTGTCGGTTGCCGGGAGTGGGATAGCCAATCTTTGCATAACCCACGCCGAGGTCGTCGAGCAATTCGCGCATCTCAAACTTGTGCTCGTCGCTCACCTGTATCACCACGCCGGGGTTCTCGGCAAATAGTGTCTTCACCACGTCGTCCTTCATGTTGTAGAGGTTGATGTTCATGCCGCCTTCCGTGTTGGCAAAGCACATCTCGAGCAGGGTGGTGATGAGTCCGCCGGCGCTGATGTCGTGACCTGCCATGATCC
Source organism: uncultured Prevotellaceae bacterium (assembly GCA_946415525.1). Taxonomy (GTDB): domain Bacteria; phylum Bacteroidota; class Bacteroidia; order Bacteroidales; family Bacteroidaceae; genus Prevotella. Next base: position 838 of record CAMKSZ010000322.1, on the reverse strand, counting down.
ATCCCTTGTCAATCATCTGCTGGATGGCATTGAAGCAATCCTCGAAATAGAGTGGGTGCTTCACGGTGGGCACGTCGTCGCCCACCTTGCCCATCGACTGGGCGAAGGCCGAACCGCCAAGACAGAGGTTGTTGAAACTGAAGTCGATATGGTAGATGGACGAGTTCTTGTCGTTGACGAGCACGGGCGACACCACCTTGCGGATGTCCTTCACCTCACCGCCGCTGGTGACGATGACGGTGCCCGGAGAGATAATCTTCTCGCCATTGGGGTATTGCTGGCTGAGCGAGAGGGAGTCCTTGCCCGTGGGCACGTTGATGCGCAGCGAGCGGCAGAATTTGCTCAGTGCCTCGACGGCGGCGTAGAGGCGGGCGTCCTCACCCTCTTGCGAGCGGCACGGCCACATCCAGTTGGCGGAGAGCGACACGGCGGACAGTCCACCGTTGAGCGGAGCCCACACGATGTTGGTGAGCGCCTCTGCCACAGCGAGCACGCTACCAGCCTCGGGCGATGCCAAGCCGGCCTGCGGGGCATGTCCCAAAGCGGTGGCGATGCCCTTGCGCCCTTGGTAGTCGAGGGCGACCACACCACAGTCGGAGAGTGGCAGTTGCAACTGTCCTTGGCACTGTTGGCGGGCGATTTTGCCAGTCACCGAGCGGTCCACCTTGTTGGTGAGCCAGTCCTTGCAGGCGACGGCTTCGAGTTGGAGCACGCGCTCCACGTATTCGTCAATTTTGTCGAGGGAGTAGCCTACGTCGGCATAGTGGCGCTCCACGGTGTTGTCGGTCATCACCGTCTTGGGCGAATGGCCGAACATCTGTGCCACGTCGAGGTCGAA
>CAMKSZ010000321.1 GCA_946415525.1 uncultured Prevotellaceae bacterium | reverse complement strand
TGGGGAGGCCATCGGTGGTGGCATCCCTGCGGACGATGCGGCCATTGAGGTCGTAGATGTTGGCGGGGGTGTTGTCGGCGATGCGGAGTTGCTCGATGCCGTCGGAGACCGACTTGACGAAGAGCAGGCCCTCGGCGATGCGGCTGGTGTCCCAATCGATGCCTTCAGTCAACTCTACGTTCGGGGTGCCGGTCATCGTGCCAACCTTCCAGATGCGGATGGAGTCGCCGGCTTGCAGCGTGTGGTTGTCAAGCACGATGACGCGCACGATGCCGTTCATCGTCAGCGCACCGATGCCGTCGATGGAGGTGCAGCCCTGGTTGCTCGATGAGGTACACTGGCGGGCGGTCAGTTCGAGGACGCTCCCCTCGTTGAAGACGACGGCCTTTTCGCCGAAGTAGAGATTTCCTATATAGGAAGTGGATGTGTTGCCTGGATGGACAGTACCGTTAATGGTGATGCTTGAGTTGGTCAACTGCTTCGTGGCGGAGTTGGTACCCATGAGTGTTCCTTCCTTTGCCACGACGAGCCTGCCCTTGCCCAAAGCCCCCGACTTGAGCAGCAGGGTGCCTTCGCTGATGGTGAATGTCCCCGTGTTGTCGCTGGTGCCCTGATAGGTGAGGGTGCCTTCGCCCATCTTGGTGAAGTTGGCGTTGGAGGTCACCTTGCCCGACCATGTGAAGTCGGTCTCGTTGCCCACCTGCCAGGTGTTGGTGCCGCTACCGCCTGATTGGCTGAACGAGCAGGTGCCGCCGAGGTTGCCGGAGCCGGTCAGGCGTCCGATGCGATAGACCTTGCCGCTGTTTTGCACCTCGACACCTGTCGGCACGTTGAGTGTGCCCTTGGGCATGCCGTAACTGTTGTCGAGCGTGAAGCGGGAGTCGCTGCTGTGCACCTTGCAGGTGACGGTACCCTCAAATTCCGACCAGTTGCCGGTAATCTGCGTGCGGGTGGCGTTGCCCGATGAGAGCACGACGACAGGACAATATACGGTGAGCGAGCCGGCGCCGGTGAGTTTGTTGCTGAACGAGCCACGTTCGATGAGGTTCCAGGTGCCGCGCTTGTCTTTCGGCACGTGGATGTTGTAACTCGTGCTGGTGTTCTCGCTGAGCGTTCCGTTGTGGAACTCCACGGTCTTTGCCGGCATGTTGGCGTTGATGCACTGCACGGTGCCCGACGCGATGATGAGGCGGTTGAGCGAGGAGTTGGGCACGTTGAGTTTCATCCATCCCGACCCTTTCTTCGTGAGTACGGTGCCGCTGATGGCGCGGTTGACGATGAAGTCGCCAAGGTTGTTGATGACGCCGCCTTCCTCGCCGACCATCTGCATGGCCGACCCGTTGGTGACGGCTGCGGTGGTGCGCAGTTCGGCGCCGTTCTCGATGATGAACTTGGTGCCGATGATGGTGTTGGCACCGAGGTTACCCTTGGCTTGGGTGGCATTGGCGAGTGAGGAGACGATTACCGAACCGCCCGAGATGCGAGTGCCGCCGGTGTAGGAGTTGTCGGTCGAGATGGTGAGGGTGCTGTTGCCTCGCTTCACAAGGGCTGTGCTGCCGGTGATGGAGCCAGTTCCCTTGAAGGTGTAGGGATTGGTGTTGTTGTCGATGATGATGCTGTCGGCCTCGATTTCACTTGCGATGTTGATGTTGAACTGTGAGGCGTTGTCGTCGAAGATGACCTTGTCGCCCGACACGAAGGCGTCCTTCTCGCCCGAGGGGAGAATGAAGTTGGGTGTCTCGCCGAGATCCCAGATGTCACTCTCGGTGCCTGCCCAGTGGATGTCGGTGTTGCCGCGCATGTCGGCTACGTCGAGGTAGAGTTGTCCGTCTTCTACCACGAGGGCGGTCTTCTTCTTCGAACCGAGGCCCTCGATGCGGATGTCGCTGATATCGCCCTCGATATTGGTGAAAGCGCCTAAGAGGTAGCGGCCAGAGGCCAGGTCGTCGGCATGGCAGACGAACTCGAACACGGGGTTGAGGTATTCGGGACCGTATTTCCAGTCCTTCACTTCGGTGGTCACGATTTTTGCGTTCACTTGGTCGGCGGTGAAGTCCTCGTAGATGTCGAAGACGACGCGTGAACCGAAGCCCAAAAGCAGGGAGTCGGTGGTGATGGTGCCTTTGTGGTCGGCGCGTCCCGGTCGGAGGATTGAACCGTAGTCCATCTTGATGCTGCGGAATTGTCCGCCGTCGCTGTTGAGTTGGGCGAAGCGGTTGAGCCACAGCGACGACTTGAGCAGCGACCCGTCGAAGTTGACGATGCCCGCCCAGATGTCGGTATTGCCGGTGTAGGTCTGCTCCACCTTGGGGAGGTTGAGGGTGCCGTCGCCCTGCTTGACGAGGCGCATGCTGCCGGAGAAGGCGCCGCCCTCGACGTCGCAGGTGTAATAGACGCGGTCGATTTTGGCGTTGCCGCCCGTGATGGAACTGTTGGTGCCCTGCACCCACGACGGTACGTTGAAGGTGGCGACCCAGGGAGCGGCGCCCGCTTCCACGTTCACTTTCGTGTCGTTGGTCTCGCAGACGATGACGTGCTTGTCGTTGAGTGCGGCGCCGATGGTGCCGCCGTTGGGCACTTCTGTGCGGCCGGTCATGGTGAGTGGCGGCGGTGCCACGGTGATGCCTTCCATTTCACCGAGGAAATAACTGGCATGAGGCGGTTGGTTGTAGCCTATCGACTCCCACACCATGCCCTGGCGGTATTGGTGGTCGTGCCACAGGGTGTAGTTGCGCCACGGCGTTTCGATATTGGTGGTATAGACGCGTATGTATTTGTTGTCGCTCGTGCGCACGATGATTTCCTCGCGCCAGTCGCCGAGGATGTCGCCAGTGGCGGACGGCGTGTTCTTCGTCCAGTTGCAGTTGGCGGTGCCGGAAGCGGTGAACACCGTGGTGCCGTCGGCCTTGAAGACGCGGCTGGCGCCCTCGCGACTGCTGGCACCGTCGAGTGCCTCTTCGAGGAGGTCGCCGTCCCAGTAGATGCGGAAGTTCATGGCGAAGCCCGAGGGAGCGCCCGAGATGACCTTGTCGGCGACGGTGGAGACGACGCCCGACTGCGACGAGTGTCCGACGCAACCTGGGTAGAGGTCGGTGAAGTTGCCGCAGATGGCGCGCCCGTCGTCGCTGGTCGATTGCAGGCGATAGTAGATTTTCGAGGTGGTGGCGTCGCGGTAGTTCATGGCGGGCTG
>CAMKSZ010000320.1 GCA_946415525.1 uncultured Prevotellaceae bacterium | reverse complement strand
CCTCACCAAACTGACCTGCACCACCCGACTGCTTCTTGTGACGATAGTCGGCACGGTTGACCTTAGTGATAGTCTCGCGATAAGGAATCTTCGGCTCCTCGTAGATCACAGGAATCTTCTCGTTGTTCTCAAGACGCCATTTCAAGGTGCGGAGATGGAATTCACCCTGTCCATGAATGATGGTCTGCTTCAGTTCCTTGCTCTGCTCCACCACCCATGTGGGATCCTCCTGGCGCATCTTCAGCACGGCAGCCATCAGTTTCTCTGTGTCGCTCTCGCTCACAGCCTTGATAGCACGAGAATACTTGGAGTTAGGATATTTAATGAAATCGAAGCGGATGTCCACGTCCTTTGCATTCAGCGTGTTGCCAGTCTTCACATCCTTCAGTTTCACAGTACAGCCGATATCGCCAGCCTTCAACTCGTCAACCGGAATACGGTTGCTGCCTGCGCAAGCAAAAATCTGTCCCAGACGCTCTTTCGAGCCACGGTCGGCATTTGTCAGGTCGTCGCCCTGGCGGACGGTGCCACTCATCACCTTGAAGTAACTCACCTCACCGATGTGCGGCTCCATACCCGTCTTGAAGAAGAAGAGGCTCTCGGGACCATTGCTATCAATAGTAATCTCATTGCCATTGACATCCTTCACCTTCGGCATTTCGTCGGGGAAAGGCACCACATTGCCCAAGAACTCCATCAAGCGGCGCACGCCCATGTCCTTGGTAGCACAAACGCAGAAGATGGGGAAGATAGAGCGAGTGACCAAGCCCTTGCGGATGCCCTCGCGAATCTCGTCCTCGTTGAGGTTCTCCTCCTCGAAATACTTCTCCATGAGTGCGTCGTCGTTGCCGGCAGCAGCCTCAATGAGAGCAGCGTGCAGTTCCTCAGCCTTGTCCATTTCCTCAGCCGGGATGTCCTCAATGATGGGAGCGCCACCCTCGGGCTTCCACGAATACTTCTTCATGAGCAGCACGTCGATGACAGCGTTGAATCCAGGACCTGTAGCGATAGGATATTGCACCTCGACACACTTGTTGCCGAAGGTCTCGCGCAAATTATTGATTACTGTATCAAAGTCACAGTGCTCACGGTCGAGTTGGTTGATAAGGAAGATGACCGGTTTGCCAATTTTCTCAGTGACCCTGAAACTGTTCATCGTACCCACTTCGGGACCATACTGTCCATTAATGACAATGACAGCCTGATCGGTGACGTTGAGAGCAGTGATGGCACCCCCCACGAAGTCGTCGGAACCCGGGCAATCGATGAAATTGAGTTTTTTGTTGTTCCATTCTGTGTGGAAGACCGTCGGGAACACGCTATAGCCATATTCCTGCTCTACGGGGAAATAGTCGCTGACGGTGTTTTTCCCCTCAACGGTACCACGACGCTTGATAATGCCAGCCTCAAAGAGCATGGCCTCGGCAAGAGTGGTCTTGCCGCTACCCGCACTGCCAATGAGTGCGATGTTTTTGATTTCGTTTGTCTGATAGACTTTCATAAAAAATGTTATAGATTATAGTGAAATTATTTGATTTTTAATTTTTGCCGACTAAAGTACTAATTTTCCAACAAACAGCCAAATTTATCGTTCGAAATTGGGATTTTATTAGCAACATTTATAATTATGGACTGTTTTCAATAGCGTTTTTCATGAATTGGCGATGATTTATTTCATTTTTTTCAACTCCCGAGGAATGAATCAAAAATAAAACACTAAATTTGCAGTGAAGATGGCCGGGCTATACATACATATTCCTTTTTGTGCGAGAAGATGCATCTATTGCGGTTTCTTCTCCACGACCCTTTTGTCCCGTCGCCAAGACTATGTTGAAGCCCTGTGCCAAGAGATGCGTTTAAGAGGCGGCAGTCCCATCGAAACCATTTATTTAGGTGGCGGCACCCCTTCGCAACTATCCCCCTCCCAACTTCACCAGTTGTTCGATGCCATAGCCATCCACTACCCATGCGATTACTCCCAAGCCGAAATCACCATGGAATGCAACCCCGACGACGTCACCGCCACGTTTGTCCAAGCCCTCCGAACGTTACCCGTCAACCGAGTCAGCATGGGCATTCAGTCGTTTTCCGACGAGCGGTTGCGTTTCCTCCACAGGCGCCACGATGCACGGCAATGTCGCGAAGCCGTCAGCCTACTGAGGAGCGCCGGCATCGAAAACATCAGCATCGACCTGATGTTCGGCTTTCCCCACCAAACGCCCGAGCAATGGGAAGCCGACATCGACGCCGCCCTACGCCTCAACATAGAGCACCTTTCCGCCTATAGTCTGATGTATGAAGAAGGCACCCCCCTCTACGAGATGCTGGAACGAAACGAGGTGGAGGAAATCGATGATGAGACATATATAATAATGTATAACACCCTTGTGAGAAAACTTAGGGAAGCAGGATACGAACATTATGAAATCAGCAACTTTGCCCGCCCCGGCAAACGTTCACGTCACAACAGCAACTATTGGGACTGGCAGAAACCCTATATCGGCATAGGCGCCGGCGCTCACTCCTATGACCTGGCCGGCAGGCAATACAATGTAGAAGACATCGACCAATACATCGCCGCCATCGGCAACGGGCAAGTGCCCGCAGTGAGGGAAGAACTCAGCGCCACCGACCATTACAACGACATCATCACCACCGCCCTTCGTACATCGAGTGGCATTTCCCTGCCAGCCATCGAGCAACAATTTGGCATTGAAACGTTGGAATACCTGCTCGACTGCTCCGCCCCCCACCTCAACCGCCACTGGCTCGTGAAGGAAGACAACCACCTGCGGCTCACCCTTGAGGGCATCGCCATGAGCGACACGGTGATGAGCGACCTGACAAAAATATGAACATCACATAGAAACACATGGACAACAAAGAAAAAGAATTTGAGGCACTGTGGCAAAAGCACAAGACACGCCTTCTGATGGACGACACGGAATACAAAGAAGCCATCGGAGCCTACAATTTAAAGACCGGAGCCGACTGGTTATTGTTCGGCATCCCTGTCGTCGCAGGCATCGTCAGCGTGGAATACATCCCCATCCAACATGAAATCCTAAGATGGATAGCGAGCGTAGTCATCATCGTCATCGTCTTCGCCGTATGCGTATGGATAAAGTCACTCTCCCATCCCCACAGAGCCATCGGCGACATCGAAGCAGACATCAAGCGTCGCCACTATCA
>CAMKSZ010000319.1 GCA_946415525.1 uncultured Prevotellaceae bacterium | reverse complement strand
GGTCTCGACAGCATCCGCGACTGCATCGCCTTCCCCAAGAACAACAGCGGCCGCGACGTGATGCTCGACGCTCCCTCCGAACTTGACCCCAAGCAGTTGGAAGAACTGCAGTTGAAGATTGATTTACATCAAGAAAACAACTAAAATTGATAACAATCGCTCGAAATCGGACAATTTTTGGTAAAATAATTAGATTGTTCGGAATAAAAGCACTAATTTTGCACCGTAATTAAAAGGTTGATACATAATTAGTTCACCGATAATTAATATTGTTTTAACAAAATTATGGCAGAAAAGAAAGCAACAACAAAGGCAGCAGCAGAGAAGAAGACCACTAAGGCTGCAACCGAGAAGAAGGCTGCTCCGAAAAGGGCCGCCAAGAAGGTAGAGATTGTTATCAATTCAGAGACTGTAGGCTTCAAGGCCGGTGACGTTTATCAGGCTCTTTTCGCAGCAGAGAAGGCTCTCAGCGTGAAGGAAATCGCAAAGAAAGCCAAAATCTCCGAGGAGGAGACTTTGCTCGGCATGGGCTGGCTCTTCAAAGAGGGCAAGATCAAGGAAGAAGAAGGGCTTTTCACGCTCGCTTAATATTCCTTTCGACAATATCCAAAGAGACACCTCCCCAATCAGGAGGTGTCTTTTGGTTTTTGGGGAGACCGTCTCCCTTTTTTCGTCTCTGTGCACGGAACTCCCCTTGGCACTCGTCGGCACGGCCGACTTTTAGTGATTCTTCAAAACTCCTCATTTTGTTTCAAATACTCTACTTTTTCTTTCATTCGCCGATTTTCGCCACTTTTTTTACCGTTTTTGTCGAATAATTGTATTATCTTTGCCCAAAATATCGGGATGCACCATGTGGTCATTCCAAACAGCATTACTGTTAAATCATTTTACTATGTCAAGAAGATATCTATTAGGTTTCGATGTCGGCAGTAGTTCTGTCAAGGCATCGCTTGTGGATGCGGACTCCGGCGAGTGTGCTGCATCGGCGTTTTTCCCAGAGAGTGAGGCACCCATCAAGGCCGTCAAGGCAGGATGGGCAGAGCAAGACCCAGAGTCATGGTGGACCTATGCCAAGATGAGTCTCCAGAAAATCATGGCCGACACTGGCGCCAAGGGCGAGGAAATCAAGGCCATCGGCATCTCCTATCAGATGCACGGACTCGTTTGTGTCGATAAAGACCTCCAGGTGCTCAGACCCTCCATCATCTGGTGCGACTCCAGGGCCGTGCCTTATGGAGAGAAGGCTTTCGATGCCATCGGCGCCGACCAATGCTTAGGGCATTTGCTCAATTCGCCCGGCAACTTCACCGCTGCAAAATTAGCCTGGGTGAAGGACAACGAGCCGGAACTTTTCGACAAGGTGTATAAATTCATGCTCCCCGGCGACTACTTGGCCATGAGGCTCAGCGGTGTCGCCAACACCACCATTAGCGGACTCAGCGAGGGCATGTTCTGGGACTTCAAGGAGAAGCGCGTGGCCGACTTCCTGATGAAGTATTTCGGATTCGACGATTCGCTCGTCCCCGACATCGTGCCCACCTTCAGCGTGCAGAGCGAGGTGAGTGCCGCAGCAGCAGCCGAACTCGGTCTCAAGGAAGGGACCCCCATTTCCTACCGTGCCGGCGACCAGCCCAACAACGCCCTCTCGCTGAACGTGTTCAACCCGGGCGAGATTGCTTCCACCGCAGGAACGTCGGGCGTGGTCTATGGCGTGTTGGGTGAAATCAACTACGACAAGAAGAGCCGTGTCAACACCTTCGCTCACGTCAACTATACCAAGGAACTCGACCGTCTGGGCGTGCTGCTCTGCATCAACGGCACCGGCATCCTCAACGCATGGGTGAGGCGCACCATCGCGCCCGAGGGCATCTCCTACGCCGAGATGAACGACTTCATGGCACAGGTGCCCATCGGCAGCGAGGGCGTCACCATCATCCCCTTCGGCAACGGCGCAGAGCGTGTACTCGAAAACAAGGAGGTGGGCTGCTCCATCAGCGGCGTCAACTTCAACAAGCACGGCAAGGCTCATCTCATGAGGGCTGCACAAGAGGGCATCGTCTTCAGTTTCTGCTATGGCATGGAAATCATGCAGCAGATGGGCATGGACATACGGAAAATCCATGCCGGCAAGGCCAACATGTTCCTCAGTCCGCTCTTCCGCGACACACTCGCAGGTGTCAGCGGCGCCACCATCGAACTGCTCGAAACCGACGGCAGCGTAGGTGCCGCCAAGGGCGCCGGCATGGGCTGCGGCATCTATAAGGACAATGTGGAGGCATTCTCTTCGCTGAAGCGCTTGGCCGTCATCGAACCTGACGAGCGTCACCGCAAGGAATACCTTGAGGCTTACGCCAACTGGAAAAACCGCTTGGCAGCCGTTGCCAATGCATAACGTATAAAAACAAAACCCATAACATAACTTTTATCAATTCATTATTTAATTTATGGCAAAAGAGTATTTTCCTCAAATTGGAAAGATTCCCTTTGAAGGAACCGAGAGCAAAAACGTGTTGGCATTCCATTACTATGAACCCGAGAAGGTCGTGATGGGCAAGAAGATGAAGGACTGGCTGAAATTCGCCATGGCTTGGTGGCACACACTTGGAGGCGCATCTGGCGACCAGTTTGGTGGACAGACCCGCAGTTACGAGTGGGACAAGGCAGAGGATGCCGTGCAGCGCGCCAAGGACAAGATGGACGCTGGCTTCGAGATCATGGAGAAACTCGGCATCGAGTATTTCTGCTTCCACGACATCGACCTCGTCGAAGAGGGTGCTTGCATCGAGGAGTATGAGGCTCGCATGAAGGCCATCACCGACTATGCCCTTGAGAAGATGAAGGGCACCAACATCAAACTGCTCTGGGGTACTGCCAACGTGTTCGGCAACAAGCGCTACATGAACGGCGCCGCCACCAACCCCGACTTCGACGTCGTCGCCCGTGCTGCCGTACAAATCAAGAACGCCATCGACGCCACCATCAAGTTGGGTGGACAGAACTATGTATTCTGGGGTGGACGTGAGGGCTACATGAGCCTCCTCAACACCGACCAGAAGCGTGAGAAGGAGCACCTCGCTCAGATGCTCACCGCCGCTCGCGACTACGCCCGCAAGAATGGATTCACCGGCACCTTCCTCATCGAGCCGAAACCCATGGAGCCGACGAAGCACCAGTATGATGTCGATACAGAGACCGTCATCGGTTTCCTCCGCGCACACG
>CAMKSZ010000318.1 GCA_946415525.1 uncultured Prevotellaceae bacterium | reverse complement strand
TGCAATATCCTGTGGGGTGTGAGTTCAACCCCGACACCATGCGCAACGAGATGGTCTCGTTCTGGGATGTGGCGTTCTCGCCCTTCGCAGTGGACAAGTTCTGCCATACCGTCACTTCATCGTGGATTATCGGGGCGTTGTTCACCGTTGCTGTGTGTGCTTACTACCTGCTGCGAAACAGGGAGCGCAGACTGGCTATCGAGAGCATCAAGGTGGGCGGCATAGTGGGGCTCGTGGCCTCGGTGCTGGCGGCTGTCACGGGCGACCATTCTGCCTATACTGTCGCACAGGTGCAACCGATGAAATTGGCGGCGATGGAGGCGCTCTATGATGGTGGGAATGGGCAGAGCCTCACGGCCATCGCGTGGGTCAACCCGTTCAGCCAGCCTGACTACAAATCGGGCGAGGAACCGCCACTCAGAATAGGCATCCCCAAAATGCTCTCGTTCATGGCTACGCACGACTTCAACGGGTTCGTCCCGGGGATCAACGACATCATCAACGGGGGATATAAGGACGCCAATGGTGAGGTGCAACTGTCGCTTAACAGGAAAATGCAGCGGGGGCGCGAGGTGATTACTGCCTTGGGCGAATATCGCGACCTGAAGACGAAGTTCGATGGTAAACTCACTGCCACCCAGCAGGCTTTGCTCGATGCAAAAGTGCAGTTCATCAAGGAGAACATGAAATATTTCGGATATGGATATATCAAGGATGCCGACCAGGCTGTGCCTAATATACCGCTGTGCTTCTATACGTTCAGAATCATGGTCGGACTGGGGTGTCTCTTCATCCTGTTCTTCGCCGCCACATTGTTCTATGTCTATCGAAAGGACATGACGGTGGGGAAATGGTGGGGATGGCTGTCCTTGCTCTTGCTGCCGCTGGGCTATGTCGCCAGTGAGTCGGGATGGCTCGTGGCGGAGTTCGGACGACAGCCGTGGACCATACAGGACATGATGCCTACTTGGGTGGGCGTGAGCAACTTGTCGCCCAACGATGTCATGATCACTTTCTTCATCTTCCTCGTGCTCTTCACGGTTTTGTTGGCTGTCGAAATCAACATCCTGGCAAAGCAAATCAAAAAGGGACCTGACTATAGCATGTAGGTCTGAAGCATTAACCTTTTAATCCTAAAGTTATGACATACGATTTTATGCAGCAATATTGGTGGTTCCTCATCTCTCTCTTGGGGGCACTGCTGGTCTTCCTCATGTTTGTACAGGGGGCCAATTCCTTGATATTCAGCCTCGGGGCCGACGAAACAGAGCGAAAGATGCTCATCAATTCCACCGGAAGAAAGTGGGAATTCACCTTCACCACGCTCGTCACCTTCGGAGGGGCGTTCTTCGCTTCGTTCCCACTTTTCTATAGCACGAGTTTCGGAGGGGCTTACTGGCTTTGGATGATTATTCTTTTCTCTTTCGTGTTGCAGGCTGTCAGTTATGAGTTCCAAAACAAGTTGGGAAACATTTTCGGACCGCAACTATTCCAGTCTTTCCTCGTGGTAAACGGTGTGCTCGGCCCGATACTGTTGGGTGGGGCGGTGGCCACTTTCTTCAATGGCTCCAATTTCGTGGTGCAGAAGATGAACTTGCTCAGCGACGTGCAGCCAGTCATCAGCAGTTGGACCGGAAGGATGAACGGACTCGATGCCTTGCTCGATATACGGAATGTCATCTTTGGCATCGCGGTCTTTTTCCTGGCAAGGATTTTGGGCATCCTATATATTATAAATAATGTGGACGACAAGAACCTTCGGGACAAATGCCGGAAGAGTTTGAGGTGGATCTTTGTGATCTTCTTGGTCTTCTTCCTGCTGTTCTTCACTCAACTGCTGGTCAAGGATGGATATGCTTACGACCCGGCAACGGGAGTCATTTTCATGGAGCCAATGAAATACTTGCACAACTTGCTCACCATGTGGTATGTCCTCGTCGTCTTGTTGGTGGGCGTGGTGCTCTTGCTCTTTGCCGTTTATAAAACCTTGAAGAACGATGCTTATATCCATGGCATCTGGCCGGCTGGCATCGGAGTGGTGCTCGTCGTGCTGTGCCTCTTCTTGTGTGCTGGATGGAATTGCACGGCTTATTATCCTTCAAATGCCGATTTGCAGAGCAGCCTGACCATCGCCAATAGTTGCAGCAGCGAGTTCACGCTGCGCACTATGACGTATGTCAGTTTTGTCATTCCCATCGTTCTGGCTTATATCGTCTATGCGTGGAGGGCCATCGACAGCAAGAAAATCGACAGGCAGGAAATCACTTCCAGCGACCATGTATATTAAGGTGGACTCTATGATGATGAAGAGAATTCTTGCAATTTTTGTCTTGTCTTGGGGCATGGGCTTTGCTGCCCATGCACAAGATGGGACGGATTCCTTGCGGCGGGAGGTGCTGCTGCAAACTTCCATGGGCGATATTCGCATCGCTTTGGCTAATGAAACGCCGCTCCATCGTGATAATTTCCTGAAGTTGGTGGGGCAGGGGGCTTATGATGGCGTCTTGTTTCATCGGGTCATCAAGAATTTCATGATTCAGACGGGTGACCTCGGGTCGAAGAATGCTGGAAAAAACGATGTCGTGGGAGAGACGCCTGAGACTTATACTGTGCCGGCTGAAATCTGTTTCCCCAAACTCTATCATAAAAGAGGGGCGGTGGCGGCGGCAAGGGAACCTGACCAAGTCAACCCTAAGCATGAGTCGTCGGCCTCGCAATTTTATATCGTCTATGGCTGGAATTTCAACGAACCGGAAATTGACTTGTTTCAGCACAAATTGGATTCCATCTCGCATGGCAAGGTGAAGATGACGCCTGAGGTGCGGGAGGGCTATCTCAAGTATGGGGGTAGTCCGCATCTCGATGGGGGATATACCGTCTTTGGCGAAGTCCTGGAGGGAATGGAGGTCGTCGAAAGGATTCAATCGGTGGAAACAGGAAAAGCCAATCGCCCAAAAGAGGACGTCAGAATAGTAAAAGCAACTATCATTAAATAAAAAGGATCATATCCCCGCTTTCCCCGTCCCCGCTTTCCCCGTTTCGTTTTCCCCGTCTCGCCTTCCCCGTCTCGCTTTCCCCGCCTCGAAATATCGTTATATCGGCATATCGTTATATCGAGATTTCGATATGTCGATATATCGATGTATCGATATCTCGATATCTCGAATTATCTCCATCTCGAATAATCCCCCCCAATTTTTGTCCCTGCCACCCTTTATTTTGTCCCCTTGGATTGACTTATGTCAACAAAAGCGAAAA
>CAMKSZ010000317.1 GCA_946415525.1 uncultured Prevotellaceae bacterium | reverse complement strand
GGCGCTATCATTTCCTCAACGACGATGAAGAGGAGGAAGACAGCGTAGAAGCAGCAGTGGAAGATAGCGTGGAAGAATAAAAGGCAAACGATTATCCGCATCTTTCCATAGGGCGGTCTGAAAGACCAACAAGCACATAGCCCAAGGCAACGCCTTGGGTATCAAGATATCCGCAGTCGCCCTGTAGGGGCATAAGCATTTGTAGATGAAAGGCTTATGCCCCTACAGGGCGATTGCTTCCTTCCCATTTCCCAGGGCGTTGCCCTGGGCTGGGGGCTTATTGCACCTTCGGTGCGTTATCGGATACATGCGGATAATCATCAAAGGCAATATCTCTAACTTATCACCCATTCGTCGATGGTGTGGGCGGTGTATGAATTCCCCTTGTGAAAAGCAGAACTCTTTTTGGTTACATTTTCATCGTATTCTCGTCATTATTTCAGAATTCGAATTTATACATGTATAATTATCAAGACCATCTTATGAAAAGATTTGTATCCAGCAAGAAACTATGTGCCCTTGCGGCCATTGCCGTAGGCACATGGCTCGTCACATCCTGCGCCGATACCTACAGTGGGAACGACACGTTCGAAAGCAGCGTGCGCAACACCCAACTGTCATCACCCGCAGAGGGCGACATCACCATCACGCCCAACACCGACGGCGACCAGATGACCATCACCTGGCCTGTGGTCTATGGCGCTGGCGGTTATGAAGTGAAACTCTACGACCAGAGCAACGAAGCCACGCCATTGGTGGAAAGAACCATCGACGGTTGCTCCATCACCACCTCGCGTGAAGAGGACGTCAACTACAAACTTCTCATCCGCACGCTTGGCAACAGCAGGTTGGGCAACAGCGACGCAGCAGCAGCCACCGAGAAACTCTTCAATTCGTTTGAGGCCTCGTTTGCCGTCATCCCCGAAGGCGACCTCTACGAATGGTTTGCCGCACACCCCATCCCCGCCGACGCCAAAGGCTCGAACCTCAACTTCGACCTCACCCCGGGTGGTCATTACACGCTTTCCTCGCTGCTCGACTTCGGTCCCTATACCGTTACGCTGCGCACCAGCAGCAAGAGCAACAATGCCATTATCACCTATGGCAACGGCGGCGGTCTGGCCACTTCGAGCGGTTTCAAGGCCAAATACATCACCTTCGAATGCGGCGCATCTACTGAAGCCGTGCTCGCCCTCAGCGAGACGCCCAATCCCGACATTCTCGATGCCGACCACAACAACCACTACCAAATCACCGACCCCGTGAGTTTCCTCAACTGCGAGGTGCTCAATGTCAACCGCTACTTCATGTTCGACAACAAGGTGAAATACTGCATCAAGAATTTCTCGATGACCAACACGTTGGTGAAGTTCACCCCCGACGACAAGATGAGCAGCAGTGCCTACTTCCAACTCTATGACGGCGGCGGCTTCATCAACGACTTCACCGCCACCAACTGCACCTTCTGGGGTGCCACCAACAACAAGGTGAACTATTTCGTCCGCTACAACAACTCCGGACGCTGCGACCGCGCTGGTTACCTGACCAACTCCATCAACCTCAAGAATTGCACGTTCTACAACATCGCCAAGGAAGGACAGATGGCCAACCATAGCGGCTTCGACGGTAGGAATACATCGAACTACGACATCACCAACAACATCTTCGTCGATTGCGGCAGCGGTCAGGTGCCCCGTCGCCTCACCGGCCGCATCAGCACGGCTGCTGTCAACAATTTCGGCTACAACACCTATTGGTTTAACGGTGCCCCCGAGACCGAAGGCTTCACCACCAATTCCTACGACACCAGCAACAACGCCTTGCAGACCGACCCCGCCTTCACCGACCCCGCCAACGGCAACTTCACGCCGACCGGCGCCGACCAGGTGGCCCGCAAGACCGGCGACCCCCGCTGGTGGAAATAGCACCCAACCCATGTAGAATCAAAAAAGAGTACAAGATATGAAAAGAAAATTCATCATCAGCCTTTGCATGAGCATGGCCATGATGCTGGTGCCGGCTCCAATCCTGGCCCAGAACCAAACCGTGAAGGGCACCGTGCTCGACGAGACCGGCGAGCCCATCATTGGCGCCACCATCAAGGTGGCCGGCCAGACAGCAGGCGGCACCGTCACCGACCTCGACGGCAACTACGAGATTTCCGTCCCCGCCGATGCAAAAATCACCGTCACCTACATCGGCTACTTGACACAGACCGTCAAGCCCGGTGGCGTCATCCACATGGCCGAAGACCACCAGAGCCTCGACGAGGTGGTGGTCGTGGGTTACGGCACCCAGAAAATGAAAAACGTGACCGGTGCAGTGGAAGCCATTTCCGCCAAGGACATCCAAGACCTCTCCGTGGGTAGTCTCGGCGACGCCCTCGTGGGCATGTTCAACGGCGTGAGCGTGAGCGCCAACGGCTACCGGCCTGGCCAAAGTCCCTCGCTCAACATCCGCCAGAGCGACGTGTTCGCCAAATCGACCACTCCCGATGCCACCCGCGGCGGCAACCCCGACCCCACCCCGCTCTACGTCATCGACGGCTTCATCTCCACAGAGAACGCCTTCAACAACCTCGACATCAGCGAGGTGGAGAGCATCACCGTGCTGAAGGATGCCTCGGCCGCCGTCTATGGTGCCCGTGCCGCCTACGGCGTGGTGCTCGTCAAGACGAAACAGGGCGAGAACGCCGCACCCAAAATCAGTTACTCCGGGCAATTGGGCTGGACCGACGCCCTTTACACCCCCAAGATGCTCGATTCCTACAACTACATGAAGATTTACAACACCATCCGCGGCGCCAACACCTCGATGCAAGATGACATCGAACCTCGCATCCACCTCTTCCAATCGGACGAGATGGAGGCTGCCCGCAGCCTCGACTACAACTTGCTTGACAAGGAATGGAAGGCCGCCCTCACCCAGCGCCACAATATCAACATCAACGGCGGAAACGACAAAGCCACCTACTTCGCCGGCGTGTCGTACTACACCCAGGACGGCAACATCGGCCGTCTCGACTACGACCGCTGGAACTTCCGCGCCGGCATCAACGCCAACATCGGCAAGTATGTGAAGACCGCCCTCCAAGTGAGCGGCGACTGGGGCGAGCGCAACAACTCCACCACCCCGCAAGGCGGCGGCACCGACTACGACTACAAATGGCTGATGACCCACCTGCGGTTCGTGCCCGACTACGTTGGCGGATATCCCCTTGTCTATAGCGGCATGGAGAACGGCATCCCCACCAGCGCCACGCAACTCTACAA
>CAMKSZ010000316.1 GCA_946415525.1 uncultured Prevotellaceae bacterium | reverse complement strand
AAGAATGAAATAAAATACTATCTGCCGACTATTTGTTTTTTCGCATTTTTTATCTATATTTGCAGCGGATTTCATCAACTCGCCTTAATAGTCTGGGGGCATAGCTCAGTTGGAAGAGCATCTGCATCGCACGCAGAAGGTCGTGGGTTCGAGTCCCATTGCCTCCACCTTTTTTAACAGCGGCCAGAAAGGCCAATGAGTACATAGCCCAGGGCAACGCCCTGGGTTTTAGTAGTATATACAATCGCCCTAAAAGGTCATAAGAAATAAAAATAAAAAAACGCTTCGCTTAAGAAAAAGATAGAAAAAGGGTGAAAAAGCACCAAGGCGCTGAAAAAAAGGAAGAAAAAATCTTTGGACAAACTGATTGCTCAGCGATTGACAAAAACGTAGTAAACATATAATTACCATATAATTGGCCATGAATTGGTGCGCACTAAAATTAATGGGTAATTCGCGGTAATTATATGTGAAAAAATAAGGAGTTTGGGAGTTAAGGAGTTAAGGAGTTAAGACAATAGTCTTGCGAGCGACGGCCGATTGGATGGGAGACACCACAATTATAAAAGAGACGCCACAATTATAATAGAGACGCCACAATGTGACGTCTCTATTGCTTTTTGGGTTGAATTGTGCTACTTCTAAGAATCGTAGAGGGACCTTTCGATGACGAGGGGCATGCGCTTGCGCTTGAAAGCGGAACCGCGATGGCGGGCAAGGACACGTTCGACGGTCTCTGCGCCGTAAGCGTCATTGAGGCGCTTCATCTGCGCTTCGTCGTCGCCATTTTGCAGGTAGGTAAGCAAGATGTCGTCCACCTCCTCGTAGGTGTGGCCCGGCGCAATCTGCGCCATGTCGCCACCCACAGCCACGCCGTTGCCGTCGGTAGGCAGGATGTCGTAGGCCGCCTGCAGCGCTTGATGACGCGGATCCTCCACATCGGGATAGCACTCCGTGAAGAGATATTTGCAGAGTTCATAGACCTCATGCTTCCACAAGCCACCGATGGGGTTGTAGTCAGCCACGTCGCCGTGAATGGTCCAGAAGCCCAAGTTGTGCTCCGTCAGGTTGTCGGTGTCCATAACGAGTCCACCAGTGACAGAGGCAATATTATAAAGGTAGATCATGCGCAGGCGAGCCTTGATGTTTCCCTGTGAGATGGGCGTCGAGGGGTAGCGCTGTTCGCAAGTAGCCTTCAGCAAGAGATACTGAGCCTGCAAGTTTTCCACCCAATACTCGCTGCAAAAAGCCCTCATCGCCGCATTGGCAGAATCGTTTTCCTCGACCGAGTTCGACGAGCAAGGCAGACTGACGCCGATGAATTTGAACTGCTGTTCGGGATGCCGTTTCACCACTTCGTTGCAGATGGCGGCGGTCACGGTGGAGTCCAGTCCGCCGGAGAGTCCTAACACCATGGTTTTCAGTCTGTTGTTGGTGAGGTATTTTGCCGTTTCGCTCACCATCGTTTCAAATACCTTCTGATAATTCATAGTTTTATTGGTTTTCTTATTCTGCTAAATATGCCACAAACGAGGCAGCATGGCGAGGCAATCAGCCTTTATGGTCGTAGGAAGACATTACTTCCTTGCGACTTTCTGGCCGTTAGCGATTACGATGCCTTTGGTGTTGTCGGAGGCAGGGGTGCCGTTGATATGGTAGATTTGGGCAGAACCCCCACGCTGCGAGACACCAGCGGGACTGGCCACATTCGACATGCCACCCGTCTTCTCGGCGAACTCAGCACGAGCCCTTGCCAACTGGCCGATGAAACGTTCGTGGTTGCGAATCATCTGGTAGAGAACACTGCCCGCCATACGGCCAGCATCCACGTCGCTCTGCCAGTGGTAGCCCGCGATGACACGGCTCTGGCCAAACTCATAGCCACGGGCGAGGAGGCCTTCCATTGCCTTCGGCGAGGTGTTGATGTCTGCCAGCAACAGGGCCGACGTCCAACCGAGAACAGTGTGCCCAGAGGGGTACGAACCCTCGTAACGGTGCTTCTCTTCCTTCTCGGGAACGATGGTGCCCTCGTTGTAATAGGTGTAGGGACGCAAGCGGTTGAAATGAGCCTTCGCGTCGGAGTATATGCTGTCGCACGAGGCGCAGACATCCTGCAAGATGGTGTAAATCTCGGGGGTGCCCTCCTTGGTGATTTCCAGTCCGAAGATGTCGCCGAACTCCTCGATGATGGTAGCCATGCTATACACGGCATCGCGCTTGGCTTGTTCGCAGCGGGCCTCGTCGAGACGCATCAGTTTTCCCCAGAGATATTGTGACTGGTCAGCCACGAACCTGGCGGACTCAAACTCCGGCGGTGCGGGGAGGATATTAACCATGTTGGGCAGTTGTGCCTTTGTGAAGTAAGCATGTCCGTTTTTCTCGTCGCCTGCTGCCTGGACAGTGGCGAGACCGCAGAATACCAATGCAACGGTCAAAACAAATAGTTTTTTCATTGCTTTTTTATTTGGATTTTTGGAGTTTGGACATTAGTCCTTGTCGCTCCTTATTTAATAGGGTGTTTGCGGGTGCAAAGTTACGAAATATGTTTGAAAGTCGAGATATCTTTGTTGCTATATTTGCTTCACTTTTTGGGGGGATGGATTGGGAGGGAAGGAGTTTGGGAGTTAAGGAGTTAAGGAGTTTGGGAGTTAAGGAGTTAAGACAATAGTCTTGCGAACGACGGGCGGCTTGTATTGGGGCGTCTCCCAAAATAACATAAATAAAAAAACGCTTCGCTTAAGAAAAAGAATCAAAAAGAAAGAAAAAGCGCTAAAGCGCTGAAAAAAAGGTGGAAAAAATGATTAGGCTTGCGAAGAATAGTTGCACGACAATAACAGAATGCCCTGTCCCTTACTGAACAATATTTACTATATCTTTGTATCTTGTGTTATCGATGGGAATCAGATTTGTCCTCACATTTTTTTCATCCTTTTTGCGAGTGCCTTGGCACTTTTTCTATCTTCTTTTTTTCTTACTTTTTATTCCTTTTTTCTAAGCGAAGCGTTTTTTTATTATATTCTTTATTTCTGATTTTCAACGACATGCAACCCCACCCCCAGCCCCTCCCCTTGGTCAAGGGGAGGGGAGCCGTGCGCACAAGCCAATAATGAGATGGAGTGATTGAGGATAAGTCTGAGGAGGGAAAATTCAGTTATACGATTGCCATGTTTTGTATTATCGATGAGAAATACGCAGAATGGTAACAAAATCGGTCAACAAGGTGAAAATCTTCGAAAGAGGGGGATTTATGAATTATTTTTAGTAATTTTGTAAC
>CAMKSZ010000315.1 GCA_946415525.1 uncultured Prevotellaceae bacterium | reverse complement strand
GCGTTGTTGATGCGCTCGTTGGTGGCCTCGTCGCCGCCGTTGTTGTACCAATGGCCGATGGTTCCCTTGGGGACGGTGACAAACTTGATGACGTCGCCGTAGCCCACGCCGTAGTCCTTGTCGATGGCGTAGGCGCGCATGTAATAGACGGTGGCGGGCTTCAGGTCGCGAAGCCAGTAGATGCGACCGGCTTGGTTCAGGTATTCGGTGGTGCGGTGGTCGGTGACTTTAGGGTCGGGGTGCTCGGCCCAGCAGAAGCCTTGCTCCAAGAGGTTGTTGCCCTTCACGGTGCTGCGCCCGAATGCCCAGGTGGCGCCTCGGACGAAGCGCTTGTCGGTGACCACCTCAGGACCCTCGCTGCTGCCGTTGGCAATCTTGAACTCAAAGGCGGCTTTCTCGAGGGTGTCGATGGCGGCCTCGGCTTGGGCATCGGTGGTGGCTGCATCGTCGTAAGCCTGCTGTGCGGCATCGATGGCTGCTTGGTAGGCGGTGACGTCGGCGCCTGGCATGGCTTCGAGTTCCTGACGGGCGTTGGAGATGGCTTCGGCAAGACGGCCGAACACTTCATGTGAGACGGTGGCGGCCTCGTAGGCGGCCTCCAACTGTGCTGCCGCCTCTCCCCATCCGTCGGTCGTCTCTTGGTCGAGCAACTGGCGGGCGGTGCCGATGGCGGCCAGCAGTGCCTGACGGGTGGCCTCGCACATCTTTTGTGCGGCCAACTCTTCGGCTTGTGTGATGAGTTGGGTGAATTGGCTTTTCTCCGCGTCGAAGTCGTCGCCCACGTACTCCAGACGGAAACGGTCGACAGCCAGCCAGTTGCCGGTGGCTCCCTCGGCCAAGAATCCTATCTTCAGTTGCTCGCTCACCAACACGAAGTCGAGTGTGTAGTCGCCGCGGACACCGACCGTCTGACGGTGGCCGTTGGCGAAGATGCAAGCACCGCTCTGTGCCGCTTCGGGCGTGTCTTCTTGGATGTTCTGTGCCACGGCCTTGAGGCGGTAGCAACCGGGCTTCATCCCATGGATTGTCTGGATGAGTTGGCAGTCGCCCACATAGCCGCCACGGCCTGTCCAGCGCTCGGCGTAGTAGGTGCCGCCCTTGATGCTGAAGACGGAGTTGCCTTGTATCGACATGCCCGTTGCCGTCCAACCGGTGAAGTCGCCTTGTTCGAAACTGGGATTCACGATGCTCGCGGTGAGGTCGAGGGGTTGCTCCACGCTGGCGTTGGCACGCTGGTAGATGTCGATGGCGGTTTCGAGGGCGACGATGGTATCGGCCTGCTCCTGGCCTGTGGCCGAGACGTTGGAGGCCACGGAACGGGCGGCTTCGATGGCTGCCATCAGTTGCCCGGCCTGTTTGCCGCTGCCGTCGCCATAGAGGGCTTCGGCGACAGCGATGGTCTCGCCAAGGGGGGCGCTGAGGTCGGTGCCCACCAATGCGAGCCGGAAATCATCGACGGCCAACCAGTTGCCGGTGGCATCGACGGCCTGGAAACCGATGGGCACCGTGCCGGAGATGAAGTCGAAGGCTACCTTGTAGGTGTCGCGCACCGTCACCACGGTCTTCGCACTACCGGCGAAGATGTAGGCGCCGCTTTGGGCGGCATTGGGCGTGTCTTCTTGGATGTTTTGGGCGGCAACAGTCAATTCGTAGTTGCCTGGGGGCAGCGACGTCAACTCTTGGCTGACGCTTGCCGACCCCACGGCACCGCCGCGACCTGTCCATTTCTCGACATAGGTGTTGCCGTCTTTCAGCGTGAACACGCTGTTGCCTTGGGTGCCCATGCTCTTGTGTGTCCACCCGCTTAGGCTTGATTCAAAACGGGATTCTCTATTTTGGATGTGTAGTCGGTTTGCGCATACATCACCGAAATGTCCATCAGCATGAA
This sequence comes from uncultured Prevotellaceae bacterium, assembly GCA_946415525.1. GTDB lineage: Bacteria > Bacteroidota > Bacteroidia > Bacteroidales > Bacteroidaceae > Prevotella. The sequence continues at coordinate 1,388 of CAMKSZ010000315.1, read as the reverse complement.
TGCCAATATTATCGTCCTGTGCATTTTCTATAGTTTTTTGGTTAGCATTTGCAAATATATACAAAATAATCGATATTTTGAGCCGGTTGAGTAAAAAATTGATTTTTCTATGAGGAAATTCCAATTACAAGAACAACAAAACATGGCAATGATGTGTTTCCCATTTGCAAAGGACATATAGGCAGAATATGAAAATCTCGGTAATGCTCGTCGTTTTTCCCCATCTTCCTTGCATCGTTGCATTATTTTTTCTATATTTGCGGCAACCTTTTCAAATGAAACTACAAAAAATATAGTAATATGAAAACAACAAGACTTTTTCTACTGACCATGCTCTTGACTTTTGTGGGAGTTTCGGGAATGAGCGCACAGGAACCTTATTGTGCCGTGGATTATGGAATCTCCTATGGCTATCCCTCCGTCACCGTCACCTTTTATTATGACAACCAAAGAAGCAGTTGGAGCAGAACTGTTGGGGTGGATGAAGTGAGGTTTCCCAATCTTCCGAGTTTTGTGGATTACATGACCATCGTCTTCGATAGCAGTTTCGCCGACTACTATCCCACCAGCACCGCGTACTGGTTCTCCGCGCTGCCCGCAAAGGCCAGGGTTCGTTTTGAAGGATGGGAAAACCTCAACACATCCCAGGTGACCAACATGTGTGGCATGTTCCAATCACTGGGTTATTGCTATGACCCGACGAACGAAGATGAGTCAAACTATATGGTGGAGAACTTCGACCTTTCCTATTTCGACACCTCGAATGTGACCGACATGAGCAGCATGCTGAACTACGTGTCCGGCGTGGACGATCTTGACATCTCCTCCTTCACTATCATCCCTGGTGCGGATACCTCCAATATGATGGCCAACTCTGAGTTCAGGCGCATCACCATCCCCGCCACCGCCTACCGACTTGCCGATACCGCATTTGAGGATACACCCTTTACGGGCGGGCGCTGCGAACTTGTCTGCCCCCATGGCTTCAATCCCCTCAACCATGTGGTCAACGGCAACTGCGAGAGCGACGATGCGACCTCCCTGTGGGGACATGACTACGGCAATAGTAATTACCAAAATGGGGCCAACACCCACTTCGTGGAAGGCGAGGGCTACGAACACACGAGGGGCATCAAGGTTCAGGACACCGACAATTCCGGCGAAGAATGGGATGCCACGTTCTATGTCTACACCCCCGACCATCAATGGAAAACGGGAGAAAAATTCCGGTTCAAGATGAAAGTTCGGGCCGACAAGGCCGCCAAAATTTCCGTACAGGCGCACACCACACCAACCGGTTTCTTGACTTATGACATTTTTGATTGGAGTTATGATGTCACCACACAATGGTCGAATATCGAATATGAAGGAGTGGTCACCTCGAAACA
>CAMKSZ010000314.1 GCA_946415525.1 uncultured Prevotellaceae bacterium | reverse complement strand
CGTCTCGATTACCTCACTCTGCGGTGTGATGGGATATCCGAAATATCCATCTGCTCCGCACCGAATGGCAGCGTGGGCGATTGCCTCGTTGCCTTTCATCAATGTTACTTCCTGCTCAGCCATGGGCTAACCCTCCATTTTTTTACGGTAGACAGTGATACATCCGTCAGGACATACGATAGCACACGAGGCGCACCCGGTACACTCGTCGGGGGTCTTTGCCTCGATGTAGGGATAGCCCGACACATTGACCTTCTTGTCGGCCAGGGCTATCACCCCTTTCGGACAGGCCACAATGCACAGGCTGCATCCCTTGCACCTGTTTGTGTTTACCAAGATTTGACCTTTGATTTTACTCATAATGATTAGATTTTATGCCACAAAAGGCAGTTGTTACGGATTATAATAGTCTTTATGGTAGAAATTGAGTATGTCGTCGAGCATCTCCTTGGCTTGCACGGCGGGACTGTCGGGGTCTAAGGCGATGGCCTCCATATAGTTGTTGATGGCCATCTGCCAGTCGCCCTTCTTCCGATACTCATTTCCCAGTTTATAATACTCCTCGGCTGTCATCACGCAAGTGGTTATTGGTAGTACTCTTTCTTTGCCGCAGCCAAGGTATTCTTCATCAGCGAACAGATGGTCATCGGTCCCACGCCACCGGGCACGGGGGTGATCATCTCGCAGCGCGGTGCCACCTCGTCGAACTTCACGTCGCCATTGAGGCGGTAGCCGCTCTTGCGGGTGCTGTCGGGCACGCGGGTCGTCCCCACGTCGATGACCACGGCACCCTCGCGCACCATGTCGGCTGTCACGAAGTCGGGCTGACCGATGGCGGCGATGATGATGTCGGCCTGCCGGCACTCCTCACGCAGCGTGGCGGAGTGGCTGTGGCACACGGTGACGGTGGCGTCGCCGTAGTTCTTCTGCATCATCAGTTGAGCCATGGGCTTTCCCACGATGTTGCTGCGTCCGAGGATGACGCATTTCTTGCCCGAGGTCTTCACGCCATAGCGGCGGAGCAGGGTAAGGATGCCCAACGGGGTGGCAGAGACGAAGCAAGGCAGGCCGATGGCCATCCTTCCCACGTTGACGGGATGGAATCCGTCGACATCCTTCCGGTAGTCGATGGCCATGATGACCTTCTGCTCGTCGATGTGCCTGGGCAGCGGCAACTGCACGATGAAGCCGTCGACATCGTCGTCCTGGTTGAGTTCCTCAACCTTGGCAAGCAGTTCGTCTTCCGTCACGTCATCCTCGAAGCGGATGAGCGACGACTTGAACCCGCATGCCTCGCAGGCCAATACTTTGTTCTTCACATACGTTTCCGACCCACCGTCGTGACCCACGAGGATGGCTGCCAGATGGGGTTGTTTTCCTCCTGCCGCGATGATAGCCTTCACTTCCTCGGCTATCTCGCCCTTGATGGCGGCGGCAGTGGCTTTTCCGTCAATCAGTGTCATTTTTTCAAATTATCTGGGCATGTTGGGCATTTTGCCCTTCATGGCGTTCATCATCATGTTCATTTTCGAGGTGTTGGTCACCATCTGCATCATCTTGCGGGTCTGGTCAAACTGCTTGATGAGTTTGTTCACATCCTGCACGGTAGTGCCCGAGCCCTTGGCGATGCGCATGCGGCGACTCTGATTCAGGCACTCGGGATGGGTGCGCTCCTTCGGGGTCATACTCTGTATAATGGCCTCGATGCCCTTGAAAGCATCGTCGTCGATATCGATGTCCTTGATGGCCTTGCCCACGCCGGGAATCATAGAAGCGAGGTCCTTGATGTTGCCCATCTTCTTGATTTGCTGGATTTGGTTCATGAAGTCATTGAAGTCGAACTTGTTTTTCTGAATCTTCTTCTGCAACTCCAGCGCCTCTTTCTCGTCGATGAGGGCCTGGGCGCGCTCCACGAGACTCACCACATCGCCCATGCCGAGGATGCGGTCGGCCATTCGCGTGGGGTGGAAGGCATCGATAGCCTCCATCTTCTCTCCCGTTCCGATAAACTTGATGGGCTTTGTCACCACGGTGCGGATGGAGAGGGCAGCACCGCCACGGGTGTCGCCGTCGAGTTTGGTAAGCACCACGCCGTCGAAGTCGAGACGGTCGTTGAAGGTCTTCGCCGTGTTCACGGCATCCTGACCGGTCATCGAGTCGACCACGAAAAGGGTCTCGTCGGGGTTGACGGCATTCTTCAGCGCCTCTATCTCGTTCATCATCTCCTCGTCGACGGCAAGACGGCCGGCGGTATCGATGATGACCACGTCGTATCCCTTGGCCTTTGCCTCGCGCAAGGCGTTGTGGGCTATCTCCACCACGTTCTTGTTGTCTTCCTCGGCATACACGGGCACACCTATCTGCTCTGCCACGACCTTCAACTGCTGGATGGCAGCGGGGCGGTAGACGTCGCAGGCCACGAGCAAGGGGTTCTTGCGCTGCTTGGTCTTCAGCATGTTGGCCAACTTGCCGCTGAAGGTGGTCTTTCCCGAACCTTGAAGTCCCGACATGAGGATGATGGCGGGTTTGCTCTTGAGGTTGATGCCAACAGTCTCGCCGCCCATCAGCGTAGCCAACTCGTCGTGCACGAGTTTCACCATCATCTGTCCGGGTTTCACGGCAGTGAGCACGTTCATGCCCATCGCCTTCTCCTTCACGGAGTCGGTGAAGTTTTTGGCCACTTTGTAGTTGACGTCGGCCTCTATCAGTGCGCGCCTCACGTCCTTGAGAGTGGCGGCTACGTTGATTTCAGTGATTTTTCCCTCACCCTTGAGGATTTTGAAAGAGCGTTCGAGTCTGTCGCTTAGATTTTCAAACATAATCGTCGTTGTTGTCTGTTTTTATTGTTTTATTGAGTTTTTATACAGTATAGTATAACTATAGTCTGCAAAGGTAGATAAAAAATCGGAAATGCTATTCATTTTCAGCCACTTTTTTTAAGTGATTGGGGCTTTGTGAAAGAAAAAGAGGATGTGACTATTTTGAAGTGTCCCCTTGGGTTGGATGTTCCAACCTTCTTCTTTGGGAGCCAAGCCTTTGGCTTGGATGTTCCAACGACTCCAATCTTCTTCTTTGGGAGCCAAGCCTTTGGCTTGGATGTTCCATCAACCCCAACCCCTTCTTCATAAGAAGGGGCTTCTACCCCAACCCAAGGCCCTTCCCCTCTCCAGGGGAAGGGATGCAACCGCCCTACTCGGGCTCGGTCATTGAGTTGCACTCGATTGTCGGCTGCGCCTCAGCAAACTGAAAGTAAACTTTCGTTTGCATTCGGCTTGCACGACAATTAAGGT
>CAMKSZ010000313.1 GCA_946415525.1 uncultured Prevotellaceae bacterium | reverse complement strand
ATTTGTATGCATCGAAGTCGGAGCGGCCTGTCACACCATAGGAGATACGGGGTTTCAGACTCTGGAATGTTGATTTGAGACCATCGGCAAATGGGGTTTTGGTGATTTCCCATGCCAAGGAAGCAGACGGGAAATTACCCCATTTGGTGTTGGCACCAAACTTTGTACTGCCTTCGCGGCGCATGGATGCTGTGGCAAAAATCATGTCGTTATAATTGTAGTTCAAACGACCGAAGAAACCTATCAAGGTGGATTCGGAGGAGCCTGCCCACAGATTGGCCTTGCCATCGCGCAGATAGGAACCATTGGCAATGCCGTGATAGTTCATCGAGTCATAGACGAAGCCCATGTTCTCATTGCCACTCTGCTCCCATTTGCTGCGCTCCCAGGAATAACCGAGAACGGCTTTCAACTGATGCTGGTTGAGTGTCAAAGTGTAGTTGACAAGCCACTCTAAGCGGTTGGTCCACCATTTCTGGTAGTTGATGTTGGCGCGACCGGCATAGCCGTTCCAATAGGACTCGCTGGAGGTGGAGGGGGTGTAGAAGTTGGATTTCAAGTCATTGTATTGCAGGGCGTAACTCAGTGAGGTGTTGAGCACATGCTGCTCCATCTGCAGGATGTTGAGTTTCACGTCGGCATTGCCCAGCAGGTAGATGCGGTCGCCGTTGCTCACATTCTCTTTCAGGTCATTGACTGGGTTGTGAATGTCGGTGGGGGAGTTGGGCTGATAATAGGTGCCGTCGGGATTCTTGACAGGGATGGTGGGATTCATCGTGAGGGCGGTGTCGAACAAGCCATCGTTGCCCCATTTCTCATGCACCTTGCGGGCGGAGAGCGATGAGTTGAATTGAAGGCGGTTGTTGAGCACTCTTTGCTCGCCCACGAATCGACCTCCATACTCTTCACGACCGGAAACGATGTCAAGTCCGTTGCCTTTCTTGTAGTTTGCAGACAGACCAAAAAATCCGTTCTTTGTCGAGGAGTCGATAGACACATATTGGTTGAGGCTGTAACTTGAGGAACGTGTGATTTCGTCCCACCAGTCGGTATCACCGCCATAGTCCTGGCCTCGGCGTGAGCGGCGGAACTCATCGGTGGTGAGAATGTCGGGTTTGGGCTTGGCGAAATTCAAGGCGATGTAACTGTCGTATGTCACATTCGTCACACCCTGGGTGCCGGACCCCTTCTTCGTGGTGACGAGAATAACGCCATTGGCACCACGGGTGCCATAAATGGCGGCGGAACCAGCATCTTTCAAAACGGTGATGGACTCCACGTCCTGGGTGGCGATGTTGCGAAGGTCGCCTCCTGCAATGCCGTCAATCACAATCAGTGGACCGTTGGATGCCGTGAGTGAACCTGCGCCACGCACCTGGATGTTGGTCATGGCATTGGGGTTGGCGTCGGCGGTGGCACTGACGTTCAAACCACTTACCTTGCCTGCAATCAGCGCCATAGGGTCGCTGGCGGCACCTTGGTTGAACTGGTCCTTGGAGATTTGTACAACGGAACTCGAGATTTCCTTTTTGGCCATTGAGCCGTAGCCCACCACGACGACTTCGTTGAGTTGGGCCACATCTTCCCTAAGGGTGATGTCAAGGCCGTTCTTCGCTGTCACCTCCTGGGGGTCGTAGCCGATGTAGGTAACCACCAAAGTGGCTCCTTCCTTACATTCCAACCTGAAATTTCCGTCGAAGTCGGTAACAGTACCGTTGGATGTGCCTTTCTCCATGATGGTGGCTCCGATGACATCCTCACCGGTGTCGTCCTTCACATGGCCACTGATGGTGGACTGAGCCGAAACATCCAAGGCAAAAACCACAACCGCTATAAGCATTAGCAAGCGGTAGAATTGATTCTTTGCTTTTTTCATTGATTTGGGTTTTAAATTATTATTAGAGTTAGTACATTGATTCATTTTGTTTTCTCTATATGAATGGCGGCTCCACCGTTACGGGCGAGATGTCGCCGCAAGACGGATGCGTGTGTCACCTTTTCCTTTCAACTTGACGTTGTCGCCCATATTGCCATGGTCGAGTTGGAAACCAAGATGGGAAGGTGAGATGATTTCGGCTTTATTATAGTTTACTTTGTAAAAAGGTTTGTTGGCGCTCACCCCGACAGTGACCGTCACGGTACTGTCGGGCGAGCAGACCAAAATGTCCTTTGCTTGAATCGTCGCAAAAGAACACCCAACAAAACTAACTATTAAAAACCTAATAACTAAAAATAACCTATGCATGATGAATTTTTTCATTGGTAGATAGTGCTGATAGCGTTGAATTTGAAATTCGTTTGCAAAGATATTGTGGGTGTAATGAGTTTGCAACTACATCAAGCAAAAATCAAAATATATCAAAATTTAAATGATTGTAAACCAATAGATTATAAATATTTTAAACATAAAAAATCAAAACGTTTGCAAATAGAAAATTGGCTTTTTATATTCTTTGGCGACATCTTTATTTTGGTTGTCTCAATCGAAATGTCTATCTTTGTGCAACAATTCAAAAGAATTTGGTTTTATGCATATTTTAATGAAAATGTCCCTTGTTGCCGTTCTCCTTTTCTTTACCGTTGAGGCGATGGCTACTACCAACCAAAAGGAAATAAAAAAACTCTATCACACACTTGATAGTCTTATCGACTGTCAAGAAAAACTGATTTCGGAAAAGAAAAAACAAATAAAGGCTATCCATGATGGGGTGGGGGGCGTTGAACTTACACAAGAACAGGAATTGAAACTGAACAATAGACTGTATGACGAGTACATGGCTTTCAATTTCGACTCTGCCTACTTTTATTTGAAGAAAAACATTGAAATACAGAATACTTTCAATGATGTGGATTTGAACGCTGGCTGCCTCATCAGAATGGCACATATTCTTGCCGTTTCTGGCATGTTTGAGAAAGCGGGTGCAATGCTTGATGGGATAAAACTATCGCAACTCAGCAACGAAAAGAAGGTGGAATATTATAATCAGCGGGCTGAACTTTTTCTATATCGCTCTGAAATGGCTCAATATTCTCCTTATTTCAAGGAATACATAGACAGTACACAATATTATCGACAACATATTCTGCAAATAGCACCAAAGGAATCGTTTGAATACATTACCAACATGGCCAGTTATACTTGTGAGAAAGGTAATGAAGACCAGGCAATCAGTATCTTTGAAAACTATTTGCCTTCCATCAAGCAGGGTGACAGAAGATATAGCATCATCACAAGCACATTGGCCTATTTCTATTCCAGAAAAAAACAATTTGACATGCAGGAGAAATACTTGCTCCT
>CAMKSZ010000312.1 GCA_946415525.1 uncultured Prevotellaceae bacterium | reverse complement strand
CAAGGCCAATAGGAACTCGACTCCATCCCCCCTATGTTCGGGTACTTGATGGTGTTGTGGCAGAAATGGAGCAGGTCAACGGCAGGTCTTTCCAAGGCATCTACAAAAGGTTGGAAATTCAGTGTCAGCACGTCGTCGAGGACAATCTTGCCGTCCAGTTGCCGCTCTTGCCTCGCATCGGCGCCATCGTCGGGGTACGTCCTGTCTTTCCACATCTTCTCCACTTCGCCCCTGTCGATGTCGTAGGTGTTGTAGGCATAGTGTCTCACAATATCGACATGGCGGTCCTTGAACGCCAAGGGGGTGCTGCCGCCCTTCCCCTTCAGTGTGCCGAAGGACTGGCGGTAGTACGAGAGGTTCAGCAGGTTGGTCACATGGTTGTTGACGAAATAGGATTGCTGTCCGTTGAAATAGAGGTCGTAGGTGCCCGGGCACTTCGGTTCGCCGGCGACGATGGCCCGTGCACAGACGAAGTCCTTGATGGTGTTGCGCAGCATGTACACCCGACTGTTCTCCACCAAGGCGGCACAATAATAGTCTGCCCATTTCCTATGTACCTTGTACACCTCGTGGCGGCCAAAGAACTTGTTGCCGGCGATGTAGATGGGGCACGAGACGTATGCCATCATCGACGCATGCTTCTTGTCGTTGTTGGTGCCATGCGAGATGCCCACGCCAGCAATGTCGGTGAGGGTGTTGTCCAGCATCCGCCACGACTTCAGCACGCACAGTTGGTCGCTGTAGGTGAACTCCTTCCCTTGGTTGGTGTTGCCTTCGAAGAGGATGTGCCCGATGCTGTTGTCGCTCCGCAGCAGGGTGGTGCCCTTCTCGAAGGGCGACTGATCCATGACATAGAAGCGGAACCGCTTCCCTCGTTTTTGGGCATCCTTGCCCTGGCTGAACACGCAGCCTTTCACGCTCACGTGGTCGATGCCGCGGGTGCAATTCACGAAGAAGGTATAGAGGCGGGCGTCTTTCCTAACGACGACACGCACCTTGTTGAGTTCCAGTGAGTGCTCGGTGTAGAACAGGAGTTGGTCGGTGATGAAACCGCCGGTGGCGTTGCCGTCGGCATCCTCGCCGTCAATCCTCATGTCGCGTGGCAGGCAGATGCTCGACGTGTTGTAGGAGTTGCCCTTGGAAAACCAGGTGGGCAGTTGCACGTAGTACATCTTGTCAAGTTTGAGCACTTTGCAGGCCATCAAGGCGGAGTCGGTGGCGAGGGCCCTGAGGGCGTTGGCGTTGGCCATGCCTATGGCGGTCGTCTCGCCCTCTTGTAGTCCGATGTCCTGGGCGGTGAACACGTTCTCTGGCGCATACTCCATCTCGCTGAAGGCGCAGGCTTTGCGGATGTCGGCAGTCGTGACTTTCTGCAAGGGAATGTTGCTGAGGTTCACCTCGCCTTGGTTTCCCCGACTGCTGTCGAACTGCTGGGTGAAGTGGTGCCATGCCGGCACTTGTCCGCCTTTGGAGGCGACCATGACCAACAAGGAGAGGGCGATGATGAGTATTTTGCGCATGATGGTTGAAGTGAATATGCAAAAATACGCAATAACGAGGTGATTGTCTCCATTTTTAACAACATTTATATTGGCATGGCGCCTTTCCCGTTAAAAAAGTGCCCCCAAAAGGCAATTTCCAACATCTACGAATGAAAGAAAATAACAAGCGTTTCTACAAAAGGAACGAAAAACATCGGCCATCAAGAAGACCGAGAAGACATCTCGTAAAAAAATATTTCTTAAAAAGTGTTGCATGTTTTAAGGTTTTTTTGTATTTTTGCAAGTGAAAAGAGATGTTTTCTAACTTTTAAAGATATAGATTATGAAAAAGTACTTAGCAGAACTGGTGGGCACGTTCGTGCTTACCTTTTTAGGTTGCGGTACGGCTGTGGCACTCGGCTGCGGCACCGACACCGCCTCCATCGTAGGCACTGCCATGGCCTTTGGCCTCTCCGTCGTTGCCATGGCCTACACCATCGGTGGCATCTCCGGTTGCCACATCAACCCCGCCATCACGCTCGGCGTGTTCCTCAGCGGCCGCATGAGTGCCAAGGACTGTGGCATGTACATGCTCTTCCAGGTGATTGGCGCCATTCTTGCCGCCGCTGCTTTGGCAGGCATCGTCGGCACGGCAGTGGGCGACCCGTTCATCACCACCCACACGGGAGCCAACGCATGCTCGTTTGGCGTGACCAATGGCCTTGTGGTAGAGATTGTCCTCACCATGCTCTTCGTGCTCGTAGTGCTCGGCGCTACCGCCAAGACCAACGGCGCCACCAACAATTTTGCTGGCTTGGCCATCGGTCTCTCGCTCATCCTCATCCATCTTGTGGGCATCCATTTCACCGGCACGTCGGTCAATCCCGCCCGTTCCATCGGTCCCGCTCTCTTCGAGGGAGGACAGGCACTCAACGAACTGTGGGTGTTCATCATAGGCCCGTTTGTGGGTGGCGCTTTGGCAGCCCTCATCTGGAAGGTCATCGACACCGAGGAGTAGTCGCCACGCTCCCACTTGATTTGCAATCTGAATCTTGCAAATGCACCCATCGCCCCACGGCAAAATCGCCGTGGGGCGCTTTCGTTTGCAGTCTGCGACAAAAAAAGGCGCAAAACTTTTGATTTGACGATTTAAAATGCTAATTTTGCATTCAAATCAATGAATTACATTTTTTAAGTCAAAATCTACAACTATGGTAAGTTACAAACAATTAGGTCTTGTCAACACCCGTGACATGTTTGCCAGGGCCATCAATGGCGGCTATGCCATCCCCGCGTTCAACTTCAACAACATGGAGCAACTCCAGGCCATCATCAAGGCTTCGGTGGAAACCAAATCGCCGGTTATCCTCCAGGTGTCCAAAGGTGCACGCAACTATGCCAACCAGACTCTGCTGCAATACATGGCACAGGGTGCTGTGGAGTATGCTAAGGAACTGGGCTGCAAGCATCCCGAAATCGTGCTGCACCTCGACCATGGTGACAGTTTCGAGACCTGCAAGAGTTGTGTCGATATGGGCTTCTCGTCCGTGATGATCGATGGTTCGGCTCTTCCCTACGAGGAGAACATCGCCCTGACCAAGAAGGTGGTGGAATATGCCCATCAGTTCGACGTCACCGTAGAGGGTGAGTTGGGCGTGCTCGCCGGTGTTGAGGACGAGGTTGTGGCAGAGGAGTCGCACTACACCAAACCAGAGGAGGTGATTGACTTCGTGAGCCGCACAGGCGTCGATTCACTCGCCATCTCCATCGGTACCTCACACGGTGCTTACAAGTTCAAGCCCGAGCAGTGCACCCGCGACCCGAAGACCGGCCG
>CAMKSZ010000311.1 GCA_946415525.1 uncultured Prevotellaceae bacterium | reverse complement strand
CTGTCAAAAGTTTTGTCGTTTCGTTTTTTCTTTGTATCTTCGCAAACTGTTACCCAACAAATCATTAAAGGCATGCGAAACTCCCTGGCAAAACGACTGACTATTCGTATCACGGCAGTGGTGCTGGTGATGTTGGCTATCATCACGAGCCTTGTCTATATTTCCGTCAAGGAGTATATGCTCGAAGAAGCCCAGGAGCGCTACTTAGGTGTCATGCTGGATGAGTACGAGGAGATTCGCCGCCGACTGTCCGATATTTATGTGGCGTCGTTGAACAGCATCCACGAAATAGAGCGCGACATCGACCACCCAGACCTAATGGCAGAGCATTTGGAACGTTTCGTCATTAACAACAAGAACATTGCAAGTTGCGGTTTGCTGTTCATACCCGACTACTATCCACAGATGGGTCGGTTTTTTGTCTCCTTCGCCTACCGCGATTCCACCGGTTTTGTGGGGGTGAAACGAATAGACAGTGTCTATAACGGCTATAGCGACACCGACTGGTTCAAGGGTGTCATCCAGAAAGACAAGGCAGACTGGACGGGCGCTTACTTCGAGGATTCCACCGTCTTTAATTACTCGAATCCCCGTTTGCTGACCACCTATTCCAGTCCCGTGCACAATAAGCAGCGACAACCTGTGGCAGTGCTATGCGTCGATTTCTCGCTGGAAAGGTTGAATCAAAAATTGAAGGAGAAGGTGGAACTTGTGAACCAAAAGTTCGAGAATGGTCTCGGTCACAAGTCCTATGGCTTCATCATCGACAGTTTGGGCACCTATATCATTCACCCCGACGAGAAACGCATGCTTAAATCCAACATCCTCGAGCATTTCAAGGATTCCCTCGCCGCCCGCAAAATCCTTTCGCGGATGAAGAATGAGCAGTCGGGTTCATGGAAGATGGATGTCGAGGGCGTGCCGTCGTGGGTTTTCTACCGTTACGTCAAATATGTAAAGTGGTACTTCGTCATCGTAGTGCCCGAGGTGGTGATCGTCCACAACGGACGAATGTTGAACGCCCTTATCCTGTTCACGATATTCTTAGGGCTTATGGTTATCTTTTTCACCTGCCGTTATATGATTAAGCAGACCACCAAGCCTCTCCACCGCTTCGCCCTTTCCGCCGACCAAGTGGCACAGGGCAATTTCACCTCGCCACTGCCAGAAATCAAAGACTACGACGAGGTGCGCCTGCTGCACGATGCCTTCAAGAACATGCAGTCCTCGCTGGTCGTCTATGTCGATGAACTACAGAGGACCACCACGTCGAAGGCTTCTCTGGAGCGGGAATTGAAAATCGCATCGGGCATACAAATGGCGATGCTGCCCAAGACATTCCTGTCTAAAAAGCGTGAAGAACTCGACCTGTACGCCTCACTGACCGCCGCACGCGATGTAGGTGGCGACCTATACGACTATTTCCTCCGCGACAACAGCCTCTTCTTCTGTATTGGCGACGTCTCTGGCAAGGGAGTGCCCGCCGCCCTGATGATGGCGGTGATGAGATCCATGTTCCGCAGTGAGGCACGACGGGTCAACAAGGCTGCCAAAATCGTGGAGACCATGAATAAAAACCTCGGCGAGGAGCAGACCACGGGCTATTTCATCACGATGTTCGTGGGGGTTCTGGACCTCATGACCGGGCATCTCGACTACTGCAATGCAGGGCATGAGGCGCCTCTCCTTGCCGGCCAGCCCTTGCCCATCAAACCCAACCTGCCTGTTGGCTCGCTGTCCGACTGGAACTACGAGGGCCAGGAGGCACAGTTAAATGTGGGCGACATGCTGTTCCTATACACCGACGGTCTCAGCGAGGCGAAGAACACCCAAAAGCAGATTATGGGCAGGAGCCACGTGCTCGAGTTGGCGCAGGCGCACTGTGGCGACACGTGCAAACAGTTGGTGGAACTGATGGAAACGGAGGCTCGCCACTATGCCGCCGGGGCAGAGCAGAGCGACGACATCACCTTGATGGCCATCAAGTGGCAGGGGATGGTGTTGAGAATGAAGGCATCGATGGACGAGATCTATAAGTTGAAACCCTTTGTCTTGGAGGCTGCACGGAGTGCCGGACTGGAGGAGGTGGAAACCAAACGCCTGCGCCTGGCCATGGAGGAGATGGTGGCGAATGTCATCAACCACGGCAAGGCGACGGGCATCACTCTAAGGGCCAAAGTGGAGAAGGAGCAGTTGGTGGTGACCATCGACGACGACGGCCAGCCCTTCGACCCCACGCAGGACTCCCCCACAGACCTGTCGATACCTCCCGACCAGCGCCCCCCTGGCGGATTGGGCATCATCCTCCTGCACAATATGGTTGACGGCATGGGTTACGAGCGAAAAGACGGACATAATATATTGACAATAGTAAAACGGACAACAAATGGATATCACAATTAACGAACAAGAAGGACGGCTTGTCATTTCACTTTGCGGTGATTTAGACAACATGGCAAGCAGTAAGGCAGAGGCCGGCATTGCACCCGTATTTGAGCGGAAGGACTGTGATGTCGTTTTCGACTGCTCTCAAATGAATTACATCTCCAGCAGTGGTCTTCGCATCCTGCTGAATGTCTATAAGCATACTCGTTCAAATGGCCATGAGGCTATTCTGAAAGGGTTGAAGAACGATGTGGAGGAGGTGTTCCGCCTCACCGGTTTTTTGCAGTTGTTTAAGGTGGAAGATGTATGACAGAGGAAGAAATAAAGCGGTTGCAGGAAGAGAACGCCTCGCTGAAGAGTGAGGTGGAACACCTGAAGGATGAGTTGGTGCGCATGGTAAGCCGCAACCTCGACTTGTCGGAACAGTTGGAATATGACGTGGAGTTGCGCCGCCGCACCCAGGTGGCCCGCGAAATCATGCAAGGGTATGCGGAGCGGCAGCGGAATGCCGACTTGCAGGACGACGGACAGTTGATGGCGCTCATAGAGATGCGTGTGGAGAAAGACCTTCCGCATTTGAATCCTGACTTCGATGCCCGTGCCTTGGCGGAGATGTTGGGCATTACGCAGACGCGCTTGGCGCAACTTTTCCGCAAACAGACCATCCACCGCACGCCAGATGCGTATATCGACAACTTGCGCGTGCTGGCGGCGCTGCGCCTGCTTCGCGAAAAGCCCAACTACACCATCGCTGTCGTGGCGGAGGAAGCGGGCTTCTCCAACGTGCGCACACTGCAAAGGCGCATACAGGATGCCATCGGCATGAGTCCCGTGGATTATCGCCTCATGCTCACTCGCGACCTGTAAGCCCATTCTTGCTTGGAATTTGAAATATAGAAGACGCCCCAATGGGACGTCTCTACTTCGTTGCACAGTTTCAAACAACAAATGACA
>CAMKSZ010000310.1 GCA_946415525.1 uncultured Prevotellaceae bacterium | reverse complement strand
TGAAAACATGTAAATTTGCAAACTCGAAATCACGACAGCAATGAACATCATCGTATCACAGGAAATTGAGAATGTGTGCCCGGGATTCGTGGGCGCAGCCGTGGAGGCGTATTGCAAGAACTCGGAATATAGTGCGCCGCTTTGGCAGGAAATAGACGAGTGGGCGGAGCGTTACAAGGCGACGCTCACCACAGAGACGCTGAAACGCCTGCCTGGCATCGAGGCCACCCGCCGTGTCTATAAGACGTGCGGCAAGGACCCCTCGCGCTACAGACCCGCCTCCGAAGCCCTTATCCGCAGAATATTGCAAGGCAAAAAACTCTATCAGATTGACACGTTGGTCGATCTCATCAACCTTGCCAGCATCGCCTACGGCTACAGCATCGGCGGCTTCGATGCCGACAAGTTCAAGGGCGACACCCTCACGTTAGGCGTCGGCAAGGCTGGCGAACCCTACGAGGGTATCGGGCGCGGGATGCTCAACATCGAGGGCCTGCCGGTCTATCGCGATGCTGAGGGGGGCGTGGGGACGCCCACCAGCGACCATGAGCGCACAAAGATAGAACTGAAGACCACCCACCTCGTGGTGCTCATCAATGGCTACGATGGCCGCCGCGAAAACGTGGTGGCCAACGCAGAGTTTATCCAGCAGTTGCTCCGCAAGTATTGCGACAGCGACGGCGGCAGTTATCAGGTGTATCCTTGAGCGGAATGGCTCACGGCAGCAGGGCAAGCAGTTTGCGGTCGCCCTCGGTCCAGTTGAGCGCGTCAAGTTCTTCGCGCGTCAGCCATTTGTAGTCGAGGTGCTCCAAGAGTTTGAAAGGCTTGTCGCCGCCCTTGCAGAGGTAAGCGGTCAGCGTGATGTCGAAGTCGGGATATTGCTGCACGATGCTGCCCAACTTGCGGCCCACATAGATGTCCCAGTCCATCTCCTCGTGGATTTCGCGCACGAGGGTGTGGTGGTCGGTCTCGCCGTCTTCCACCTTGCCTCCGGGAAACTCCCAATGCTCGGTGATGTAACTGTATTTCGAACGGCAGCGCTGCATGCAGAGATACTTGCCGTCTTCGATGACGACGGCGGCCACCACGTTGTAGTGTTTTCTTTCTTCCATATTAGTCGTTGGGTTGTTGTCTTACTTGTTCTTGTTTTCTTTTTTCTTTACTCGCAGGGGGAGGTTGCGCCAGATGAAACAGGGGACGCAGCGCCACAGGGCGGTGACGATGCGCCAACGCCAGTCGATGACGCGCACGTGCCTGAGATGCTTCACCGCCTCAACGATTTCGTAGGCGACGTCTTCTTTCTTGAGCAGCATCGGGTAACTGTCCGACTCGCTGAGCAGGGCCGTGTCCACGAAACCTGGACGGATGTCGGTGAACCTGATGTTGAGCCGGCGTGTCCTTGCCTGTTGTTCCAATGCCTGGATGTAGGTGTTTTGGAAAGCCTTGGTGGCGGAGTAGGAGGGGGCGGGGCCCAGTCCCATGGTGCCGGCGATGGAGGTGATGGCGGCGATGTGTCCGCCGCCATGTGCCGCCATGTAGCGGTAGGCGATGCCTATCATGCGGGTGAATCCCAAGGCATTGGTGGTGACGGTGGCGAGTTCGATGTCGGCTTCGAGCGTGGGGTTCTGCTTGCCGATGCCGGGGGCATAGAAGAAAAGGTCCATGCCGCCCAACATGGCGATGAGGCTTAGCAGCAGGTCGCCGGCATCGTCGCTGTTCACGTCGATGGTCTGCACCTCCACTCGCTGGGGCTCTCGCTCTTTGAGTTGCATGAGCCGTTCGGTGCGGCGGGAGGCCACTCCGATTTGCCATCCGTCGGCGAGCAGCAGTTTCGCCACTTCCATGCCGATGCCCGACGATGCTCCTAAGACTATCGCTCTCTTCATTCTACGTGTCGCCTCCTTTTGGTTATCTTCTGTTGGGGATGCGGTCTATCTTTTGCAGATGCACGCCAGTACCCTGGTTCGACCCTTGCGAACCTCCTACAGGTTCGAGGTGGAAATCGGTGCCGCCTTCGTCTTGGTGATTATACCGTGGGGGCGGCGGGTTGTCGCCTTGGCGATGGTGCCGTCCCTGCCAGTCGTGGGGGCGACGGGATGACCGGTCGTGGCGGTATTCGTATTCGTCGTCATCGTCGTATGCCTGGCGCTTGCGGGTATTGGAAGTTTGTTTCTTGGCAGCAGGTTGCTGCTTTTCTTCCTTTGCCTCCTGTTGGTAGTTTTCGACGGGGGCTTCATCGCCTTCGTCAATCACTTCCTCGCCTTCGTTCATAAGGGAGATGTCGCCTGAGTAAGAATCCACGACATAAAAGCCTTTGGAGTTGCCGAAATCGTCGCCTGCCTCTATGATGATGAGACTGTCGTCTTCAGAGTCCTTTTCTGCTCTGAGGGCAACCACGTCGCCTGCCTCGGAGGGGAAGGCGATGGTCTTGGTGGTGCCTGTGGCGGCGTGATAGACTTTTATCAAGCCGTCGGCGAGGTAGTAGAAACTTTGGCGGGCGGAGTCGGGATAGGTGGCGACGGCCCAGGTGTCGTTGGGGATGGACTTCGCCACGCTGTCGAGCAAATGTCTCACGTTGGCCTCGGAATAGGACGGGGTGGCGACGGGCTGGACGGCGGTGGCGGTGGGTTCGGCGTTCTCCTCTTTGGGTTCGCCGTCGCCTTTGCCCCACAGCAGATAAATGAGCAGGCCGATGCCGATGACCAACAGGGCGCAGAGCAGGATGAGCAGCCACTTGAGTGGGTTGCCTTTCTTCTCGGGGACCGGCGTGACTGGCGGGGTATAGGGGGGTGGGGTGGAGCGCCTGTTAGGTCTCCGTGGGGCTACTGGCTCTGGCTCGGGTTCTGGTTCCGGCTCATATTCGGGCTCGGGTTCATACTCGGGTTCTGGCTCTTCCACCGGCTCGGGATAGTTCTCGGGGGCGGCGGCAACCTTTTGTTCTTCGGCATAAGGTTGTGGCGTGTTCTGTTCGGGTTCTGTAGTTTTAGTCGGTGTTTCTGCGGGTGTCTCTGTCGATGTGGCACCTGTCAACTGTTCGCCGCAATAGGGGCAAACGCTGAGGTGGTCGTCGATTAATTCCGCGCAAATAGGGCATCTTTTCATGGTTTTTGGGATTTTGGGTGTAACTTTGCTACAAAAATAATGATTCTCTTGATTATTTGCAAGTGATTAGTAGATTATTGTGTTTTTTCGCGATTTTTTTAGTGATATTTCATGTTCTGCAAGTTTGAAGGAGATTAGAGACCTTAAGGACTTTAAGGTCTTTAAGGTCTCTATGGTCTCTAAGGTCCCTAAGGTCTTTAAGGTCTCTAATGCTCTTATTTCACCATCACCTTGCGGACGGTGCCGTCGCTC
>CAMKSZ010000309.1 GCA_946415525.1 uncultured Prevotellaceae bacterium | reverse complement strand
TGAGGTTGAGGCCGAAGGTCCAGTCGGGCATGCCGTTGCCGATGTCGGTGCGGTCGTCGTCGGTGATTTGTCCGTCGCCGTTGACATCGACGAAGCGCACGTCGCCAGCCACGGCTTTGGGTTGGATGAGTTCGCCCCGTGCGTTGGTGTAAGCGTCGATTTCTGCTTGGTTCTGGAAGACGCCTGCGGTCTTGTAGCCATAGAAGAAGGGGAAGGGTTTGCCGTTCTCGGCACGTGTGATGGTGCCTGCACCTTGGAAGGAGTCGTAGTTGGCCCATCCTGTCTCGTTGCCGTATTCGATGAGTTTGTTCTTGAGATAGGTGAGGTTGCCGCCGACGCGGAGGTTGAAGTCGCCGACGTGGAATTTATAGACGGCCTCCATCTCAACGCCCGAGTTCTCCATCTTGCCCACGTTGCCGATGGGTTTCGACTCGCCCACATAGGAGGGGATGTTCATCTCCATGAGCATGCCCTTGGTGGTCTTCTTGTAGTAGTCGATGGTGAAGGTGAGGGCATTGTGGAGGAAGCCGAAGTCGAGGCCGAAGTCAAGTTGCTCGCTCTCCTCCCATTTCAGGTCGGGGTTGGGCAGTCCGCTGGCTTTCACGCCGGGGGTGTTGGTGGTGCTGCCGAAGATGTAGTTGTTGCCTTTGGCGGTCATCACCGTGTAGCGGAAGTTACCGATGTTCTCATTACCGTTTTTACCCCATGAGAGGCGGGCCTTCATGCTGTTGAGCCACTGTGGGCGGGTTTTCATGAACGGTTCGTTGGTGACGTTCCAACCCAAAGAGAAGGAGGGGAAGGTGGCGTAGTGGTTGTTGGTGCCGAAGCGGCTGGAACCGTCGCGGCGCACGGTGGCTTGGAACATGTAGCGCTCGTCGTAGTTGTAACTCAAACGGGCGAAGAGCGACGAGATGGTGGCGTAGGGGTTCTTGCCGCCATAGATACTGATGTTGGTGGTGTAGCCGTCGTAAACATTCACGGTCTGTATCTTTCCGTTCTCGTCGGTGTAGGTGAGTTCGTGCGTGTCGATGGTGACGGGTGTGCCGACGCCATAGGTGTAGTCGATGTAGGGTTTCGAACCGTTGGGGTCCATCATGTTGGCAGCCGACCCACCGAAGTAGTAGCCCCGGCTCTGCTTGGCACTTTGTCCGAGAATGATGGAGAAGGAATGCTTGCCGATTTCCTTGTCGTAACTGAGCACGTTCTCTATCTGCCAGACGGTGCCGCGGTCGCTGCTGGAGTTGACACTGGTGCGGGTGGCTTTGTTGTTGCCCGAGAGGTAGAACAATTTGGTGTAGCCGTCGTTGCCCCAGAAGGAGAGGTCGGCGCCGTAGGAGGTGCGGAAACGCAGGTTGTCCCACAACTGCAGTTCGGCTGAGAAGTTGGCAACGAACTTATGGCTCCATCCTTTTGAACCGGGGAGCGAGAGCGATGCGATGGGGTTGACCATCTCGTTGTAGTCGGTGCCGGGCACCATGAAGAGGTTGCCGTTGGCATCGTAGATGGGTGTATAGTCGATGTTCTTGGAATACTTTTCGAGTTGTGCCTCGGGGTTGGGGTCGAGCACGGTGAGGATGGGGGAGAGGGCCAAGGCGGAACCTAATGGCGAGCCCCATTGTGAGTTGACGTCGATGCCGGTGCTCTTGATGCGGGCATAGGAGATGTTGGACGTGAGTTTCAAACTGTTGAGGAAGTTGCGCTCCTTGGACTCGTCGAAGACGGTGGCGCCGAAGTTGCCACGGAGCGTGAGGCGCTCATAGTTCGACCGTCCGTAGTTGCCGCCGATGATGCCGTCTTGGGTGTAGTAGCCGGCACTCAGGAGGTAGTTGACGCGATCGCTGGCACCGCTGACGCTCAGTTGGTGGCTCACCACGGGAGCGTTGTCGTTGAACACCTCTTTCTGCCAGTCGGTGCCCTTGCCATAGGAGTAGGGGTCGTTGTAGAGAGGAGACATGCCGGCATTCACGCGCCCTTCGTTCATCATCACGGCATATTCGCTGGCGTTGAGCACGTCGCGCTTCTTCCAGGCACTCTGCCAACCGTAGGAGAAGTCGTAGTTGACGCGTGTCTTGCCCACTTGTCCTGTCTTGGTGGTGACGATGATGACGCCGTTGGCGGCACGGGCTCCATAGACGGCGCCGGAGGCGGCGTCCTTGAGCACCTCAATGGAGGCGATGTCGTTGGGGTTGAGGTAGTCGAGACCGCCCTCGATGGGCATGCCATCGACGATGTACAAGGGAGCACTGTCGTGAATGGTACCCACGCCACGCACGCGCACACGAGCGGCGGCACCAGGCTGGCCCGACGACGAGGTGACGGTGACACCAGAGGCGAGACCCTTGAGGGCGTTGTCCATACGCACGGGGGCGGTGCCGACGAGGTCTTCCGACGTCACCTTGGCGATGGAGGCGGTGACCACGCTTTTCTTCTGAACGCCGTAGCCGATGACCACCACTTCGTCGAGCATGGCCTGGTCGGTCTTCAGTACGATGCGCAGTCCGTTGGCGGCTGCCACTTCCTGAGTGGCGTAGCCGATGTAGGTGATGACCAGGGTGGAGCCTTCATCAACTGTGATGGAGTAGCGACCGTCGATGTCGGTGACGCCACCGTTGGAGGTGCCCTTCTGGACTACAGACGCGCCGATGACGGGTTCGTCTTGTTCGTCGACGACTTGTCCCGTAAAGACCCGTTTCTGTGCCAGGGCCGTTGCCGATATCATGAGCAATGACATCAGCAAGAATAAGAACTTGTTTCGTTTCATACGTTATTGTTTAGGTTGATAATTAATGTCGCTTGATAGGCCGTTGTCGGAATTCGGTGCAAAGATATTAAAAAAGAAAGAAGTTGAAACGGCAAATAGGGCAAAAAGTGGATATCTCACCCGATGTCATGTTTATAAATAATTGATAAATAATGAATTATATATTTTTTGAGAAATAAAAAAGTGGATAAAATGTAGAGGTGTAAAAGTGACAATTAATCAAAATATTACACAAAATTGGGCAAAATTCTGTCTGCATGGACATGGACTTGCCGCTGTATTAAGCATCAGTCAGAAGTATCGGCAACTTTGTAGAATAGAGAGCGAATGCGGGATGCTTACAAGTCATTAATGGCACGGCAAGTATAAGCATATGATTTTTTGTTTTGCGATTTGAAAAAAAATGCTTATCTTCGCAGCATCTTTTATCTGTCTATTCACCAACAACCATCATGAGGACAAGTAACATGGAAAGGCATTTCAATACCGCAGGTCCCAACAGACCCGAAGTGGAATATACGATCGACCCTCTGAGTAGGTTCGACCTTGACGACATGCTGGCATTGATAGCCCAAAGCAAATACTTCGTGTTGCATGCCCCCCG
>CAMKSZ010000308.1 GCA_946415525.1 uncultured Prevotellaceae bacterium | reverse complement strand
AGACCATGAAGGTGACCACCTGCCTCAACCCGCTGCACACCGCCATGTCGCTCTATGGTTGCATGCTCGGCTATACGCTGATTTCCGCCGAGATGGGCGATCCCGACCTGCGCAGTTTCGTCCAAAAACTCGGCTACATCGAGGCAATGCCCGTGGTGACCGACCCCGGCGTACTCAATCCCTATGAGTTCATCGGTGCCGTCATCAACCGCCGTCTGCCCAACCCGTTCATGCCCGACGCCCCGCAGCGCATCGCGATGGACACCAGTCAGAAACTTCCCATCCGCTTCGGCGAGACCATCAAGAAATACATCGCCCGTGGCTTGGACATGAGCAACTTGGTGCTTATCCCGCTGACACTGGCAGGCTACGCCCGCTACCTGAAAGGCATCGACGACACAGGCGCCCCGTTTGAACCGTCGCCCGACCCACTGCTTGCCGAACTGCAAGCCATTGTCGCCCCGCTCGAAATCGGGTGCCCCGACCAAGACTACAGTTGCCTCCGCAACCTCTACAGCCGCGCCGACGTGTTTGGCCTCGACCTCTATGCCGCCGGCCTTGGCGAGCAGATTGAGGGCATGGTGAAGGAACTGTATGCCGCCCCCGGTGCCGTGCGTGCCACCCTGCACAAATACGTGTCGGCAAGATAACCGCAAGCCCGTCATTTCCGTTTAGGCAACATGGGCGTTGCCTTTCCATAGAGGGATGTGCCCAAACTGTTGTGGCACATCCCTTTTTTCCAAATCAGCAAGGACAAACTACAAAACCATAAAACAAACATGAAAATATTGAGAACATTATTGACCATCTTTGCCTTTACGACGGGTAGCGCCTACCTATCGGCGCAGGCGCCAGACACGCCGCCGTCGCAGCAGGAACAGTTTGACCGTGGTTTCGTATGCATCAACACGACCACCACGTCGTCTTTCCTCTCCTGGCGACTGCTCGGCAACGACGACCTACACACCTCGTTCCTCGTGCTGAAAGACGGAACCGTGGAGGGCGACACGATTCGCAATGCGACGAGCATTAGAATGACTTCAACGGCAACGACAGCGTTCCAATTAGTCACCCTGCAGAACGGCGTCGCCGTCGATACCATCGCACCCGTAACATTCAACAAGACCGGCTTTCACCTGCTGCAACTCGAACGCCCCGCCGCAGGCAGCAATGCCGACGGCAACTATACCTATTCGCCGAACGACTGTTCGGTAGGCGATGTGGATGGCGACGGGCAATACGAACTCTTCGTGAAATGGGATCCGAGCAATTCGAAAGACAACTCGCAGAATGGCCACACAGGCAATGTGTACATCGACTGCTACCGCCTCTTCACGGGAGAGAAACTATGGCGTATCGACTTGGGCGTGAACATTCGTGCCGGGGCACACTACACACAATACCTCGTTTATGACTTCGACAAAGACGGCAAGGCAGAACTGATATGCAAGACGGCACCCGGTTCAAAGGACGCCACAGGCGAGTTTGTCAACAAAGCGGCAGACAATACCACGATTAAGTTTGCGAGCAACTTCAAGGACTGGCGCAACTCCAACGGCCGCATTGACGGCGGACAAGAGTACCTGACTGTCTTCGAAGGACTTACGGGCAAGGCCATTCACACAATAGCCTACTATCCCAACCGCAATGCCGAGGCCAAATTGAGTGAGGCGTCAGGCACGTTCAACTGGGACGACCGCAGCGGCAAGAGCGACTACGCCAACTATGGCAACCGTGGCGAGCGCTATTTGGCGTGTGTCGCCTACTTGGGAGGCAAGGAAGAGCGACCTTCGGCAGTGATGTGCCGTGGCTACTACACCTTCGCTTATCTATGGGCTGTGGATTTCGACGGCGAGAAATTGAAGACACGATGGCTACATAGTTCCAACAAGAAGACGACCTATCAGGTGATGGATGCCGAAGGCAAACAAACGACCTATACTCCTGCTGCCTGCTCTTCGGGAATGGGCCGCAACACGATGTATGCCAACGGCAACCACAACCTCTCCGTGGGCGACGTTGACGGTGATGGTTGCGATGAAATCATCTGGGGGTCGGCAGCACTCGACCACGACGGGAAAATGCTCTATGCCGTAGGCTTCGGACATGGAGACGCCATCCATTTGGGCGACATGAACCCCGACCGCCCAGGTTTGGAACTCTTCGACGTCCACGAGGAGAAGGGCGAATTTGCATGGGACTTGCACGATGCCGCCACGGGAGAAATCCTCTGGAAAGGTGGACAGGAAGGCGCCGACAACGGTAGAGGATTAGCCGCCGACATCGTGGCTGGCAGCCGTGGCTATGAGTTCTGGTCGTCATACGGTGGTTTCGACAAGGCGAGCCGCAACCAGAACCCGTTCAACGCCGTGACAGGCAAGGAGGTAGGCACACGAAAACCATCGATGAACTTCCGCATCTACTGGGATGGTGACGTGCAAGACGAACTGCTCGACGGCACGAGCATCACGAAATGCACATCGTCGTCCACTACCGATTTGGGCATCCAAGTCACCAGCACCAGCAAAAAGACTTTTGCGTCATTGGGCATGAGTCCTTCCTCCTGCAACGGGACAAAGGCGACACCCTGTTTGCAGGCCGACCTCTTCGGCGACTGGCGCGAGGAAGTGATATGGTGGAACACCAGCAACCCGTCGCAACTATACGTCGTGAGCAGCACCACCGACACGAAATACAGGGTGCCGACATTGATGCACGACCATCTCTACCGCATGGGCGTGGCATGGCAGAATTGCGCCTACAACCAGCCTCCCCACTTGGGCTATTACCTGCCCGACCATGCCGACTCCTTCCAAGGCGTGAAGGACGACGCCACTGCGATTGCCGACCTGCCCCAGCGTAATGAAATCCTATCGCGTACCTATTATAATCTGCAGGGGCAGCACATCGCAACGCCGACCAATGCCACACAGGTGTATATCGTGAAGGAACGCCACGCCGACGGCACTGTCACCACGAAAAAGTTCCTGCGGCGATAGGGCCCTGTCGCCAACGACCGTGTATATGCTGCCTTTGCACTTTATGAGGGTGGATTGATTAACAAGCAACAGTTAATAGCGGAACTAAGGACATACAAACTTGTCGATCAATACCTGTTTCATACTGAAGTTGCATTGCAGACATTAACGTTCATTGAAGCAAAGGAGGTGACAAAATGAATTTAGACATCAATCAAGACAACCTATATCTTCTCCTGCCATCAAAAGTGGCATGGCTTGCAGATATGTTGTCAGAAGACAAGAACATAAGTATCGTTGAAGCAATGAGGATGATTTATTCGTCCGACACATACAAACAACTGGAGAACGAAGCCACCAAGATGTGGCATCTTGGCCCTGTGGCTCTCTACCAA
>CAMKSZ010000307.1 GCA_946415525.1 uncultured Prevotellaceae bacterium | reverse complement strand
GCGCCAATAGCGTCATGAGTAATAATAGTCGTGCTTTTTTCATAGTTGTTGATATATTAGTTGTTAATATCTGTTATGACTTAGTTTATAGCGGTGAGTGTATGTACACGACAAAATTAATCATTATTCCAGAAAATTCAAAGCATTTTTGTCAAAAAGTTGCGTTATTTTAGTCGCGTAGAAACAAATAAGGGGTGTGCCTGACTGTGGGCACACCCCTTATGGTGATGGTTGTGGAAAAGGTTATCTGACAATCACTTTCTTCACCGTATTGTCGCTTTGGCGCACGATGTTGATGCCACGGCGCAGTGTGCTGCTCCGGCGGCCGTCGGTGCCGTAGATGGCGATATCGACGACGGTGGGAACTTGCTCTGTCAGTTCAATGGCAGAGGCGCGCTCGGCGGTGCACTTGTCGCTCAGACCGCCGTTCTCGTTGACGGCTTGCACTTGATAGACGCTTCCCTCCTCCACGTCGGCAAAGTGGGTGTCGGTGGTGAAGCCGGCCACCTCGCCGTCCTTGGTCACCACGTAGCAGATGGCGTAGGGAACAGCCTCCCAACTCATCTCGTTGCCGACGATGGTGGCAGCGGGGGCGGAGCAGGATTCGCAGAGCAGGTCGGGCTGCCAGTTGTCGTCGCCGCCCATCACGTTCTTGATGGTGTATTCGGCGGCTTCCTCGGCGGTCAGGTAGTTCTTGGCCTTGCCATAAATTTTCTCGCCGTTCTCGGTGTAGTAGTAGGTGTCGCGGCGCTGGCTCAGGTCCACGGGGTTGCCGTTGGCATCCACGGTGTTGTAGTCGGCCCACAGCACGGGCAGGCCTCCCATCGTTTCATACCATCCTGCAGCGGGGATGTTGACGAAGGTTTGGGTGTTGATGAACACTGTCTTGGGCTGGTTGTGCCAGGGACGACCCAGCCATACGTCGGTCACAGTCACGCCAGCACGGGGGCGGATGACATTGTTTTGGAACACGTAGCCCCATTTCACGTCGGCTGCATGGCTGGGGGCGACGATGTAACCGCCGGAGGGACGGTTGATCTCTATCGTGTCGCCATCGAGATAGACGTTGCCTGAGTTGTAGATGAAGTCAACGGCGCCTTCGATGATGGAGTTCTTGATGTAGTGGCGGTTGTTGCTTGTCGAACTGGTAATCCAGGTGTCTTGGTAGGAGAGCAGGGCCACTTTGTTGAGGGCGACGCGGTCGGCGACGGTGTTCAGGGCAAGGGCCTGGGGACCGGCTTGCTTCTCATGGCCGTAACTGTTCTCCAATGTGAGGTTCTCGAAGAAGGTGTTGGCTCCTTTCACCACCACCGTGGCGCCTGGGTCCACTCTATATGCGTTCTCGCCACCGCAGAGACGGTCGTCGAGGATGACGGTCTTGTCGCGGTCCTGGCCGATGAAGTGCAGGTAGGGCTTGTTGGCGGGGATATCGACGTGCTCTTTGTAGTTGCCGTTCTTGATGAAGATGAGCCAGGGCTTGGCGCGGTTGGCGGGGGCGGCGTCGATGGCGCCTTGCACCGTCGTGTGGTCGCCGCTGCCATCTTGCGCCACCACGGCGTCGAACAGGCGGGCGTCGGGCTGGGTGCGCTCCATCGTCGTGAAGGTGAGTTCGGTGGCGGCGACGGGGCGTCCGCTACGCGAGGTGAGCACGCCTTCGGGCATGGTGAAGGTGTAGGTGGTGCCGTATTTCAGGCCGCTGTATTTGAAGATGGCGCTCTTGCCGCTGACGATGGGGGTGAGTTCCTCGCCGTCGAGGGTGGCGGTGCCGGTGCCCACTTTCACCTTGGTGTCGAAATTCAGGATGACCGAACCGGTGCTCGATACGCCGGTGGCGCCGTTTTCTGGATTGCTGGAGACAAGTAGGGCGGTCTCGTCGGCCATGGCTCCAAGGTCGGCAAGCACGAAGATTTCGGCAATCGACGTGCCGTCGTAGTCGCTCTCCACGCCTATCTTGGCACTCGTGCGGTCGGGCATCCAGCGGATATATACGCGCTCTTGGTTGTTGGCGTCGGCGGGGAGGGCGAATTCCTTCGGACCGTCCCAACCGCGGGCGGGTGGGTTGAAGGTGCCTATCTTGTTGAAGGTGGCGCCGCCGTCGATGCTGTATTCCACGTTGTTCACGCTATAGGTGTTGTAGTCGTCGCCCAAGCAGGAGGAGATGACGAGGTTTTCATAGCCTTTCGACGAGAAGGAGATTTCCCAATACCATTCTTCGCTCAACAGTTTCCAGATGCGGGCGGCGTATTTGCCGTTCTCCTGCCCGTTGTTGATGCCGCGGGTGAGCCAACTGGTGGTGGTGCCGGCGGCGTTGCGGAGTGTGAGTTGCCCGGCGTTCTCGCTGTCGTACTTGTAGTCGGCGGCGCGGTCTTTGGCGGGCTGGTCTTCGTAAAGGTCCCAACCGACGATGTAGTCGGCGCACGAGAAACTGGCGGTGATGTCCTTGGCTTCGTCCATCTTCACGTCAAGTTCGGGGGCGGTGCCGCTGTAGTCGCCGCTCCAACCGGTGAAGGTGAGGATGCGGTTGTTGATGGCGGTCAGTTTCACGTCGGTGCCTTCCTCGTAGTAGTGGATGCCATCGACGAAGTTGCCGGTGGGTTGCAACTGCACCAAGTTGGCGTTGGCGCCGCCTTCCAGTTGCAGGTGGATGGCATAGACATTCTTCTGGGTGAAGGTGGCCACGAGGGTGGTGTTGGCGTTGATTTCGAAGGTGTAGGGGTTGTCGGTGGAGACGATGTTGCCGTCGCCGTCGGTCCATGCCGAGAAATGGTAACCGAAGTTCTCCGTGGCGCTGACGGTGATGGAGGTGCCTTCGTCGAACTCGTTGCCGGCGGGGTTGCACGACACCTTGCCTGCTCCTTCGGTGCCGAGGACGACGTTCATGGTGTAGGTGGGCACATCGACGATGGTGCCGGCAACGCTGCCGCTGATGTTCACTTGGTTGAAGGCGTACTGCTTGTTGGTGGCAAGGCCACGGATGTAAATCTTCACGAGCAGGATGTCGCTGGTGGAGGGCACGCCGCTCAGGTCGTAGTCGTAGGAGGTGTAGTAGGGCTCTTCCTTCACCAGTTGGGGACGTTCGTCCTTGGCAATCTCGTAGCGTTGGCCGCCGCTGAACACCACGACGTCGAAGTTGCCGCCATTGGTACCCACGCGACTGGCGTTGAAGGTGAGCCGCTTCGGGGTGAAGGTGAGTGCTTGTTTGGGCTTCAGGGTGAAGGTGATGGCATTGGCGTCGCTCTGGTCGCTGGCCACCTCATTGGGTTGGAAGAGGGTCTCGTTTTGGTCGCCGGCGGTGCGGATGCCTTGCATCTGCAGGCCGTCGCCATAGGAGAATTCTGCCACGGAGAACAGCCCTTCCGTGGTGGTCGTTGCAGCGGTGGCGTTGTCGTAGCCGAGGTTGAGGGGCC
>CAMKSZ010000306.1 GCA_946415525.1 uncultured Prevotellaceae bacterium | reverse complement strand
ACGGCATGCGCTTCGGCAACCGACAGGAGGAGGTCTCTACCATCAGCCGTTCGCTGAAGTCGCTGGCTAAGGAACTCGACATCCCCATCATCGCACTCTCGCAACTCAACCGCTCGGTGGAGCAGCGTGACTCCAACGACGGCAAGCGGCCGCAACTCAGCGACCTTCGTGAGTCGGGGGCCATCGAGCAGGATGCCGACATGGTGCTCTTCGTCCATAGGCCGGAATACTACCATATCTATCACGACGAGAATGGCAACGACCTAAGGGGCATGGCGCAAATCATCATCGCCAAGCACCGTAAGGGTGCCGTGGGCGACGTGCTCCTGCACTTCCTTGGGCAATACACGCGTTTCGCCAACCCGGAGGATACCTATGTGCCGCCGACGGAGGGGGGAGAGATTATCGGCTCGAAGATGAATGGCGACGGACCATTGCCCCCACCACCGCCCGAAGTGCCGTTCTGATAGGTTGTGTTCAACTTCCTCGTTTCTCGTCTAAATAGTAACAAATCAAAAGCCTATATACTATGTTTCGTTTTTTTGTATTTACCATGCTGTGGATGGCTTCATGCACTGCTTGGGGACAGGTGCCTGTCATGGAGACTGGCGGAGGACCGATGCCGGATGAGTGGATTGACAAGGACACCGGGCATAAGGTGATGAAGTTGACACGCCGGAAAGGGAGAAATTCAAGTTTTTATTTTCATAACAATCCGTTTATTGGCAACGAGATGGTGTTCAAGGGGGGAGACGTGCCTTTCGCGGGCAACGACAACTTCCATGGAGCAGGCCCTCTTGACCGGAAGCAGATGTATGCCGTGGATTTGAAAACTCTGAAAATCAGGCAACTCACCAATGAACCTTTCAATGTATCGACGGAGATCGTTTGTCCGAAAACACACGAAATTTTCTATCAGCATGGCGACACGGTGATTGCCCTCAACACCGACAGGCTGGAACGGAGGGTCGTTGCTGTCATGCCTCAGACGCTGAAGGGTGGCATCGTGACGGTAAATGCCGATGGCTCTATGCTGGCGGGGAAACTGGATGACCCGAAGGAAAGGGAAATATTGCGCAACCATCCCAAGAAAGGGGACTTCTTCAACTTGATCTTCCAGGCAAAATTGCGAAAGACGCTTTTCACGCTGGATACGAGGACGGGGGTGGTGGACACCATCTATAGTGAAAATGCATGGCTCAATCACCTGCAGTTTTCACCCACCGACCCGCATTTGCTGATGTTCTGCCATGAGGGTCCATGGCATGAAGTAGATCGGATTTGGACCATTGACGTGGTGAAAAGGGGGACTCTGAAACTCATTCACCGGCGTACAATGTATCGGGAGATTGCCGGCCATGAATGGTGGGGGGCTGATGGCAAGCATATTTATTTCGACTTGCAGAAGCCTCGTGGCGAGACGTTCTTTGTGGGTAAGACCAATGTCTATACCGATGTGGAGGTGGACTATGAACTGAAACGTAACGAGTGGTCGGTGCACTTCGTTTCTTCATGGGATGAAAAATTGTTGGCGGGTGACGGTGGCGCAAAAAACTCGGTGGCTCATTCGCCGGAAGGACAATGGATTTATCGTTTCGACTATGAGGGCGACCATCTCAAAAGCACTAAATTGGTGAACATGAAAAACCATGATTACAATTTGGAACCCAACATCCACTTCTCTCCTGATCAGAAATGGATAATATTCAGGGCCAATTTCGAGGGGGCGGAGAATATCTATGCCGTCGAACTTTGAGACGGCGCGGGTATGTCAACCTCTTTTGTCCGCTCATTTGACTCCGTTCCTCTTTTGAATGGATTTTGTCGCCTGTGGGCAATTATTGCTTACGCTTTGACGTTTTTTTGCTCTATGATGTGCCCGCTCTGAAAAAAAATCACTAATTTTGCAAGTGCATTGAAAGCGAAGAAGCACCGATGGAAGAGACTATCTTGAAAAAAGCGCGGCAGACACTCACCAATTACTTGGAGGAGAATAAATGTAGAAAGACTCCGGAAAGGTTCGCTATACTCGATGCCGTCTATGCCATCGACGGCCATTTCACCTTGGAACAATTGGGCCAACGAATGGAACAGGACAATTTCAGGGTCAGCAAGGCAACTCTCTACAATGCCATCAACCTTTTCATGAAACTGAGACTGGTCGTCAGGCATCATTTCCAGCAGACGACCATGTATGAGGCGTGCTTCAACGACGATTATCAGTGCCATCAGATTTGCACCGTATGCGGTAAGGTGATGGAACTGCCAGGCAATATGCTCTCCGACATGATTGCGGCCACCAAGTTAAGGCGCTTTCATCCATTGGGGGGGTCGATGTATATCTATGGCGTATGCAGCACATGCCAAGCCAAGATTACAAGACAAAGAGGAAAGAAACGTATTTCGAAAATGAATAACAATCCCAAAAATGAACAAAGGAAAAGTTGATGTCCTCCTCGGACTGCAATGGGGCGACGAGGGCAAGGGAAAGGTTGTCGATGTGATGACTCCCCACTATGATGTGATAGCAAGATTCCAAGGTGGACCCAATGCTGGGCACACGCTGGAGTTTGAAGGACAGAAATATGTGCTCAGAAGCATACCCTCGGGCATCTTCCAGGGGGGAAAGGTGAATATCATCGGCAATGGCGTCGTATTGGCTCCCGACCTTTTCATGGACGAGGCAAAGGACTTGGAACGAAGCGGACACCCGCTTACCGGACGACTGCATATTTCGAAAAAAGCGCATCTCATCATGCCCACTCATAGGTTGCTCGACGCCGCTCAGGAGGCTGCCAAAGGAAAGAGCAAGGTGGGCACAACAGGAAAGGGCATCGGACCTACCTATACCGACAAAATCTCCAGAAATGGCTTGAGGGTGGGCGACATCTTCGACAATTTCGATGAGAAATATGCCGCTCACAAGGCACGGCACCTGGAAATGCTCAAATCTTTGGGATTTACCGATTTCGACATCACAGAGGTGGAGAAAAAATGGATGGAGGGCATCGAGTACATCAAGCAATTCCAAGTGGTGGACAGCGAGCACGAAATCAACAACCTTCTGCGGAGTGGTAAGTCGATACTCTGCGAGGGGGCACAAGGCACCATGCTGGATGTCGATTTCGGAAGCTATCCTTTCGTCACTTCTTCCAATACCATCTGTGCCGGGGCTTGCACTGGACTGGGCATAGGACCCAACAAAATCGGCGAGGTCTATGGCATCATGAAGGCATATTGCACGCGTGTGGGGGCGGGGCCGTTCCCAACGGAGTTGTTCGACGAGACGGGCAACACCATCCGACAACTGGGGCATGAATATGGTGCCGTGACTGGGCGTGAGCGCCGCTGTGGGTGGATTGACCTCGTCGCCTTGAGATATTCCATCATGGTCAATGGTGTCACCCAACTGATTATGATGAAAAGCGACGTGCTC
>CAMKSZ010000305.1 GCA_946415525.1 uncultured Prevotellaceae bacterium | reverse complement strand
CCATCGGACGGCTGCTCCCCACAGAGAGCCTCGAGGAGGTGAGCATTTGCTGAGGGGGATTTTTCGAGATATCGACATATCGATATATCGATATATCGACACGAAAGCAACGAGAGCACACCGGCACTTTATTGCTAAAGTTAATTAGAAAAAGACAAAAAACGCCCTATTATCATGCAGAAATAAAAAAAATTAAGTAAATTTGCAACTGATTGGATTTGTCCCCATCTGACCGAGCAAAATTTATGGAATCGATTCGCATCAACATCAACAAACAACTGAGCCAAGAAGGCTTGGTACCCGTTGTCACACACCCCGCCGAGAGTGCCTACGACTTCAGACTGAGAAGTTGCAAGGAAGACATGGCCAACATCAGCACGGAGACAGCATACCGCATCACCATCTATCCCGACGGACAGAACCTGCAGGTGTCGCTCATCAAAAGCCTCGACAATGGCTTCATCGAATATGCCGTGCTGACCGACACAAGGAAAAAGACCATCGACGGGAAACAGACCTTAAAGGCCCTGTCGGAATTGGCAAAGGCATACGAGACCTTGGCCGCCAACGACAAGAAGCCCATCGACAACCAGCGATTCCGACAGGCTGTGGCGGACATCCACCAGCGCCTGTGCGACAATGCACAACCCGGAAGCCCCAATGCACTGCCAGTGGCCAAGTCGGTAGGCGAGCAGCCGCTCACCCACTACATCAACTACAAGACGACCGGCGAGATAGCCACGCTGCTGCGCTTCCCCGACCAAGCATTTTTCGAGAAGACACCGGTGGTTTACCTTGTGGGCGAAAACGTCCACCCCACCCGTCCGCAAAACTGCAAGCACATCCACACCGTGGTGCTCCGCACCTTCCCCATCGTTTCGCCCGACGGCTATGAATACGGCAAGGTGAAGGAAGGCAGCAGCGTACGCGTCCACCTCAAGGGCAAGGAGGGAATGCTTCCCATGACCGCCGACATCCGTGGCGACGTGCAGCGCCCCACTCCCTTTGGCTATTTCGACACGACGACGAGCACCATCTGCCTCGACGAGCGCACGGTGAAGTTCTACTACGAACTGAAATTCATCGTCAAGCACAACGGCCGCCAATACCGCAGTTGCTTGGTGCGCTACAACGGCGAACAAGTGATGCCAGACAACAACGGCTGCTACCTCATCAAGATCTACGAAGACCGTGTGAACGATGCCGGCACCATCCGTTTCTCCGGCGAAAACTTCAAGGATGCCGAAATCAAGGTCACCCCCGGCATCGTGAAGCAACAAGAATACGTGTTCACCCCCGAGCCACAGCACGACATCACCCATGTGACGCTCGACTTCGGCGACGGCAATCCCATCGAGACGATGATAGACATCGGCACCAACGAACGCCTGTACCATCAACTGAGACGGGGCAAGGTGAAAGGCTACCGAGTGAAAGCCGTAGGAGAGAGTTACCGCATGATGATTCCCCGCAAACTCACCCCCACGTCGAAGAACATACTACGGCTCTTCAAGTTCTTGGCGATGATTCTCTTCACCCTGTTGGCCTACGCCCTGCTCACCAGGTTGGCGACAAGCCATTGGCCCTGGCCGATAGAGCGCGACATCGCAACCAGCCAACGGCAGACCGACAAGCAAGTGGTGGACGACAGCGGCGAAGTGACCACCGTGGAAAAGGAGAGCGGTGCAGACGTTGGACTGATAGTGGACGACCGCGACCAGGTGACGCTCGAAGGCCTCGACTTCGCCTACTTGAACAACAACGAAGTATGGCGCAAGGACTCCATCAAGAGCAACCGCTACCATGACGTTATCAACACCATCTTCAACGGGCGCATCAGCGAGATGAAGATGAAGAACTACAACACCAAAGTGATAGGCAACAGTTGGTGGGCGCAAATATGGCGCGACATCATCGTACCCAACAACATCCACGGCGACGAGGCGCAAAAGGTGTTTGAAAAGGTCATCACCCCCGACCACAACTCACTCAATGTGAAGACGCTCTGGGAGGAGTTGAACAAGAAAGCCTCCAATTCGACCGATGTCGTGACCCCCTCGGCGTCACAACCCCGCGTCCAATCCACCACCCCCGTAGTGCCGACGCAGACGTATCAGGCGCCAAGGCAGTCGTACCGCTCGCAACGGCAGTCATATCCCTACAATCGGTCCTATAACAGACGGAATTATCACCGGAGGCAGTGGCAAGGACAAGGACAAGGGCAGCAACAATCGTCAGCAGGCTCCGCCTCTTCCAATTCCGAGTCTTCTGCTGCCGAAAACTAAGGGCGAGCATACACAAACAAAAGGATGCACCTTGCAGGAAGGTGCATCCTTTTGTTTGTGTTGATGGAAGGCTTATGTGGTCTTGAAGCCCTTGATGCTGATGCTCTGAATCACATTGTCGATGTTCAGTTCATGGAAACCGTTTTCATGAAGTTGGCAGGCCAGTCGCTTGTCCACCTCTTTCTCCTCTTCATTCTGCTCGTATTCACAGGTTTTCGCCTTTACCTCGGCAATGGCCCACCCGACGAGCGCGATGGCGACGAAGGCCACCAGTCCAATCATTGTCTCAAACATAGTCTTCTTGTTTTTGAAATTTGCTGCAAATATACAGATTTTCCCCCATACCACCAAAAACGAAGAGGAGAATCTTCCCATCACTTCCACTCCCCACCCCCTCATGCCCCCACACAACGGTCAGAATGGCGTGTATTTCCTCACCCGGTGGGGAACCGCCGCCACATAGCGCCTCAACTGTTCCGCAGCCGTATCGACCGACTGACGGTAGGCATCCGCCTGCTCCGGCAGTACGATGGCCAGCCAACGACAGAGGAGGTCGGCCACCAAGAAGGACCTCAGCGCATCGGCAGCAGGCTTACGCCCCGCCCAACTGCAATGGCGGACAACGAGGGAGACACGGTATTGCACCTGCCGTTCGGCAGGGGTTTGTTGTCCCTGGCAGGGCAACAGGTAGGCACGTAGCAGGCCATCGGCAGCCGTACACGACTCCTGCCACAGTTCATCCATCAGTTCTTCGTCGGCCTGCACCACTGGCACACGGTCGCACAAATTGCCATCTTCGTCGTTCTTGGCTGCCATGTATGCCGTGGTGATGGCCACTCTTCGGAAGACGGAAAGTTTATCGATGCAAAGGGTTGTTGTTTTCATTTTTTTTCTTTTTTCGGGATTTCGGGATTTCGGGGTATCGATATGTCGATATATCGATATATCGACGCGGCGAGACGGCGAGAGGGCGAGAGGGATTTTTGAGGGGCGGCGGCGGAGCCGCCGCGTGCGGAGAACAGGCGAGGAAGGGCGATGAGGCGGGAAGGGCGATGAGGCGAGAAGGGCGATGAGGGAAGGGCGATGAGGCGGGGGGAGAGGGGGAGATGGGGGGAGATGGGAGGAGATGGGTGACATCATGGCTGGTCGCCCCTTCCTGAATAGATGGTGCCCCATGAGAGGCCGGTGAGGTCGAGACGCCGGA
>CAMKSZ010000304.1 GCA_946415525.1 uncultured Prevotellaceae bacterium | reverse complement strand
CCATGTCGTCCGACTACGAGGCACTCTGCGGCATCACCGAGGAGGAACTCACCACGCAGTTGCAACCCGACATTGAATTGCTTGCGCAAAGGAGAGAAAAAACCTACGACGAGACATTCGCCGAACTAAAGCGGATGTACGATGGCTACCATTTCAGTCGCCACATGACCGACATCTACAACCCATTCAGCCTGTTCAACGCGTTCTTCAAGAAAGAAATAGAGGACTATTGGTTCGTAAGTGCCACGCCGAGTGCCACCATCGAGATGTTGGCGCAAATGCCACCCATCACTCTCACCGACATTGAGGGCATCACCTGCCCCTCTGAGGATTTCGACGTGCCCTTCGACAATTATCTCAAGCCATTGCCTGTACTCTACCAAACCGGTTACCTCACCATCAAGGCATACGACACCGAACTCGAGGAATATGAATTGGGGTTTCCCAATGCCGAGGTGCGTAGGGGATTCGCCAAAAGCCTCTATCAGTTAGTGATGGATGTGGAGGCCATCGACACCAACAAGAACACCTTGTTACGCGCCTACAAGATTTTCCGCCGCGACGACGACCTGCCCGTGTTCATCGAGGGCGTCAAGGCATTCTTCGCCGGCATCCCCTACCATTTACTCACGAAGAAGGAGGAAGTCAGGCGCATGGAGAAAGCCGAGCGCCACTACCACGTCATCCTCTACACCCTTTTAGTGGCCTTCGGGGCGGACATCAGGGCGGAGGAACCGACGGCGAAGGGTCGTGCCGACATCGTGCTGAAAATGCCCAAGCACATCTACGTCGTGGAACTGAAGGTGGACGACACCGCCGACAATGCCCTCGCGCAAATC
Organism: uncultured Prevotellaceae bacterium; assembly: GCA_946415525.1. GTDB lineage: Bacteria > Bacteroidota > Bacteroidia > Bacteroidales > Bacteroidaceae > Prevotella. The sequence continues at coordinate 2,715 of CAMKSZ010000304.1, read as the reverse complement.
AACACACGCGGCTACGCCGACAAATACCGCCTCGACGGGCGCCCCGTCACCAAGGTGGGCATCGCCTTCTCGTCGAAGGAAAGGAACATCACGGAATGGCGAGGCGAAGATGCGGATGGAGGAGAACAGTAAATATGCCTCGGAAACTCCAATACCGATGAAAAAGTGACAGATAATCGGATTTTCGAGCCGTTTGGCTCGTATGTCGCATTTTATGTGTAATTTTGCACGGCAAACGATTATTTGAGACAATAAACAATGAACAACAGTACACACATACATTGGTTGGCAGTCTGCCTTCTTTTCTTCTGCAGCCTCAACTGTGGCCAGTCTGCCAAACTCGCAAAAGTCGAAGACGACGACAAGACGGCACTTAGGGATTGGCGTGCCGGCGAGACCGTCAGCGCAGATGCCGTGAGGAATTTTAATATTGATAGTTGCTTCTTGCAGACCTCCATCCCCCAAAATGTGTTGTACCGCATGAGGGGGAATAGTTATAAGGACAACAACCATATCAAACTCAACGACCTGTGCTACGTCAAGGTGCTTCATTGGGGCTTCGACAATAAAATCCACATCGGCGAGATGGTGTGCAACCGCATCATCGCCGATAAATTAGTAATCATATTCCGAACCCTCTACGAACAAGGATACCAAATCGAGAAGATGGAACTGCCCGACAAATACAATGCCGACGACGAACTGCAAATGCGGGCGAACAACTCCTCCTGTTTCCTCTATCGCAACATTTCCGGTAGCAAGCAACTGTCGAAGCACGCAAGAGGATTGGCCGTTGACATTAACCCGCTGTATAATCCCTATTACAAGGACCAAGCCAACGGCACCCGCAAGGTGCAACCCGCCACTGCCAAGAAATACTGTGACCGGACGAAATCTTTCCCCCACAAAATCGACCACAACGACCTGGCCTATAAACTCTTCACCCAATACGGATTCAAGTGGGGCGGTGACTGGAAATCGTGCAAGGACTTCCAGCATTTCGAATGGTAAGAATGATTCCTTAGACGAGTGGTGCAGAACCGCCACTCCCATGCCATAACAATCGTGATGCAGTTTTATCAAGACACAGAGTTTGTGCAGACGGTGCAACAGGTGGTGGAGTTCTTAGGCACATTCGCCTTTGCCATTTCGGGCATCCGTCATGCCGCCGCCCGCCATTTCGACTGGTTCGGCGGTTTTGTGTGTGGCGTGGCGGTGGCCATCGGCGGGGGCACGCTCCGCGACGTGATGTTAGGTGTCACGCCCTTCTGGATGCTTTCGCCTTTTTATCTGTTGTGCACGGCACTTGCCCAGGTATTCGTCATCGTCTTCGCGCGTTGGCTGAAACGGCTCGACAACGCCTGGTTTGTGTTTGACACATTGGGCCTGGCGCTGTTTACCGTCGCAGGGATGCAGAAGACGCTCGACTGCGGCCATGCCATGTGGGTGGCAATCATCATGGGATGCATCACGGGCAGTGCCGGAGGTGTCATCCGCGACATCTTCCTCAACCGTATGCCGCTGATTTTCCAAAAGGAAATCTATGCCATGGCGAGCATCGTGGGCGGCCTGCTCTATTGGCTGTTGCTTGCCCTCGGCGTGAATGTGGGCGTTGCCACCTTGGCCACCTTCTTGCTCATCTGCACCATACGTTTTCTCGCCATGCGCTATCACATCTCACTTCCCCACCTTCACGGGGAAGACGAGTGATAATTGCATATTTTCGCGAAACTACTTACTTTTGTAAAAACGATAGAATCAATCATCAGTCCAAACAGTTGGATATGAAAGAAACTACTTTCACGAGGTCATATGTCTTGCTGTTGACAACCGTTTTGGTTGCCATCTCCTTCGCCCAGACTTCAAAGTTCTTGGATTTGAAGGAATTGGCGCCAAGCAGCGGGAAGACTGTGTGGTTGAAAGAAAGCCATACTCACCCCAAGGACGTTGAAAGGTTGTGGCGCTATCCTACGGCTGAATATCGTATGAAGACGTGGTGGTTCTTTGGTTATGAGCAGACTACCGACGAGGGCATCATCGCCGATGTGGAAGCACTCAGGGATGCAGGCTTCGGTGGAGTGGTCTATTACGACCAGAACCACGCCAAGGATGCGAGGGCGAACGGAGCGGAAGATGCTTTCAGTCCGGAATGGTGGAGACACCTGCGATTGGCTGCAAGCGAAGCGAGAAGAGCGGGACTGTCGTTTGAACTGAACATCTCCAACGGATATTGCGCTGGTGGGAAATGGATAGACCCCGCCCATGCCATGCAAAGGGTGGTTGCTTCTGAAGTGGTGATGGCCAGAGGTGATGACGGACTATGGCATGTGGAAGAAGGCATGTTGGACATCAACGGCCCGGATGGCTATGTCAAGGATATTGCTCTTGTTGCCATGCCTTGCCGAGACGATGGCCGGATGCGGCATATCACAGCCCGTTACAATGCAGCAGGCAAGGGGCGCAATGGAGCCATGCAGAGGCCTGAAGAAATGAAAGGTGAAAAAAGGAACGATGAAAATGATTTCTCCGGCTATGGATTTGAGACCCTGCCTGACATCGGTATGTTGCAGGTGAGCGATGACAGCACGACATGGCATGACGTAGTGACATTGCAACCCATGTATCGCAGCCAGGGAGGCTATTTCACGCGCACCAACGCCTTTCCCGCAACGGAAGGACGTTATTGGCGCATCCAATACACCGGAGAGGCAAGAC
>CAMKSZ010000303.1 GCA_946415525.1 uncultured Prevotellaceae bacterium | reverse complement strand
GAAAATAAAAAATCTTTATCTTGTTGGCTCAAAATTGCTGAATAATGCCTAAATTTGCAAAAATATCCATCAAAAAAATGTTTGCTATGAAAAAGACCATCCTGACTTTGCTCTTGGCGCTGCCCTTGGCGGTGAACGCCCAGACACTTGCCGATTTCAATGTGGTGCCACTTCCGCAATCCTGTGTGGCTGGCAAGGGGAAACCTTTCGCGCTCGCAGAATTGGAAGCCATCTGTCATGATGGCGGCGACGACATGCGGCGGAACGCCACGTTCCTCGCCACTTGGCTGAAGCCCATCCTCGGACGACTCGCCACCGTGACCGACAAGAAAGTGAAGGGCAACTGCATCTCGCTGAAAATCAACAATAAAATCACGGAAAAGGAAGGCTATCGCATCACCGTGGGCGAGCATCGGGTGCTTGTCGAGGGCGCTACGCCACAGGGTGTCTTCTATGGCATGCAGACGTTGCGCAAGGCATTGCCCATAGAGGGCGGCAACGTGCAAATCCCTGCCGTGACGGTGACCGACGCTCCCCGCTTTGCCTATCGTGGCATGCATCTCGATGTCGCACGTCATTTCTTCGACATCGACTTCGTGAAGCAATACATCGACATGCTTGCCCTGCACCATATCAACACCTTCCACTTCCATCTCACCGACGACCAAGGATGGCGGGTGGAAATCAAGAAATATCCCCGCCTGACGGAAGAAGGGGCCTGGCGGCGGCGCACCGTCGTGGGGCGCAACACCGGACTTTACAACTGGCAGCGCTATGGCGGGTTCTACACTCAGGAGCAAATCCGCGACATCGTCCGTTACGCCCAGGAGCGCTATATCACCATCATTCCCGAAATCGACATGCCTGGTCACATGGAGGCTGCCTTGGCCGCCTATCCCTCGTTGGGGTGTACGGGTGGTCCCTACGAGGTGGAACCTAATTGGGGAGTGTTCGACGACATCCTCTGCGCTGGTCGGGAGGAGACGTTCTCGTTTGTCGAGGATGTGCTCGATGAAATCATGGCGCTCTTCCCCTCCGAATACATCCACATCGGTGGCGACGAGGCTCCCCGCACGCGGTGGAAGGCCTGTGCCCGTTGCCAGCAGCGCATCAGTAGCGAGCACCTTGTCGGCGAAGGGAAGAAAAGCGCCGAGGACCGCCTGCAAGGCTATTTCATGAAACGTGTGGAGCGTTACCTCAACAGCAAGGGTCGCAAGGCCATCGGTTGGGACGAACTGCTCGACTGCGACGTCACCCCATCGACCACCATCATGAGTTGGCGAGGTGCCGAGGGCGGCTTGGCTGCCTCGCAGTTGGGGCACGACGTCATCATGGTGCCTACCTCGTGGCTTTACTTCGACTATTACCAGACGCCCGAGGATGATTGGAGCAAGCCATTGCTCATTGGCGGTTATGTGCCCTTGGAGAAGGTCTATTCTTTCGAACCGGCTCCCGACACGCTGAGTGAGGAGGCCAAGCGGCATATCATTGGCTTGCAGGCCAATCTCTGGACGGAGTATGTCTATGCCGAGGAACTTGCCGAGTACCAGGTGCTGCCGCGCATGGGTGCCCTCGCCGAGTTGCAATGGATGCAACCCGAGCGCAAGGACTACGCCGACTACCTGTTGCGCCAGCAGCGGCTCAACAAACTCTATGCCGCCAACGGTTGGAAATACTGCACCGCGGCGTGGAAGAAATAGAAAGGAGAAAGTAGTTTATTCGAACACCTTAAAGGCATAGCCTTGGTCGCGCAACCACTGCAGGGAGGCGGGCAAGGCGGTGTGCAGTTTGTCGATGCTCTTGAGCGAGTCGTGGAAGGTGATGATGGAACCGTTGCGGGCATACCGCTTCACGTTCTCCACCACGTCGTCGGCGGTGAGCCGGTTGGAATAGTCGCGTGTGACGAGGTCCCACATCACGATTTTGTACTTGCGTTGCAAGCGGTGGTATTCCTGTTGCGTCATCCACCCATGGGGAGGACGAAACAGGTGGGCGCCGATGAGCGCGTTGGCCTTTTCCGTGTTTTCCACGTAGGTCTTGGCGAGGTGTTTCAGACCGCCGAAGTGGTTGAAGGTGTGGTTGCCCACTTGGTGTCCTTCCTCAACGACCTGTCGGAAGAGTTGCGGGTATTTCCTCACGTTGTCGCCCACCATGAAGAAGGTCGCCTTCGCGTCAAACTGCCGTAGGGTGTCGAGGATGAAAGGAGTCGCTTCGGGTATCGGGCCGTCGTCGAATGTGAGATAGACCGAACGGTCGTTCGGGTCCATCCGCCAAAGGGCTTTGGGAAACATCCAACGAAGCCAGAAAGAAGGTTGCTCCAGTATCATGTGCGAAGGGTTTTATAAAGAAAAGGGTGGGGCTGTCGGGCACCACCCTTTTCTCATTGTTATTCTGTCGGTTGTCGGTTTATTGGTACGACATCATTTTCTGCTGGTAGTTGCCGTAGAGCATGTTGAGTTGGTTGGCATGCTTGTCGCTCCAGGTGCTGTCGATGTTGTCCATGGCCTGCATGATGGCCTGCATGATGTAGATGTGCATTTCGCAGTCGCGTTTCGACGAGGCGAGGTAACTGGGCGAACTGGAGATGTACCAGGTGAAATACTGCTCGGAGTTCTTCCACAGCGTGTTGGCTATCTCAGTGGCTCGTTTCTTGTTGCCCACGGCGCCCCAAGCCACGAGGAGGTCGAGGCCGCCGCTCATGTAGTCGAGCGGGACGTTGTATTCGGGAATCTCCTTGTCGCATTTCTCCAAGGCTTTCTTGGCCTTGTCGAGTTCGCCCTTTTCGACGAGGGCGGTGGCAAGTTGGCCGAACAGGCGTCGGTGGGTGGCGCACATGCGCATCACGGTCTGGTCGAGGTAGAGGCCCTGTTTGTCAAGACCGCCGTACTTGAACTTGTTCATCAGGTAGTCGTAGGTCTTTTCGGCATCGAACCGTGACTGCTGGTCGCCGGTGGTGTTGAACGGTGTGATGCGATAGACCAGGCCCTCCTGGATGAAGTTGTTGCTGAGGTCGCTGATGTAGTTCTCCTCACCCACGGTCATGGCAACGTAGATGGGGCGCTTCCAGTTGGCTTGCGAGATCATCTCCAGCATCATCAGGTCGCCCTTGCCCAGGCTGCGCCTGCCTTCGAGCGAAATCGACATGCGGTCGGGAATCTCCTCGTTCACCAGTTTCATGCCACTCTTCTTGACGGCCTCCTTGTCGTTGGTCATGTAGAGCGTGTCGGTGGGGATGACGTGAGCGTTCTCCTCCAATCCCACGTATCTGAACAGCGTGTTCTTGATTTCGCGCTGCTCGGGCGTCACGTTGTCGCGCACCCAGCACTTGAGCACCGTCTGCACGTCGAACGGGTCGCTGCCGAATGCTTTCTGTGCCTCTTCGGGATATTTTTCGTAGAGTTCCTGGATGGCACCCTTGAGTTCGGGCCGCACAGCCACCACGTCGTTGGTGCCCGAGCAATAGTCGATTCGGGGCCATGAGATGGGCAGGGCGGGGGAGTCGTAGGCGGGGCGCAGCATCTGGTCGATGTACCAGTCGGTCTGCAGGTAACTGAGGTTGCAGACGCGTGCG
>CAMKSZ010000302.1 GCA_946415525.1 uncultured Prevotellaceae bacterium | reverse complement strand
CAACCCTGAACACCATTCATGACGTTTATGTCGAATCCCCCATCCTGGCGCTTGACGATAAGCAAAGCGAGCAGACCACCTTTGCCGCCATGCGCGCGCCTATCGTTAAAAAATTGAATGAGAACCCGAAAGTCAATGCTGTAGAAAACAAGGCTTGCGCCTACAAGTTGCTGACGGTCATTCAAAAATACAAGCATTACCAGTACCGCGACTCCACCAACGGCAAGAGGTACTACAAGGTGGAATTTTACTACACCCTTGCCATCAAGAATACACAGACCAACGAAGTATTGTCGCAGGGAATGTCGAAGAAAGGTTCGATACAGTCGGAAAAGAGTTTTGCCGAAGCCTTCGCCAATGCCTGTTCCAGATACCCCTACGATAGCGACATCAACGAAGTCGTGGAAGAGTCGTTTGCATTGGTGGGCCTCATCACCAAGATTGAGCCGGACGCCAAAAAACCCAAACGCGCGGGAAAAGTGTATATCGACCTCGGCACCAACCACGGCGTCCGCAAGAACCAATGGTTTGACGTGTTCGTCGTCATCAACGGCAACGTGAGCGACCGTGTCGCCACCCTCCACCTGGACAAGGCAGAGGCCAACACCTCCGTTTGTAAACCCAAGAAAGACAAGGAGCAACTGCTCACCCTGTGGAACAGCAACAAAACCGGGGCGAAATTCGCTGTGGTATCGAGGATGGAGAGCAACATCTTCAAAAAACTGGAAAAAGCGCTGGATTTTGTGACGAATATCATCGATTCCTACTAACAGCCAGTTCAAAATATGTTAAAAAAGGGCACACAGCCTTTATATTGTTTTTATTCTTTCGCGAAAAAAAACTATATTTGCAACAACGTTCGTTTAGGGACGTCCTGAAAAACATTCAATCTACCAACATTATGGCAACAATAGAGGAACTACAACTGGAACTGGAACAACTACGTGAAGAGAACAAGAAATTGAAAGAGGACAACAAGCGCCTCATCGATGGCAGCGAGCAACTGCTTGGCCGCAATATGATGCTGTCGGAAAAGTTGGACATTTACTATGATGTCCGCCGACGCGTGGAATGGCTGAAGGACCTGGTGCAAAGGCACCGCGAACTGATGGCCTTTGCCGACCTACGCGACGACGAGGAACTGTTGGCGATCATCGAGGCCCGCATCGAAGGCGACAACATCCCCATCCCTCCCGAGTTCGGCCTTCGTGAGGTGGCAGAGTTGGTGGGCTCCACCCAACAGCGCATCGTGGAACTCTACAAGCGGAAAACCATCTACCACACGGTGGACAAATATCTCGACTACCTCCGCCTGCTGCGTGCGCTGCGCCTGTTGAAAGACAAGCCTGCCTACAACATCGAGGCCATCGCCCAGGATGCCGGTTTCAACAGCGTCCGCACCATGCACCGCAAGATTATCGACACGCTCGGCATGACGCCCGGACAGTTCAGGGACATCACCAACCCGCCCGAGCAATGACCTTCACCTAAGAAAAATGATGAATAAGCGACAACTATTGTTCGGCATGACCTTGATGGCTTCCGTAGCCATTGTCAAGGCACAGGAGTTGCCCATCTTGCCGCCTATGCCGAAGGTGAGCGATGCCGCCCCCGTGGGCAGCGTGAAAATGGGAAATTGGGAGACCTTCCAAGAAGTGCAACTCGACATTCCCATCGCCAAGGGACCATTCGAGGCCAATTGGGCGTCGATAGAAACCAACTATCCCGGTACGCCGCAATGGCTCCGCGATGCGAAGATAGGCTTTTGGGTGCACTTCGGTCCACAGGCTGCCGGCGAGAGCGGCGATTGGTATGCCCGCAACCTCTACAAGGAAGACCACCAGGCTTACCTCAACCATATCCGCCGTTACGGGCACCCGTCAGAGGTTGGCTACAAAGAGGTGCTGCGCGACTGGAACCCCACCCGTCTCGACCCGGAGGCTCTGACCGCCCTCTACCAGCGTGCCGGCGCCCGTTTCCTGATGATTCAGGGTGTCCATCACGACAACTACGACCTTTGGAACTCACGTTACCAGCCATGGAACTCAGTCAACATCGGTCCGAAGCGTGACTTGCTGCGCGAGTGGACAGATGCCTGCCATCGCCATGGCATGCGTTACGGCGTGACCTTCCACCACGAGTACACTTGGTGGTGGTGGCAGACTGCCTTCGGCAGCGACAAGACAGGACCGAAAATCGGCGTCCCTTACGACGGTCATCTAAGATTGGAGGATGGCAAAGGCAAGTGGTGGGAAGGGTTGGATCCGCAACGGCTCTATGGCATCGACCTGCGGGAATACGAGACCGTGGAAGAGAAAGCCCACACTCCGTGGTCGCCTCCTCGTGCAGGCATCTATTCACGACACTTGGACTATGCCAAATGGTATGCCACGCAATGGGCGCTGCGCATCATGGACGTGGTGGCTAACTATGACCCCGACTTCATCTATACCGACGGCACGGTGCAAGGTCCCTTCACTGGCGACGGCACGGGCACCGGCTATAAATGCAATGCCATGCAGACGGTGATGGCCGACTATTACAACCGCTCGCTGGCACGCCGTGGCGAGGTGAACACCTTCAGCATCATCAAGTTCCGCCGCCCGACAAACGGCGCGGTGAACACGGCGGAGTTCGACTTCCCCGACAGCATCATGACCTCGCAACCTTGGATTCGCGAGGCTCCCGTTGGCGACTGGTTCTATTCACCGGGCTTCACCTACGACAGCGGCTCCATGATTCGCTTCATCATCGAGGCCATCAGCCGCGATGGCAATGTGGCACTAAACATCCCCATGCGCCCTGATGGTTCGATAGAAGACGCCTGTGTCAAAATGCTCGAAGAGGTGGGCGACTGGCTCAAGGTCAACGGCGAGGCGGTCTATGGCAGTCGTGCGTGGACAACGTACGGCGAAGGCGAGAAGGTCAACGGCAAACTGAGGAAGTTGCCGGGCGGCAAATTAGGCAAGCAGCATGCCGACTTCCGTTTCTCTCCGCAGGACATCCGTTTCACTGTCGGGCGCGACGGTTCGCTCTACGCCTTCTGCATGGCGGTGCCGGAACCTGGGCAAACCATCCGTGTAACGTGTCTCGGCAAGAGCAAGCAAAAAGTGAAGCGCGTCGCCCTCCTTGGCCATGGCAAGCAACTGAAATGGAAACAGACCGACGAGGCATTGGAAATCACCTGTCCTCAGGTGCTGCCCTGCAAGTCCTCTGTGGTGTTCCGTATCAAGTGAATTTAGGATGATAGGTTCTATAGTGCCCGCGCCTTTTTGGCTGCGGGGTTTTTTGGTTGTTGTTGTATGTTGCGTTGGCAACGCAACATACGGGACGGGGAACAGACGGGGCGGGGCTAATCTTCCCAGGGCGGCCATTGGATGTATAACTGCCGGGGGCCGCGAGGCAGGGCATGGCAGAGGAATACCAAGTAAAATTCAAACGCTTGCAAAAAAACCGTCTTTTGTATGGTATTGCGCTCGACAAATATTATCTTTGTCCTCCGAAAGACATTATTCATAAAGATAGAAGTAATTATTATGGCTTGTGATGCAGATTTTGTACAATATATCGCCGATCAGTGCAGC
>CAMKSZ010000301.1 GCA_946415525.1 uncultured Prevotellaceae bacterium | reverse complement strand
TGTTCTCCGCCGACGGAGTCGACCAGCCTGACGCATTGGCCGGTTTTGCAGCATCAGCCGCCCTGGCCTGCTCAGATATACCGTTTGAGTGCCCCATCTCCGAGGTTCGTGTTGCCCGCATCAACGGGGAATATGTCATCAACCCCACCTTCGCCCAGATGAAGGAAGCCGACATGGACATCATGGTGGGCGCATCCGCCGAGAACATCATGATGGTGGAAGGCGAGATGAAGGAAGTGAGCGAGCAAGACCTGCTCGGCGCCCTGAAAGCCGCCATGGCAGCCATCAAGCCGATGTGCGAGTTGCAAGCCGAACTTTCGAAGGAGTTGGGCACCGACGTGAAGCGCGAGTACGACCACGAGGTGAACGACGAAGAACTTCGCGAGCGCATGAACAAGGAACTTTACCAGCCCGCCTACGACATCACCAAGCAGGCATTGGAGAAGCACGCCCGCGCCGAGGCCTTCGACAAGATCCTCGCCGACTTCAAGGAAGCCTATGCCGCCGAGCACGCAGAGTTGACCGACGACGAGAAGGCAGAGAAAGAGGCCATGATGGACCGCTACTACCACGACGTGATGCGCGATGCCATGCGCCGCTGCATCCTCGACGAGGGCATCCGCCTCGACGGTCGCAAGACCACCGACATCCGCCCCATCTGGTGCGAGGTGTCTCCGCTGCCCATGCCCCACGGAAGCGCCCTTTTCACCCGTGGCGAGACCCAGTCGCTCACCACTTGCACCTTGGGCACCAAACTCGATGAGAAACTGGTGGACGACGTGCTGGAGCGCGGTTACATGCGCTTCCTGCTCCACTACAACTTCCCGCCGTTCTGCACCGGTGAGGCCAAGGCACAACGCTCTGTTGGCCGCCGCGAAATCGGTCACGGCCACCTCGCTTGGAGAGCCTTGAAAGACCAGGTGCCCGAAGATTTCCCCTACACTGTCCGCATCGTCAGCCAGATATTGGAGAGCAACGGCTCTTCGTCGATGGCCACCGTCTGCGCCGGCACCCTCGCCATGATGGACGCCGGTGTGCCGATGAAGAAGCCCGTCAGCGGCATCGCCATGGGTCTTATCAAGAACCCGGGCGAAGACAAGTATGCCGTGCTGAGCGACATCCTCGGCGACGAGGACCACTTGGGCGACATGGACTTCAAGACCACCGGCACCAAGGACGGCCTCACCGCCACACAGATGGACATCAAGTGCGACGGACTGAGTTTCGACATCTTGGAGAAAGCCCTCATGCAAGCCAAGGCCGGCCGTGAGCACATCCTCGGCAAGATTACCGAGACCATCGCCGAGCCACGTCCTGAACTGAAGCCCCATGTGCCTCGCATCGTCGCTTTCGACATCCCGAAGGAGTTCATCGGTGCCGTCATTGGCCCGGGTGGAAAGATTATCCAGCAGATGCAGGAAGACACCGGCGCCACCATCACCATCGACGAAATCGAAGGTGTGGGCAAGGTACAGGTGAGCGCCCCCGACAAGGAGAGCATCGACGCTGCCGTGTCGAAGATCAAGGCCATCGTTGCCATCCCCGAAGTAGGCGAAGTCTATGAGGGCACCGTGCGCTCCATCATGCCTTACGGTTGCTTCGTGGAAATCATGCCCGGCAAGGACGGTCTGCTCCACATCTCCGAAATCGAGTGGAAGCGCTTGGAGACCGTTGAGGACGCCGGCATCAAGGAAGGTGACAAGATCAAGGTGAAACTGATGGAAATCGACCCGAAGACCGGCAAGTACAAACTCTCGCACCGCGTATTGGAGCCGAAACCCGAGGGCTACTCCGACCGTGAGCGCCGCCCACGTCCCGAGCGTCCCGAGCGCGGCAACCGTCCCGAGCGCGGTGGTCGCCAACAAGGTGGCAACAACCGTCAGCCCCAAGGCGGCAACAACCGCCCGCAGGGTGGCAACCGTCAGCCACGCCACAACGACTACCACGACCCGATGAACAGGGAGCCGAAGGACTTCAACGACAGTCTCGACCACCAAGACTTCGACTAATTTTTCTGATTTTATAGCCATCATCCCCGTCGCGGCGAAAACCGGACGGGGATGATTTTTTTTTCTTTTTTTTTCTTTTTCGATATATCGAGATGACGATATATCGACACGATGGGGACACGATGGCGACACGATGGGGAGGCGATGGCGACACGATGGGGACACGATGGGGAGGCGCGATGGAGAAAGGGGGCGATGGGGAGGGGCGTGCAGAGCACGCCCGTGCGGAGAAGGGGATTACCTTTGGAGGAGAGCCTCTAAGAGCAAGAGGTCGTGGCGATAGGTGATTTTGATGTTGGTGGGATCGCCCTCGACCACGAAAATGGGGACATCGGGCAGGTAACGGCGCACCACTCCACAGTCGTCGGTGACGGTGAAAGACGGGTCGGCGAGAGCGAGGTCGTAGGCCCTCCTTATTATATGGCGGCGGAAACACTGGGGAGTCTGCGCATTGCGCAACACATCGCGCGGCGGGATGTCGGCGATACACCCTCCCTCGTCAACGCGCCAAATGGTGTCGGTAGTGCGCGTTGCGACGCCCACGGCACCATGATGCGCCAAGGCGTGGATGCAGTCGGTGACAATGCGATGGCTGACCATCGGCCGCACCGCATCGTGAAACAGCAGGCAGTCGTCATCGTCGGAATAGGCATTGAGCGCCGCCAGACTCGAGTCATAGCGCTCACGTCCGCCAGGAAGAATCTTCCTCACCTTGCCGAACCCGCCTTTCGCCACCACTTGCTCCACTTCGGGGATGCAGTCGGCGCGACTCACCACCGCCACCTCGTCGATGAGAGGATGGCTGTCGAACACACTGATGGTGTGGGCGAGAATAGTCTGCCCCGCCACCTCTATCAACTGTTTGGGCTTGCCTCCGCCCAACCGCGAGCCACTGCCGCCCGCCAGGATAATCGCTACATTCATGACAGCCGCAAATATATGAAAAAAACATGAATAGTGTGCATTTTTCGCAGAATTTCGCTACTTTTGCATATCAAAAAACAAACGACATGAGAAAAGCCATCATCATCAGCCTAATGGCCCTCACCACCATCGTGGCACAGGCCGCACGCGAGAACATTTTGCCCGCCAACAACGAAGGCGCCACCTACACCGGAAGGACAGAAACGAAAGCCGACGGTTCGGTGAGTTACGACTGGACAGGCGTCTATGTGCAAACCGACTTCACCGGAGGCTACCTCGCCATCGACGTCTCCGAGGTCGGGGAATCGTGGCACAACCTGTTCATCGACGGCAAGTGGGTGCGCAAGTTCCACATCACAGGCACCACCCCACAGCGCATCGTCCTCGCCGAGCGACTTGGCAAGGGCACCCACCGCCTGCGCTTGCAGAAATGCAGCGAGGGAGAGCGAGGATGCACCACCCTGCATCGCTTCATCCTCGCCGCCAACGGCACCATGAAAGCCGTGGAACGGAAAGCGAGGATGATAGAGGTGTATGGCGACTCCTACACCTGCGGCTACGGTACGGAGAGCAACAAGGCCACCGACCGCTTCAGCCTTGACACCGAGAACTGCGACCAAGCCTATGGTTGTATCATCGCCCGCTACTTCGATG
>CAMKSZ010000300.1 GCA_946415525.1 uncultured Prevotellaceae bacterium | reverse complement strand
GTTAAGGAGTTTTTGAGTAGGAGTTAAGGAGTTTTTGAGTAGGAGTTAAGGAGTTAAGGAGTTTGGGAGTTAAGACATTACTCTTTCTTGCTACAGGCAATTGAAGGCGAGTGCATATATGAAGATGTCAGAAATCGGATTGGTCGATGAGTTTTCTCCCCTTTTCGGTGCAGAACCCTCTCAGCATGAGGAGGATGACATTTCGCATGAGTTCGCTCATGGGGAAACGCTTGTATAGTTCGTGATCCATGACATATTTCATGAACACTTCCGCCATGAGGTTGACGATTTCATAGTTGACATCTTTACGGAAGTACCCCTCCTCCACTCCACGCTGCATAAATCCCATGGAACGACCTCTCGACTTTTCGTTTCGCTCGTTGATATAATCCATCACCTTGGGATATTTGTGCAGTTCGGAGTAGAACTGCGGATTGATCCTGCTATTCTCCTCGATGTGCAGTCGCATGAAACAGATGAGGATATCCATGACGGAACTTTTTGGGGAGAGCCTACTTTGCAACTCCTTTTCGAAATGTTTATCATGGTAGCACACACATTCGTAGAGCAAATCCTCTTTGTTGCCATAGATTTCATAGAGCGTCCTCTTGGAAATGGACAGTCGGTTGGCAATATCATCCATTTTCACCGCCTTGATTCCATTTTCCTGGAAACTTTCTATAGCCGTCGCCAAGATTTTCTCCCGGAGTTCCCTTCGGTAAGCATTAGTGAGTTCTATTTTTTGTGCTGCCATAATAATAAGGAATAAGGAGTGTTCTACAAACGTAAAAATCAGCCCTACGGCTTTATTTTGCAAATATAATAAAATAAACTGAATTTGGACGTTTTTTTTAATCAATTGGATGATTTTGTCATTCATTTCCACTTTTTTTATGTTATTTTGCAGCCGAAATAGCCCACAAGAACACAAAACCATACAGCATCATGATGAACAAGACCATCGTCACCCTTTTTCTTGCCATCCTCGCCCATATAGGAAGCATGGCCCAAAAACAAGTCTATATCCCCGACGAGTGGAGGCACCCCTGGAACCCCGACACGCTGCTCTATAGCGAGAGCGACCCCCAGAACCGCTACACCTGGTCGAAGAGCCGTTCGTTGGAATCCGACAACGTCATTGTCTTTTGGGACAAGGGCTATGGCAGCACCCTCCCCTCCCAATCCCCCGCCGCCTACCGAGTTGACGAACAAGACCTTTTGAAGAAATGCGAGCAATTCTACGACCTTGAGATCAACAAGTTAGGCTTTGTCGATCCCGCCACGACCAATCTCAACAACTACAAGGTGATGGTACTGCTCAACCACACCACCGAGTGGGTGTGTTACGGTGGCGGCTACGACTTCGAGGTGAGCGCCCTTTGGCTCGGTCCTTCCGCCTGCAAGCCCGTGGGTCACTCCGTCGCCCACGAAGTAGGGCACTCCTTCCATTATATGTGCTACGCCGATGCCTCCGGCAACAACCACACCTCTTCGAGTACCATCGGCACCGGTTTCCACCTGCCCGTGGGCAACGGCCAAGCCATCTGGGAACAGACAGCCCAATGGCAAGCCGCCCAGTCATATCCCGAATACATGTATTCTCAGAGCATCGATGTCTTTAGGAAGTCGCACAACCTCGCCTTCTCGCATGAATGGCACCGCTACCAAAGTTACTGGTTGCACTACTACCTCTGCCAATACTACAACGACATCACCACCGTTGGTCAGGTGTGGCGTCAGCCGATGCGCGGTGCCAGTGATTTCAACCAAGCCCTGATGGCCCTCAAGGGCCTTGACGTCGAAGGGCTATTCCGTCTCTACTATGACTACGCCGCCCGTTGCGCTACCTGGGACCTCCGAGCCTGCATCCCCTACCGCGCCCCCTATATCGGCGATTTCGACTACCGCTGCGTCGCCATTGGCGACAGCACCTACCAAGTTGCCCTCGCCAGTACCCCCCAAAGTACCGGTTTCAACATCATCCCCCTTCAAGTGCCCGCCGCCGGCACCGAGATTGTCACCCACTTCACCGCCCTCACCAACGGAGCCCGCCTTGCCGACGGCGACCCAGCCGAGATGTTGAACGGCGAGACCCAACTGTCCCCCACGAAGCGCACCACCTACATCCGCAACAGCATCACCTCCCAGCGTGCTTTCCGCCTCGGCTACGTCGCCCTGATGCGCGACGGCAGCCGCCGTTATATCCATGAAGACAGCCTCTATTGCCAGACCTCTGCACAAGTGACCAACGACGTGGCGATGACCGTTCCCGAAGGCGTCGATCGTTTGTGGCTCATTGTTGTTCCCGCCCCCAAGCGCTACAACCAGCACCTATGGGACGACAACAACCTCAACGACGAGCACTGGCCCTACAGTTTCCGTCTGGAAGGCACCGACCTTGCCTCCCGCGCCACCGTCTATGTGCAACCCACCCTTGACGGACGCGAAGTGGCCGACATCACCCTCACCTACGACATCTATTTCCCCCGCGCCAACGACCACAGCGGCACCACATTCACCGTCTCCGGCATCGCCCTCGCCCAAATTGGCACCGCCCTACAGATAGACCCCTCGGAGATTGCCAGCAAGATGCAGCCCTACGCCACCGGCGGTCCCTCCAATGGCAAGGCGATGTTCTACCCCCTCAACCCCACCACAGGCACCATCGTCAACCGCGGTTCCACTGCCAACGGCTACGGCCATTGGTTCAATGCCTCCGGCGTGGTGAGCGACTACGGCAACGGCTATGTATATAGTGAATTCAGTCCCGCCTCAATGACCTTCTCGTTGGGACAATATCCCAACCGAGTAAAAGACGGCGCGACCTATAAGATAGGGCAAGCCCTTCGTTACAAGACCGCAGAGGGGCGCGAAGCCCTTGTCCGTTTCTGGTTCAACATCCATATCGACGCCACCAGGACCGGCAGCGAATTGAGTGCCATCGAGTACGCCGACCCCACCACAGGCATCCTGCCCGTTGTGGAAGGCACGAAAAAAGCCGTCGGCGGCCTTTTCACCACCGACGGCATCCGTGTGAAGGAAATGCAGCCCGGCAAGATTTATATTGTCAACGGACGAAAGACATTTAGAAAGTGAAAGACAACTGGATTTATCGTTGATCATAACGGATAATCAAATTCCTTTTTATAAAAACATACCCAATAAAAATGCGATACAAAAGTGCGAAAGCAAATTGTTTGGAGCAAAAAGACCAACGAAAAAGTCTTAGGAATCATGCCACTCCTGCTGAAGCATTACTATGGCGTGCTCTAAAAGGGAAAAGTGCTGCGGGATTTAAATTTCGTCGGCAGCAAGGTATTGGCCCATATATTTTGGACTTTTATTGTCCCTTTCTGAAACTCTGCATTGAATTGGACGGTAGTTCACATGACTATAAATCTGAATATGATGCAGTGAGAACTTCCTTTCTTCAATCACAATCGATACGTGTAATTAGATTCAAAAATGAACAAGTATGGGCAAATGTCGATGATGTGGTTGCAGAAATCATTAGGATAGGCAATACTATCAAATCCTCCATGGATAAGCAGTAAATCAACTTTGATTTAGCGTGTGCGCACAACTCCCCTCCCATTTTTAAGGGGAGGGGCTGGGGGTGGGGTT
>CAMKSZ010000299.1 GCA_946415525.1 uncultured Prevotellaceae bacterium | reverse complement strand
CAATAGCACTGATTACTCTCTGTCATTTGTCTTAACTCCCTAACTCCTTAACTCCTTATAAGACACTACTCATACGTGAAGCGAACGGGGATTTGCATTCTCACCTTTACAGGGACGCCATCGAGCCTTCCCGGTTCCCAGCGTGGCATCGACCTGACCACCCTAACAGCCTCCCTGTCGAGGCCCGGCGAGACAGGCATGATGACCGCAGGGTCGCTGACATAGCCATCCTCGTTGACGATGAAGGAGACCACCACTTTTCCTGCCACAGGACTGGTTTTTTCGTCTTCGGGATAGACGAGGTTTCGCGAGAAATAATGTGCCAGTTCGTCGTTGCCCCCTTGAAAACGAGGCATTGTATCGACGACCTGATAGACTCCAGGTCGTTCATATTGCTTTTGGACGATGGCATCAAGTCGCATCGACTCCGCCTTGATTTTCTCCCTTTTCTTTTTAGGCACTTTCATATCCCTCTCCATCAATTCAATGGCCTGAGAAGTGAGGAAATACTTAAAAAAATTATAAGGAACCACCATCAAATCGTCGATATTATTGCTGCCGTTGCTGCCCTTTAAGTTGAACACTCCCCCCTGTTTTCGAGACAGGAGGCACACCCATTCCGGCAGCGAGTCGCCATCGACAACGTATTCCACTTTTGGCATGAAACGTTGGATGACATCGAGAAAACTATCATTGTCAACATGGCCCGGATAGCAACTTCTCTTAAGCAACTCTCTCGGCATGAGCACCTTGTCGTTTGGAATGTCGTAGGTGAGCAACTGCTGCCTCACCTCGCTGCACTCCGACTTGTCGCGGTCGCGGGCTGTGACCACTAAATACACCGACAAGAACCTGCCCGGCTCCCACGACACCATACGGAGAATAATGGAGCGATATTTCACCTGCAGTCCTTTCTCGTCGGGGATGGCATCCACCTCGGTTCCAAGTTGCTGAAACAGCAATTTGCACCCCTCATAGAATGTCTGTCCCTGGTTTTGGAACAGTCGCAGGCAGAGGTCTCGCTGCAACGTATTGAAACACTGTCCCTTCAATTTCACGGGCCATTCCAAACTCAAATTAAGAACAGTCAGTTCATTGCCATTCCTAAAGACATGCTTTTCCTCTATATACTCCACCCTACTGTTGCCATTGTCGGCAGCAACAGCCGACAGCGGCATTGTCGTGGCGAGGAAAAGCAGCCCCAACAAGGTAGCGATGCATTTTTCGACGCGCATGTCCAAATTATTTAAGTTGACAAAAAAGTCACGCCCTTTTCGCGTCAAGGTGTGACAGTAATATGCAGGCAAGTCTGCTGCGTCTCATACCTCACGCAGCATCTCCCCTTCTCCCTCAGTTTGTTCACCACTTCCCCGAGCAGGTATTTCATCTGGTTGGAGTTGTTTTTCTCCCCTTCCACATATTTATATCTTCGGTAAGTGATGTCGAAGGTCGTCGCACGGCAATGCGCGGAATTGGACACCGCATTGCTGTTCACCTTCATGAGTTTTCTTACATCCTCCTTGGTGCGCAGCACCGACGTGACGATGATTTTGTATTGTCCCATCTTGTGCTTCTTGAGCGACTTGCGAAACCCCTTGCCGATGTCCTTGAGGAGTTTGGCGGCATCCTTGGTCAGATAGGGCACGGAATGTGTGAGCGGGTCCACGCTGTAGTTTTCGCACTCCTCGATGTGCTTGAGCGGACGCAGCACCTTCTTGGTGAGCGACGCCCTGTCCTCCACCGGTTCGATGCCGTATTTCTTGGCACCTGCCACTTGATGGGGGTTGTTGTCTTTGAAAGTGAAGGGGAAGTTTTCAGGAACGACCTTCTGCTTGGTGCCACAAGCCACCAAGCAGAAAGCCGTTAGGAGGAAGAGAAAAAAGCGCTTGAAGTCGCTCATTTTCTATGATTATTTCTTTTTTTCCACCACGCGCTTGAAGACGATGGTGTCGCTCTTGCTGATGAAGGTGAGGACATCGCCATTGAGGGTGTAGTTCACCGTATCGCTCTTGGCGTATTCTCCCTTAAACTTCGGCGACATCTCTTCGTCGAGGGCTTTCATCATCGTCGTCTTGAGTTTGTCGCCCAACAAAGCCATATCCGGGTCTTTGAACTCTATTTTCAGGCTGTCTTTCACAAACTCCACTTTCACCTGCTGGGTGTCGGGCACCTGGATGATGGTGGTGCCGCTGTCACTCCACTTACCGCCCAAGGAAACATTGAAGGGGATTCTCATTTCCGAATCCTTATCCGACATTTTCATGTCGGCTGCAACGAGCGACTGGAAGGTGCTGTCTGCATTGAGCGTCATTTCATAGACCATGTCGATATTGGTCTTATCCTCCAATTTAGAGAAACTGTCCGACTTCCATTTTCCCACCAATGACGGTTCATTGGTGCAACCTGCCACACAAGCGACCAAAAGCATGGCCGATGTCACGTAATAAAACAATTTTTTCATAAGCACAGTAATAATATGGTTAATGAGTTGCAAAAATAAGGAAAAAAGTTGAATTGCAAGAATGAGTGTATGATTTTTTTCATTTTTTGAGCATTCAAGCGGGTTCAAGCGAAAAATGAAAGAAAAGATTTATTTCAGAATCCTAAGGTTTTAACAGCAGCAGCATCGATGAGGGCAGCGCAAATGTTAACAAATCTTAAACCACAAAAAAAACATAACATAAAACATACCTATATTACTTGATTTTTACTAAATTTGCAATCAAAGCAATCTTTTGCTTACCAATTAACGACAAACCAAATTAATTATAAACATAATATAAATTTTAAATATACACTTATGAAAAAATCTACATTCTTATTAAAAAAGATTTGGATGCTGATGGCTATCCTTTTCTTAGGGGTGGTTTCTGCACAAGCAGCCACGATTACCTACAGCCTGACCACAAAAGTGGACGGCAGGACGATTACTGGCACGGCGAATCTGAGTGAAGGCGCCAGCCTGCTCAACAACATGCCGCAAGACTTGTGGCGTGGCTATACCACTTACAAGTATTACAGTGATGAAGCCAAGACAGTGGAAATCACCACGGCACCCGCTGAGAATGCTACGGTGTACGTTGATTATGAGTTTGACCCACCTTTCCAAATGTCAGATGACAGCAAGACCGTTTGGAACTATTTGCGCAATTGGAATGGCGGTGCTACTTCTCATCGTTTTTGCTATTATGATTCTAAAGATAATCGCATCTATTCAAAGGGGCGTACCTCTGAAACTCAAATGAAAAATGATTATACCGCACATTGGGCTTTTTATGGAGATGGTTACAGTTTCAATTTTAAAAATAGGGCTAATGAGAAATGGGCAATATGGGCTGAACAAGAAGTTAAAGTTTTTGGAGTTGTAGTTAGTACGACATATTATCATGAGTTTAGTTCTACTAAGGAGGAAGTTGGATGGCAGTTGTATGCCAATACGGCTACTAATTCTCATTTTTCTGGTGGTGCAATTTCTTTATGCCGGCCCGACAATAAAAAATTGACTTATTTGGAAGATCTCGGTATTGCATTAAGTGCGCAAAATATTACGAGTGGTCATAAATTTGACGACCATAACCAATTGGTTGCTGTTCATACTGGTTCATGAAGCCAAGCGAGTTTTTTATTCTTCTGCCGTTCTCTATAACC
>CAMKSZ010000298.1 GCA_946415525.1 uncultured Prevotellaceae bacterium | reverse complement strand
GCCGCTGGTGCGGAGGAAATCCACCACGCGGCGGTGCTCCTCGCCGCTCGCTTCTCCCAGTTCGCGCATGTCGCCAAGGATGGCCATTTTGGGCGTTACCTCCATGTCGCGGAAGTTGCACAGGGCGGCGTTCATGCTGGTGGGGTTCGCGTTGTAAGTGTCCACAATCAGTTTGTTGTGCTCGGTGATGGTGAGTTGCGAACGGTTGTTGCTCGGGGTGTAGTTGGCCAAAGCATGGTCGATTTGGTCTTGCCCGACCCCGAAATACAGTCCGATGCAAGCGGCCGCCAACATGTTGTAGATGTTGTACGACCCGATGAGTTGCGTCTGCACCTCGTGCCATTCGCCGCCGCCGTGGCGCCAGTGCAGTTTCAGATGGGGAGCACAAGACAGCACTTCGCCGCAGGCGCAGAGGTCGCTATGCTCGCCGATGCCGTAGCGGATAAGTTGCAGGCCGCCGGCGATGCCTTGCAGGTGCTCGTTGCCATTGTCGATGAACACCACGCTGCCTTCACGCGAGCGCAGGAAGTCGTAAAGTTCGCCTTTGGTGCGTATGACGCCCTCAAAACTGCCAAAACCTTCGAGGTGGGCTTTCCCCACGTTGGTGATGATGCCGTAGTCGGGTTCCACGATGTTCACTAAAGTATGGATCTCGCCAGGATGGTTGGCACCCATCTCCACGACGGCGATGTCGTGCTCCTTGGTGAGGCGCAGCAGTGTTTTGGGCACGCCGATGTGGTTGTTGAAGTTGCCTTGTGTGTAGAGCACGTTGTATTTCTCTCCCAATACCGTGGCGATGAGTTCTTTGGTGGTGGTCTTGCCGTTGGTGCCGGTCACGCCGATGATGCGGGTGCCGAGGGTGCGGCGATGGTGCCTGGCGAGTTGCTGCAAGGCGGTGAGGCAGTCGTCCACGAGGATGAGGCGCTGGTCGTCGGGGTCGTCGTATTCTGGTTCGTCTATGACAGCATAGGCGCAACCCTTTTCGAGCGCGTTTTTGGCGAATTTGTTACCGTTGAAGGTCTCGCCCTTCAGGGCGAAGAAGATGGACCCTTCGGGACAGTCGCGGCTGTCGGTGGTCACGATGGGGTGTTGCTTGAAAATCTCGTAAATTTCTTCTATTTGCATGGTCGTATTGCTATTTTGATGCAAACTTACGAAATAATGCCGACAAAAAGGCGCGATTGGGGAAGATTATCGCCCACAAGGGCGAAAAAAGCACTTCGTGGTGCTGGTGGCAGGGAGACTTTGGACTTTTCACCGTTGTTTTTGTTACGGGTGGTGACAAGTGGTTGGCATTATTTTCCATGTTTTTCTCCTTGTCTCGTTTTTTATTTGTAAATTTGCAGCAAAAAGAAGGAAGCGTGAGCACGATGTCGTCTTTTACGGTCAATGTCGGTGGGAGATTGCTCGATCTCTCCTCACCTTTGGTGATGGGGATTCTCAATGCCACGCCCGATTCCTTCTATGCGCCCAGCAGGGTGCAGACGGAGCAGGCCGTCGCCGCCCGTGCCGACGAGATTGTCGCACAGGGCGGTACCATCATCGATGTGGGTGCCTTCTCCACCCGTCCCGGTGCGGCGATGGTCACGGAGGAGGAGGAGATGACGCGTATGCGCATGGCGCTCGGGGTGGTGCGTCGCCGACAGCCCGATGCCGTGGTCAGCATCGACACCTTCCGCCCCGACGTGGCGCGGATGGCTGTCGAGGAGTTTGGCGCCGTCATTGTCAACGACGTCTCCGAGGGTGGCCGTGCCGATATTGCCGACAGGCCGCAGCGCCCTGTGGAGGGCGACGTACCCGCGATGTTCGCGATGGTGGCGCGCCTGAAAGTGCCATATATCCTCACTTCCGTACAGCCCGACATGCGCAGCATGCTGATGGCCTTCGCAGGAGAAGTCAACCTGTTGCGGAACTTGGGGGTCGGCGACATCATCCTCGACCCGGGCTTCGGCTTCGGCAAGACCCTTGAGAGCAACTACCAAATCCTCGCGCAACTCGACCGCTTGCAGATGCTCGGACTGCCGGTACTGGTGGGTGTCTCGCGGAAATCGATGCTCACACGCCTGTTGCAGCGCCCTGCCGAGGAAGTGCTCCCTGCCACCTCGGCACTCCATGCCGTCGCCCTGTCGAAGGGGGCCACCATCCTGCGCGCTCACGACGTGCGGGAAGCCGTGGAGGTGTGCCGTGTGATGGCAATGCTCGGGGAAAACGACGTGATTTAGACGAAAAACATTTTTGGCAACCATAAAAACCAAACAATTATATGGATGAGATAGGCTTCGACCTAATGGATTTACTCGACATCTTTTTGGTGGCGATGATTATCTACTATTGCTATCGCTTCATGAAGGAGTCGCGGTCGATCAACGTGTTTGTGGGCATCCTTGTGTTCATCATCATTTGGCTTGTCGTGTCGCAAGTGCTGGAGATGCGACTGTTGGGCAGCATCCTCGACAAGTTGGTGAGCGTGGGTGTCATCGGCTTCATCGTGTTGTTCCAAAGTGAGATACGAAAGTTCCTCTACAACCTCGGTGCCCACCAGCGCGTCGCCCCCCTGATGAAGTTCTTCGGCTATGGGCGGAAGAAGAAGACCGTTGACCGCAGCGTCATCATGCCCATCGTGAGTGCCTGCATGAACATGGCGAAGGTGAAGACCGGCGCCCTCATCGTCATCGAAAGGGCCATCCCCCTCGACGACCTCGTGCAGGGAGCCGGAGAGGTGATTGACGCCAACATCAACCAGCAACTCATCGAGAACATCTTCTACAAGGGTGCCCCGCTCCACGACGGTGCCATGATTATCTCAAAGAAGCGCATCCGTGCCGCCGGGTGCGTGCTGCCTGTCTCCCACAGTCTCGACATCCCCAAGGAGTTGGGCTTGCGCCACCGTGCCGGCATGGGAATCACCGAGGAGAGCGACGCGCTCGCCATCATCGTATCGGAGGAGACGGGGCGCGTCAGCGTGGCCGTCAACAGCGAGTTCAAGTTACGACTCTCGTTCGAGGAATTGGAGAGCATCCTCGCCAAGGAAATGATTTGAGGCCGCCGGCCATGACTGCCACGAAGATGCATTTATGGCCAACTGCTTTTTTTCGCCAATTTGGGAGGATATTTCACCAAAATAGATTATCTTTGCAAAATAATCCTATTTAAAGCACAAACAGACAAAACACAACCATAATTTAAGCACAAATTTCAAAAAACAACTATGGATTTAGTACAGCAAATCATCAACCGCGCCAAAAGCAACAAGCAGCGCATCGTGCTCCCCGAGGCTACTGAGGAGCGCACATTGAAGGCAGCCGACAGAGTGCTTGCCGAGGATATCGCCGACCTCATCCTCATCGGCAATCCCGACGAGATTCACGCCTTGGCAAAACAATGGGGGCTGGAGAACATCGACAAGGCCACCCTCATCGACCCCGAGAACAACCCGAAGAGTGAAGAATATGCCGAACTGCTCACCGAGTTGCGCAAGAAGAAGGGCATGACCATCGAGAAGGCTCGCGAACTGGTGAAGAATCCTCTCTACTTGGGATGCATGATTATCAAGACCGAGGGTGCCGACGGCCAAATCTCGGGTGCCCTGAGCACCACTGGCGACACCCTGCGCCCCGCATTGCAGATTATCAAGTGCTCGCCGGGCATCACTTGCGTGAGCGG
>CAMKSZ010000297.1 GCA_946415525.1 uncultured Prevotellaceae bacterium | reverse complement strand
ACAACCAATCTTTATTAACCTTAATAATCTAATACCATGAAAAACACGATGCAAAATTATGCATTTTTTTTAAGAATGCAAAAAATGCCCAAAAGAATCGCCAGACATTAACATTAATTAAATGTCCGACCGTTCCATTTAAACTTTCTTTGCACTAATATCGCATTTAGTTTCTCTCTTTCCTTCTTCGTCGTCATCGGTGTGGACAAGGAAAAAACGAGCGACCTGTCGCCGGGCGCCATCTCCGCAGCCACCATGAGCGGGTCGAGGAGGCGAAGCAGTTCTTCGTATTTCTCGGTGTCCATCGTATCGGGACGCTGCACCAAACTCATGGGCTCGACCGTTGGCACCAGTCCCGGCATCTCCACCTTTTTCCAGCCGGTGTCGTAGAAGGCGAAAGTCGACTCTGGGGCCTCGCCGAGATAAGTGCGCAACATACAGATGACGGTGTCGCCCTCCTCACGAGAGAGCAGACCGAGTTGCATGCGCGAACTCTCACTGAGGCGGATGTCAGCGTAATTGGCGTTGAGCGAATCGAGCACGGTGCCCTCGGAAAGCAGGTTGAATGTCTCTGCCTTCACGCCCATGAAATAGAAATCCACCATCTCCGTCCGCTTGGTGGTGTTGAGGTATCTGACCAGACTGTCGGGCATGGAGATGATGAAATCTTTCATCTGACGCTGTGCCGACACCCCCGAAAAGGCCCAGATCAGGGCCATCATTGCCAAAAGTCGTTTCATTGTGTTCATTATGAAGATGCAATATTACGGAAAAAAACACACATGCACAACATTTTGAAGTTAAAAACTATCAACATGTGGGAAAAGAAGTATAAAACTTTTGAATATCTTTGGATTTTATAGTATTTTTGCAACGTGATATTCTATTTATCTTGTACGGGCAACACCCTCTGGGCAGCCCGTCAAATCAGCGAGGCCACAGGTGATGACTTGTACGACATCGCAGCCGTCGCAGACAAACCTTGTACATACAGCGTACAGGAAAACGAGCGCATAGGATTCTGCTTCCCCGTTCATGGTTGGCGCCCGCCCGTGCTGGTGAGGGATTTTATCCGTCGCTTGCACATCGAGCACGCGGGTGGTCATTTTTGTTGGGCACTTTGCACTGCCGGCGACGACATCGGCGAGACCATCGAACTGTTGGAGAGCGACTTGCGCACCATCGGCCTTCGTGTGGACAGTGCTTTCTCGCTCCTCATGCCCGAGAGTTATGTGGGCCTCCCATTCATGGATGTGGACAAACCCGAGCGGGAGCGACAGAAGAAGGAACAAGCCCAAGCCGACCTCCAAGCGGCCATCCACCACATCGCCAGTTGCCACCGCGGCGAGCGCCACCTGCACCTGAGCCACTGGCCTCGCACCAACAGCCGCTTCTTAGGGGCCATCTTCGTGAAATGGCTGCTCACCGACAGTCCGTTCCGCGTCGATGAAAACCGTTGCACGAGATGTGGCAGGTGCATGAAATCATGCCCCGTGGGGAATATCAAGCCCGGCGAGAGCGGCACGCCCGAATGGCAGCACAACGGGCGCTGCCTGTCGTGCTTCGCCTGCTACCACCACTGTCCGGTCCGCGCCATCGAGTATGGGCGGCGCACTCGCGGAAAAGGGCAATACTATTTTGAGAAAGACCATCATTGAGCAAACAAACAATTATAAGGATATGAGAAAACTGCTATTCGCCATCATCGGCCTTCTCTCGGCCATCAACACCTATGCCGTGAAAGCCTATCCCTTCCCCGTGGAGGTGAGGCAAAGCGACGGCACCATGCTCACCATCGTCCTCCACGGCGACGAGGACTTCAACTATTGCGCCACCACCGACGGGGCGCTACTTGTCGAGGAAAACGGCAACTACTATATCGGCAGCATCGATGCCAACGGCCAACTGAAGGCCACGGCACAGTTGGCGCACAACGAGGCGCTGCGCACACCGGCAGAGACCCTGTTGGTGAAAGCACAAAACCGCCAACTCTTCCTCAAGATGGGCGAAGAGACGGCCCAGCGGCAGAAAATCATGCGCGAGCCCATCAAACCGACGGGGTCGGTGCCCTTTTTCCCCCATACGGGCACCCCGAAGGCTCTCGTGATTCTCGCCGAATTTGCCGACACCACCTTCTCTCTCCCAAAGCCCAAAGAGGCCTTCGATGCCTATTTCAACTCGAAGGTGCCCTTGGAAGACCTGGGCGGTGGCGAGACCGCCAACCGAGCCAGCGTGCAGAGATACTTCCAGAATGTCAGTTTGGGGGCGTTCGTCCCTCAATTCGATGTCTATGGCCCAGTGAAACTGCCCAGCAACCTCAAGACTTATGGCGGCACAAAAGCCAATGGCGACGGCGAGCGCATGGACTTGCTCTTCCAAGACGCCTGTGCCCTGTTGGACGACGAAATCGACTTCTCGCAATACGATGCCAACGACGACGGCTACGTTGACCTGTCCATTATCATCTATGCCGGCTTTTCGCAGTCGATGACGGGCAACTCCAACGAATGTATCTGGCCCAAGTCGAACGCTTTCTCGACCGGTCCGAAATACGACGGAAAGAAGTTGGGACGCTATGCCGTGAGCGCAGAACTCAACGGTTTCCCGGGCTGCTGGTCGTCGGCTCCCTTCGTGCGCATCAACGGCATCGGCACCCTTTGCCATGAGTTCTGCCACACCATGGGCCTGCCCGACTTCTACCCCACCGGCTCCGAGGGGGCGAAAGTAAAAGGCAACAACCAGGCGATGGAATACTGGAGCCTGATGGACAGCGGCAACTACAACTACAACGGCTATGCTCCCGTCGCCCTGAACGCCTGGGAGCGCGAAGCCTTTGGCTGGATAGAAATCCCCACGCTGACAGAGTCGTGCCAACTCGACATCTCGCCTATCGACGACAACGGGAAGGCCTACCGCATCCTCAACGACCATGACGCCACAGCCCACGAGTATTTCCTCATCGAGAACATCCAGCAAATCGGCCAAAATTCATGGCAACGTGGGCATGGCCTTCTCGTATATCATGTGGAATACGACGAGACGGCTTTCTCGATGGCCTCCAACAAGCCCAACAACGTGAAAGGTCATCCGCGCATGACCATCGTACCTGCCGACGGGTTGCTCTTCGCCCAATACAACGTGGGGAAGGAGATTGACGGGAAAGTCATCAAGAACGCCGACTTCTATGCCGAGTTGGCGGGCGACCCCTATCCCGGCACGTCGGGCGTGACCCAACTCAACGAGACGATGGGCATCGTGAACTTCCAAGTATATAAAGGCGAGTCTCTCAACAAGGCTTTGAACAACATCACCGAGACCGACGGCATCATCAGCCTGTCGTTCATCAACGATTTCAAGGCCTATACCGACGGCATCGAGACTGTCGCCCTGCCACAACAAGGAGCGGAAGGCAACTTCTACACCCTCGACGGCCGCTTGGCCGGGCACGACCTCGGCACATTGCCCAAAGGCATCTATGTGAAAGGCGGCAAGAAAATCGTGAAGCAATAGCCTTTTATTAGTCCAAAATTGCGTTTGTCTGGCTGCGCCCGCAGCGAGCACAGAGTGGAAATAACAAAGGAGACGCCCACAGGACGTCTCCTTTATCATATATTTCAAGTTCGGCAAGTTGGCCAATACAGTCTGAAAGCCCCATGAGGAAAGAGTATTGTCTAAACTCC
>CAMKSZ010000296.1 GCA_946415525.1 uncultured Prevotellaceae bacterium | reverse complement strand
CCGGCCCCCTAATACTTAAATGTGCTGCCTCCGAGGAACTCCCTCAGCAATGAGGTGAGGGGGAGGTCATCGCCGGTGATATCGGCAAAATAATGCAAAAACTTGCCCAACCGATAAGCCTCGGAAAACTCCTCCCTATTTTGCGGGACACGCTCCAACGCCCGCAGCGCCTGCTGCTTGATGACCGCCAACTCGTAGATCATGGCCGTGTTGAACATGTCGTCGGCATTTTCCTGGAAGGGGAAAATCCATTTCTGCTCCCCGGCGCGCACCGAGGGCCAACGGCGGATGGTCTCGCATGCCGAGACTCCCCTGTATTTTTCGTCGCGCACGATGCGCCGCAACAGTCGGTTGTCGGTGGTGGGGATGTAGTTGTGGTTGTCGAGCAGGATGGTGGTGAGCGCCGAGGCGTAAACCTTGTATTTCTGCTCATCGGGAATCTGCGCCGTCAGTTCGGGATTGAGCGCGTGGATGCCTTCAATGACGAGGATGTCGGTGGGCTTCATTTTCAGCATCTTCCCACTACGCTCGCTGCGCCCCTTTTGGAAATTGTATTTGGGCAGTTCCACCTCCTCGCCGGCAAGCAGCGCATTGAGTTGTTTGTTGAGCAAGGGGATGTTGAGCGCATGCAAATGCTCGAAGTCGAAGTCGCCCTTCTCGTCCTTTGGCGTTTCCTCCCGATCGACGAAATAGTCGTCGAGCGACAGCATCACCGGCTTCAGTCCATTGCACACAAGTTGGATGGAGAGCCGCTTGCAGGTGGTGGTCTTTCCGCTCGACGAAGGTCCGGCGATGAGCACAATGCGCACCCCTTTTCGCGAGGCGATGTCTTCGGCAATTTTGGCAATCTTCTTCTCCTGCAGTGCCTCGGAGACGTTGACGAGCAGCGACGCCCCGCCTCGTGCCACGATGTCGTTGAAGTCGCCGACGGTGCTGATGCCCAGGATGTTCTGCCAGCGATGGTGCTCCTGGAAGATGCTGAACATCTTGTCTTGGCGAATCATCTCCCCGAGCACGTCGGGACTTTTCGTCGATGGAATCCGCAGCAGCATACCCTCGTAATAAGGTTCCAGTCCGAAGAGATGCATCTGTCCCGTATGGGTGAGCAACGCTCCATAATAGTAGTCGGCATAGCCGTCGAGGTCGTAATAGACCGTGTAGATGCTGCCCGTGGAGAGCAACAGTTTCACCTTCGAACTGGTGCCCCTCTCCTCGAACACCTTGACGGCCTCCTCGGTGGTGCACTCATGTCGCCGAATGGGTCGGTCGGCGTCGATGATTTCCTGCATGCGCCGCCTGACGGCCCCCACGTCGTCGTGGGTGATTGGGCGCCCGATGTGGAGGTCGCAATAATAACCATTCGACACGGGGATGTCGATGACCACGCTCCCATTGGGGAAGATGTCGTGCACCGCCTTGCAGAGAACGAAAAAGAGTGTGCGGGTATAGGTGCGGCTGCCCGACGGGGTGAGCATGTCGAGGTATTCGATGTCGGCACTCCTGTAGAGGCGCAGTCCCAAGCCTGTCACCTTGTTGTTGACCTTGGCCACAATGGGACCGTAGGCCATTTTCAGGCCCAATCCCGAAAAAATCTCAGAAAGTGAACTTCCTATTGGAAAATCTTGTGTTTTTTTATTATTTTTGCAACGGATTCTAACGGTATCTCTCATAATTTCATGCTATTTAGGTTTTACCGCGTAAAAGTAGGAAAAAAAATTGAGATAGTGAGTCTGTCATTAAAAATATTTTTCAATATATGTCTATCTGGATTATTTTAAAGTGTCTCGGATCTTTGGCTCTCCTCATGTTTGGCATGAAATCCGTGAGCGACAGTTTGCAAAAACTGGCAGGTCCGCAGTTGCGTCATGTATTAGGTTCCATGACCACCAACCGATTCACCGGCGCCTTGGCAGGCATGTTTGTCACCGCCGCCGTGCAAAGTTCCACCGCCACGACGCTGATGACCGTCTCGTTCGTCAACGCCGGACTGCTCACCCTGATGCAAGCCATCAGCGTCATCATGGGCGCGCACATAGGCACCACGGTGACGGCATGGATCATGGCCTTGGGATTCTCGTTCGACATCGTCGGCTTCGTCTATCCTGCCTTCTTCTTTGGCATCATCCTCATCTACATGAAGAAGCGGCGCATGATTGGCGACTTCCTCTTCGGCGCGGCGTTCCTCTTCCTCGGCCTCGGCACGCTGAAGGCAACGGGCTTCGAGTTGGCTAACGACCCCGAGACCAACCAAGTGGTCAGCGCTTTCTTCTCCAATTTCAGCGAACCGACGTTCTTCAACGCCCTCTTCTTCCTCTTCATGGGCACCGTGCTCACCCTTTGCGTGCAGTCGTCGGCAGCCATCATGGCCATCACCATGCTCCTCTGCTCCACCGGCATCCTCCATATCGACCAGGGCATCATGCTCGTGCTCGGCGAGAACATCGGCACCACCATCACCTCCAACATCTTGGCATTGAATGCCAACACGCAGGCTCGGCGCGCCGCCTTCTCGCACTTGTCAATCAATTTGTTAGGTGTCGTCTGGGCCGTCATCCTGATACGCCCGTTTGTTGCATTCGTGTGCAATATCGTCGGTTTCGACAGCCAACTCACCCCCTCCGACCAAGGCTATGCCTCCAACCTCTCCAAGACCACAATCGTACTCGCCACCTTCCATACGGCATTCAACGTAGCGAACACCTTGCTGCTCATCTGGTTTGTCAAATACATCGAGCGCTTTGTCTGCTGGGCCATCAAACCCAAGACCGTGGTGGAAGAAGAGGACTTCCGCCTGCACTTCATCACCTCGGGCATCATGAAGACCCCGGAACTCTCTGTGCTGGAGGCCCACAAGGAAATAGAGTCGTTTGCCGAGCGCATGCAGCGCATGTTCGGCATGGTGCGCGAACTGCTCACCGAGAAGGACGAGAAAAAATTCACCCAACTCTACAACCGCATCGAGAAATACGAGGGCATCTCCGACAACATGGAGTTTGAAATCGCCAAATACCTCGACCAGGTGTCCGACGCCCATTTGAGCGACGAGACAAAGAGCAAAATCCGCTCCATGTTGCGCGAGATTTCAGAACTTGAAAGCATCGGCGACGCCTGCTACAACATGGCACGCACCATCAACCGCAAAGTGCAAGGCAAGCAAGACCATTTCACCGACAAGCAGTATGAGCACCTGCACCAGATGATGGAACTCACCAACAACGCCCTGCAGCAGATGAACGTGCTGATGAGCGGCAGGAAGGAGTCGTTCGACGTCAACAGGTCGTTCAACATCGAGAACGAGATCAACAATTACCGCAACCAATTGAAGTCGCAAAACATCATCGACATCAACAAGCACGAATACACCTACGCGGTGGGCACCATCTACATGGACATCATCTCCGAATGCGAGAAACTCGGCGACTATGTGGTGAACGTGGTGGAGGCCCGCATGGGAACACGACAAAAATCCGCCTGACGATGACCACCGACCACATCCGACTGCTGGCATTCGACGCCGACGACACGCTGTGGGACTGCCAGTCGCACTTCATCGCCGTAGAGGAGGAGTATTGTTCGATACTCTCACCCTATGGCGATGCGGCGCACATCTCCGCCCAACTGTTCAAGACCGAAACCCGCAACATGCCCGAATTGGGCTATGGCAGCAAGGCTTTCACGCT
>CAMKSZ010000295.1 GCA_946415525.1 uncultured Prevotellaceae bacterium | reverse complement strand
TTTGCACTAACTTTGCAGCCCGAAACCAAAACATTTTATATAATGGCGTATCTTTTTACTTCAGAATCAGTGTCAGAAGGCCATCCCGACAAGGTGGCCGACCAGATATCCGACGCGCTGCTCGACCAGTTTCTTGCCTATGACGACAAGTCGCGCTGCGCCATTGAAACCTTCGTCACCACTGGCCAGGTGGTGATTATGGGCGAGGTGCATTCCGAAGCCTACATCGACCTTCAGACCATCGCCCGCAAGACCATCAACCGCATCGGCTACACCAAGTCGGAATACCAGTTTGATGGCAACTCCTGCGGCATCATGTCTGCCATTCACGAGCAGAGTTCCGACATCAACAGGGGTGTCGATCGTGCCGACGAGGAGAAGCAAGGCGCCGGCGACCAAGGCATGATGTTCGGCTATGCCACCAACGAGACCGAGGAATACATGCCCGTCTCTCTCTATTTGGCCCACCTCATCATGTTCACCCTCGCCGAAATCCGCAAGGAAGGCAAGGTGATGACCTACCTCCGTCCCGACTCCAAGAGTCAGGTGACCGTGGAATACTCCGACGACAACCTGCCGCTGCGTGTCCATACCATCGTGGTATCGACCCAGCACGACGAGTTCGACAGCGACGATAAACGTATGCTCGCCCGCATCAAGGACGACGTAATCAACGTGCTCATGCCCCGCGTGAAGGCAAAGATTGGCAGTCGGAAGGTGCTCGACCTCTTCAAGGGCAAAATCACCTACCACGTCAACCCGACGGGGAAGTTTGTCATCGGCGGTCCCCACGGCGACACTGGCCTCACCGGTCGCAAGATTATCGTCGATACCTACGGTGGTAAGGGCGCACACGGCGGTGGCGCCTTCTCCGGCAAGGACTCCAGCAAGGTGGACCGTTCTGCCGCCTACATGGCGCGCTACATCGCCAAGAACATGGTGGCAGCCGGCGTGAGCGACGAGATACTCGTGCAGTTGAGTTATGCCATCGGCATCGCCGAACCGGTGAGCATCTATGTGAACACCTATGGCCGTTCGCATGTCGCCATGAGCGACGGCGAGATAGCCGACCGCCTGAAGACCCTCTTCGTCCTCACCCCGAAGGCGATAGAGAAGCAGTTGAAATTGCGCCAGCCGATGTTCACCGAGACAGCCGCCTACGGCCACATGGGCCGTCGCAACGAGACGGTGACGAAGACCTTCACCAGTTTTTACCACGAGACCAAATCCATCGAGGTGGAACTTTTCACTTGGGAGAAACTCGACAAGGTGGATGACATACGCAAAGCCTTTCAACTGGGATGACACTTGTCGGCCAGAAATCCACCTATCAGGTCATTCATTCCCTGCCCGACAGTGCCACTGAATGGCAGAAGGACTCCGCCGTGCAGGCCTATTTCCGTCCGGGCGAGAACAACCACTACAGCGACCGCCCCGACACGTTAGGACTGCCCGGGCGGCGCTACGACCCCCCTGCGGGGTATTTGCGCACCGACAGCCTCGCCTATCCTGTGGCTTATGTCGATACGATGCCGCTGTCGTGCCGCCCTACCTCCACGACGGTGATGCCCGAGCCGGTGACCTACCGTGCAGGAAGCGACAACTTGGTATCGACACTGCTGATGGGCAGTTTGATTGTCGGTCTGTTGTCGCTCGCCTTTTCGGGCAAGTTCATCATGAGGATGTCGAAGAATTTCTTCTATGTGGAGAACGAGCGCACGACCACCGTTCCCGACACGGCGAGTGAGTTGCGCCACCAAGGCATCCTCGTGGTGATCACCAGCATCATGTTGGGCGTGGTCTGCTATGGCATCACGCTCCATGCCGACATGGAGGGGTGGACAGCAGTGGAACGCCGTCCGCTCTTGGCCATTTGCCTCGCCTCGATTGTCGCTTTTTTTCTTTTCAAGGCCGCCCTCTACCAGTTTGTCAACTGGGTGTTTTTTGATAGGAAAAAAAATGAACAATGGAACAAGTCGTTGCTCTTCCTCACGGCGATGGAGGGTGCCGTCCTCACGCCCATTGTGATGGCCCTTGTTTTTGGCGACCTACCCTTGTCGGCGGCTTTGATAGGGATGGCGATTGTTGTCTTTTTGGGCAAAATCCTTACTTTTTATAAGAGTTATCTTATCTTTTTTAGACGGACAGGGGCATTTTTGCAAAATTTTTTGTACTTTTGTGCGCTCGAATTGATACCTCTGGTCGGTTTGGTCGGCCTGTTGGAGGCTTTCAGCCATTTTTTGAAAATAATTTTTTAGTACATTTTTATGATAAAGAAGATATTGGTCTCGCAGCCCAAGCCGACGAGTGAAAAGTCGCCTTATTTTGACATCGCCCGCGAGTATGGCGTGGAACTGGTGTTTCGGCCATTCATCCGGGTGGAGGGATTGACAGCCAAGGAGTTTCGCCAGCAGAAAGTCAGTTTGCTGAGTTATTCGGCTGTCGTTTTCACTTCGCGCCACGCCATCGACAACTATTTCTCGCTGGCCAAGGAAATGCGTATCACCATCCCCGAGACCATGAAGTATTTCTGCGTGACCGAGACCATCGCCCTCTATATCCAGAAGTATGTGCAATACAGGAAGCGTAAGGTGTTCTACGGCACAACGGGCAAAATCGGCGACCTTGTCCCCTTGATGGTGAAGCACAAGACCGAGAAATACCTCGTGCCGATGAGCGACATCCACAACAACAGCGTGAGGGAGTTGCTTGAGGCCAAGAAACTCGATTTCAAGGAGTGCGTGATGTACCGCACGGTGAGCGACGACTTCACCCCCGAGGAGGTGGCACAGTTCGACTACGACATGCTGATTTTCTTCAGTCCCGCCGGTCTCAACGCGCTGATGAAGAACTTCCCCAATTTCGACCAGGGCGACATCCGCATCGCTGCCTTCGGTCCCGCCACAGCCAAGGAAGTGGACGACCGAGGACTTCGCCTCGACCTCAAGGCTCCGACGCCTGAGTTCCCCTCGATGACGGGTGCCCTGCGCGACTACCTCAAGAACGTACAGTAAGGCTCCGATGCAGTCATCTGACGGCTTCACATTGTGCAAGGAGGAAAGGCTCGTCGGTAGGAAACTGGTGGAGACTCTCTTCAAGGGCGGCGGAAGCCGCTCGATGTCTTATTATCCCCTGCGCATCGTCTATTGTCTCGTCGCCCGTGAGGAGGCTCCTGTGCGAATCTTGGTCAGCGTGCCCAAACGCTGTTTTAAGAGAGCCGTCAAGCGCAATCGGGTGAAGCGCCAGGTGCGCGAGGCCTACCGGCTCAACAAGCACCTCCTCGACGAGCGGATGGCGGCGCTCCCCGACCAGACCCTCGCGCTGGCCTTTGTCTGGCAAGACGACCATCTGCGCAATAGTGAAGAGGTGGCACAGCGGGTACGTTCGCTATTGAACAGGTTGAGTGAGAAACTATGAACCTACTGAGGCAGATTGTCCATTGGGTTTCGAAAGCCCTCGTCTGGGTGCTGTTGGTGCCTATCTTTTTCTACCAGCGCTGCATCAGTCCGTTCACCCCACCCGCATGCAGGTTTACCCCCACCTGCTCGGAGTACGCCAAGCAGGCCCTCCGCAAGCATGGTCCCATCAAGGGGCTGTGGCTCGCCGTCAGGAGAATCCTGAGGTGCCACCCCTGGGGCGGAAGCGGCTACGACCCCGTCCCCTGAGAGCAAAGCCCCAAGGACTCTAAGGCCACTAAGG
>CAMKSZ010000294.1 GCA_946415525.1 uncultured Prevotellaceae bacterium | reverse complement strand
AAAACCCCTGCAAACTCATCTTTTAGAATCCGCCGCCGCCACCGAAGTCGGGGAATGAGGGAGCCGGCTCCTTGCCAATCTCGATGAGCAACTTATAGAGCGCACGACGACGCAACGGCCAGTTGGGATAGTCGTCGGCCTTCAAGGTATGAATCTTGAATCCCGGCATTTGCGGGCCTTGCTTCATAAACTCAAGGGTGCTGGTGGTGATGACACACGGTTTGGTCTTGCCCTTGGAGAGCAGATGGTCGGCGATGGCATCCGCCCCACCCACCTTGAACCAACTCTCCATCGTGTCGTCCTTTCCAGGTATCAACTGCACGAAAGCAGGCATGGTAGGAGTGTCGGGCATGGGCGACATATACCACGCCTCCATTTGAGAGAGGTCATAACTGGTGCGGCCATGCGGGATGTCGCCTTGCTTGGCGAACCCCACTGGCGAGCGGGGATTCTCCGCGACGCTGTACTTGAACCCCTTGTCGGGCGAAAGATACATGTTGCTGGGGTCGGCGACGCGGGTGCCGTCCACCACGAAGCAGTATTTGAATGTGTCGAAGACATAGTCGGTCATCCGTGCCGACCACACGCCGTCGGTGTCACGCTCCATGGCGATGGGCTGCGGCAGCAGTTCGCACTCAAAGAGCACCTTCTTGGCCTCGGGAGCCTTCATGCGGAAGACGATGTCCTTTTCGCTGTATTCGGGCGAGATGATGGGACGTGGGAAGAGACGCGCCATCACACCAGGGGTGAACTGCGCCTCCTTGCCAGTGGCGGCAGGGGCGGGTTTCCCATTCGCCATGGCTTCCTCGGAAGCCTTCTTGTTGAAGAGCAGCGGCAAGGTCTTGTAGAGGAAGTATTTGGCATTCATCCAGGTATGGCCGAACTTGTCGTTGGTGAATTCCTTGACGCTACGGATGCCCTTTTGGTCGAGGAATGCCATATAGTCGCGTGCATTGCCATAGAGGAAATCGTCGGTGCCCACACCCAACCAGAAGAGGTGGATTTTCTTGTTGGTCTCGGCAGCATTGTCATAGACATTGGGGATGTCGGTAGATGTGAACGAACTGTAGGAGCAGAGGTAGGAGAACTTATCGAGGTTGCTCAAGCCATTGAACAACGCTTGGTTGCCGCCACGGGAAAAGCCACCAATGGCGCGGTGGTCGCTGTTGTTGACGGTGCGGTAGTTCTTCTCCACATAAGGCATCAGGTCGTTGATGAGGTCCTTGCTGAACACGTCGCCGCCAAAACGTGTCTGCGGAGCAGTGGGGGCAGGCGGCGTGACGAGCAGTTTGTTAGGGTTGCCATAAGGCAGGACGACAATCATCTCCTTGGCGGCCTTTTTGGCCAAGAGGTTGTCGAGGATATAGTTCACGCGCCCCACTTTGAAATAGACTTCCTCTGTGTCGGTGGTGCCGCTGATGAGATAGAAGACAGGGTATTTCTTCTGCGGGTTCTGCATATAGGCGGGCGGGAGATAGACCACGGCGTGGTTGGTGGCTCCCAAACTCTTGGAATAGTAGTTGACATACTCTATTCTGCCGTGGGGAACATCGAGGATGTCGTGAGGCAACGCACCATTAGAAGAGGGAATTTCGAGAAGGCTGTTTTTGAACCCCTCGTTGGGGAAATAGAGAGGATTCTCCGGATCCATTACACTGACGCCATCGACGATAAAGCAATAGGGGTACATGTCGGGGGCGGCAGGACCGAGCGTGACGCTCCAGAGTCCGTTGGCATCGCGCTTCATCTCCTTGCGCCCTGCAAATTGCACATCGACCATGACCGACTTGGCGGAGTCGTTTCGATAGTTGAATGTCACGGTGCCGTCGTCGTGGCATTTTGGCTGTGCGAAGGCTGCCGTAGCGAACAGGAAGGCAGCCAATGTGAATAGTGAATGTTTCATGGCTATCGTATAATAAGTTGATGTATAGTTGAAAAAACAGTTTTTAGGTCTTCATGGATAATATCCTGCAAAATAAATCAAAAAAGCCAAAAAATCCAAGAAAATGCCTGTTTTTTTCGCATGAGGCAGCAGTTTGG
Source organism: uncultured Prevotellaceae bacterium (assembly GCA_946415525.1). Lineage (GTDB taxonomy): Bacteria > Bacteroidota > Bacteroidia > Bacteroidales > Bacteroidaceae > Prevotella. The sequence continues at coordinate 1,668 of CAMKSZ010000294.1, read as the reverse complement.
GGATAAATGGGCAGTTGTTCCGTATGTTGCGTTGCTAACGCAACAAAACATTAGTCATGCTACACAAAAAGGGGGCACCCCCTAAAAGGCACCCCCCCAACACGTGACAATAAGTTAGTGTTATATTAGCAAACCTTTTCGAGCCGCTTCATCATGGCAAACATGAAGATGGCAGAAAGCAGGCAGAGACCGATGAAGACACACCAGACGAGCCAGAGCGGGAACTTGCCCCAAAGCAAGCCACCCACCATGACGAGTTGGTTGCCAATGGCAGTGGCCACAAACCAGCCACCCATCATCATGCCCTTGTACTTGGGAGGAGCCACCTTGGAAACGAAGGAAATGCCCATCGGCGAGAGCAACAGTTCGGCGAAGGTAAGCACGAGGTAGGTGGAAATCAGCAGGTTGGGCGTGACATCGGCCACGTGCTTGCCCACCAATTCGCCATCCACCATCTCCGTCTGCGGTATCGGCAGACCCACGGAGGCCACCGCCATCAGACAGTAAGCCAAGGCAGCCACCAACATGCCATAGGCGATTTTGCGGGGAGCCGACGGCTCCTTGCCTTTCTTTGCCAAGGCCCCGAAGATGGCCATCGACACCGGGGTGAGGGCCACCACATAGAACGGGTTGAACTGCTGGAAGATAGGAGCGCTGACAGCCACGTCGCCACTCAGTCTGTAGTATTTCCACACCAAGAATGCCACGGCGGCAAGGATGACGACTGCTGCGATGCCCTTCTCACGCGAGGTCTTTCCCTGGAACAGCGAGAAGAGGGCATAGACGATGAAGATGATGGCGACAAGGTTCCATACGTCAAATGCCATGCTCTCCACGCCCGACGAACTCTGGGCGGTGAACTCATTGGCAAAGTAGGTGAGCGACAAACCGTTCTGGTGGAAAGCCATCCAGAAGAACACCACGACGGCGAACACCAAGCAGAGCGCCACGATGCGCTGTTTGGTCTCCTCGGCCGTCAGTTCCGGCTCTTTCGGCTGGGCTGTCGTTTCTGCGGCTTTCGCCACACCCTTCGAACCCTCGGTATGGCGGAAGGTGGAGCGGAAAGCGTAATAGATGGCGATGGAGACGATGAGCGAGGCACAAGCGACGGCAAACGAGAAATGGTAAGCGTCGTTGCCGGAGTAGCCCCACACATTCTCTGCATATTCCTTGATTTTGATGGCTGCGGTAGGAGCAAAGAGGGCGCCGATGTTGATGGCCATGTAGAAGATGGAGAAGCCAGAGTCGCGCTTGTCGCTAAAGCGTGGGTCGTCGTAGAGGTTGCCCACCATCACTTGCAGGTTGCCCTTGAATAGTCCGGTGCCGAAGCCGATGAACAACAAGGCAGCCAGCATGAACACCAGGGCGAAGGTGTCGCCGCCAAGGGGAACGGAAAGAAGCAGATACCCCACAAACATGATGATGATGCCGATGGTCACCATACGGCCATAGCCGAACTTGTCGGCCATGATGCCGCCGATGAGCGGGAAGAAATAGACCAACATCAAGAATGAACTGTAGATGGTGCCCGCCACGCCCGGCGAAAGGCCGAAATTGGCACGTAGAAACAGAGCGAAGACGGCAATCATCGTGTAATAGCCGAAACGCTCACCCGTGTTGGCCAGCGCCAACGCATAGAGTCCTTTAGGTTGTCCTTCAAACATAGTT
>CAMKSZ010000293.1 GCA_946415525.1 uncultured Prevotellaceae bacterium | reverse complement strand
AATCCATTCTTATCCCATCAGGCGCTTGTAGAGGATGCTCATCCCCTCGGAGGCGCCTTTTTTGATGTGCTCGATATGACCTGCGTCATATACATTCACGTCGCCTGGGTCGATGAGATAGACGGGAGCGTTGCTTGGCACGTAATGGATGAGTCCCGCAGCCGGATAGACCACGAGCGAAGTGCCGATGATGATGAAGATGTCGGCCTTCGAACAAGCGCGCGCAGCCACCTCAATCATCGGCACCGCCTCCTGGAAGAAGACGATGTGGGGGCGCAACAGCGACCCGTCGCCAGCCTTCGCACCCACCTTCACCTCCGGGTTGTCGGCCGTCAGCGTCTGGATGTAGCGCGGGTCGTAGGGGTCGATGCTCGAACACACCTTCATCAGTTCGCCATGCAAGTGGATGACATTGGTGCTGCCCGCCATCTCATGCAAGTTGTCCACATTCTGCGTCACCACCGTCACCTCGTAGCCATCCTCCAACTGCGCCACCAACTGGTGCCCGAGGTTGGGCTTGGCATTGAGGCATTTCTTGCGGAGCATGTTGTAGAACTCCGTCACCAACTTGGGGTTGGCCTCCCAACCAGCATGGGTGGCCACCTGCGATACGGGATAATTCTCCCAAAGGCCGTCGGCGTCGCGGAAAGTTTTCAACCCACTCTCCACCGACATGCCCGCACCTGTAAGAACGACGATCTTTTTCATACCTAATCAGTTAAATACAAGACATTTTGCCTTAATTCTATTAATAATGTACAAAAATAGCATCTTTTTCCCAAATATGGCACTTTCAATCCGAGAAAAGTTGTAACTTTGCCGCAATTTTAGAATGCATTTTAATATTTTGACAAATTTTTTATGGACAACGTAAGTTACGCTTTGGGACTCGGCATCGGTCGCCAACTGGCACAGATGGGAGCCTCAGACTTAAACATTGACGATTTCGCAGCCGCCATCAAGGACGTGCTGGCCGGCAACCCCCTCAAGGTTTCCAACAAAGACGCACAAACCATTGTGGAGAACTACTTCAAGAAGAAGGAAGAGAAGATGATGGCGGAGCGCTCCGCCCAGGGCAAGGTGGCCAAGGAGGCCGGCGAGCAATACCTTGCCGCCAACGCCAAGAACGAGGGCGTGGTGACACTGCCCAGCGGTCTGCAATACACCGTGCTGCGCGAGGGCAACGGCAAGAAGCCGAAGGCCACCGACCAAGTGGTGTGCCATTATGAGGGATTCCTCGTTGACGGCACCGTCTTCGACAGCAGTTACCAGCGCGGCGAACCTGCCACCTTCGCACTCAACCAAGTGATTACCGGTTGGACCGAGGGCCTGCAACTCATGCAAGAAGGCGCCAAATACCGCTTCTTCATCCCCTGGCGCTTGGGCTACGGCGAGAGTGGCGCCGGAACGCTCATCCCCCCCTATTCCGCGCTCATCTTCGACGTGGAACTTAAAGAAGTGAAATAGGCGACAAAAGAATAAAATTCAACAAAAATCCAATAAAAACAAGAAAAAAAATGAGAAAAATTTCGCTTTTTGCCATCATGGCAATCATCGCATCGGCCATCGTGTCGTGCGGCAAGTCGTACAAAGCCAACCTGCATACCGACATCGACACCCTCAGTTATGCCATCGGCATCGCCAATGGCGGACAGATGAAGGGCTACCTGATGCAGCAAGGCATCGACACCATGTATTTGGCCGACTTCGTCAAGGGCTTCAAGGAAGGCACCAAAGCCGGTGGCGACAAGAAACAGGCTGCTTACTATGCCGGTCTGGAAATGGGTATGAGAATGAGTTCCGGCATCAACAGCCAGATTTTCGGCGACGACGAGGAGTACAAAGTGTCCGCCAACAACCTGGTGGCAGGTATCGTGGCCGGTGTCAAGGGTGACACCACCGTGATGAACCCCGAGACCATCATGCCTCAAATCGACGGCATGGCCAAGAGCATCCACGACAAGGTGATGCAGAAGAAATATAGCGGCAACAAAGAGGCCGGCGAGAAGTTCCTTGCCGAGAACGCCAAGAAAGAGGGTGTGAAGACCCTGCCCAGCGGCGTGCAGTACAAGGTGATCAAGACCGGTGAGGGCGCCATCCCCGCCGACACCGCCAGGGTGAAACTCCACTATGAGGGCAAGACCATCGACGGCGAGGTGTTCGACAGTTCCTACAAGCGCGGACAGGCCATCGAGATGATGGTGCGCCAGAACATCCCGGGCTTCGCTGAGGCCATCACCCACATGCCTGTTGGCTCCACATGGGAGGTCTATATCCCCGCAGAGCAAGCCTACGGCGACCGCGACATGGGTCAAATCAAGCCCTACTCCACCTTGATTTTCAAAATCGAACTGCTTGAGATTTTGAAGTAAACTTCCATCCGCAAAAAAATGAAGAAAACCATCCTATTGGCACTCGTCTTGTTGACGAGTGCCTCTTTCTGCCAAGCAGCCACGGGCAAGAAAGACAAGAAAGACAAGAAGAAAGCAGTGGCAGAGAAAGTGGTGGAGCCTGTCGTGCTCACCACCAAGACCGACTCCATGAGTTATGCCATGGGCGTGGAGGCCGTCAACGGACTCATCCCCTACCTGCAGAGCCAGATGGGTGTTGACACCGCCTATATGTACAAGTTTATCGAGGGCTTCGAGAGCGTGCTCGACAAGGAGAAGAACGAGAAGGAACTCACCGCCTACGGTGCCGGCATCAACATCGCCCACATGGTGACCGCCAACATGACCAAACAGGCCAGCAAGAACGCCGCCGGCATCATCGACGAGGTGGACACCGACAAGTTCAGCCAGGGTTTCCTCTCCGCACTGAAGAACGACCACACCCACTTCAACGACTCCACCGCTGCCGCCTTCATCACCCAGAAGCGCGAAGAGCACACGCAGTTGATAAAAAAGGAAGGTGACAAGTTCCTCGCCGAGAACGCCCAGAAAGAGGGTGTGAAGACACTCCCCAGCGGTCTGCAATACCGCGTGCTGCGCGAGGGCAACGGTCCCGTGGCCACCAACAACGACGAGGTGGAGGTGAAATACGAGGGAAGGCTCATCGACGGCACCGTCTTCGACAGCAGTTACAAGCGCAACCCGCAGACTTCCAAGTTCCGTCCCACCCAGGTCATCAAGGGTTGGACCGAAGCACTCACCCTCATGCCCGAGGGCAGCATGTGGGAACTCTACATCCCCCAAAACCTTGCCTATGGCGAGCGCCAGGCCGGTCAAATCCCTCCCTTTTCCACCCTCATTTTCAAGGTGGAACTTGAGAAGGTGATCAAGGCCGAGGTCAAAGCCGAGGAACCCGCCAAGGACACCGCCGCCCCCAAGGCAAAAACCAGCACCGGAACAAAAGCAAAACCCAAGGCCAAGGCCAAGAAATAACTTCTGAAAAGGAGAAATTAAGGAGTTTGGGAGTTTGGGAGTTAAGGATTTAGGAGTTAAGGAGTTTGGGAGTTAAGGAGTTAAGACATTACTCTTGCTAATCTCTGACCTCTAACGACGAGGGGCAAAAACCGCCTCTATCAACGAAGAGCAAAAGCAGCCTCTATCAACGAGGAGCAATCTGGAGTATTGTCTAAACTCCCAAACTCCTTAACTCCTAAACTCCTTAAAAAATCTCCTTAAAAAACTCTTCTCAAAAAAAACTCTCCTTTAAAAATCAACAAACAAATAAAACCACCCCGCACATTGAAGACATTTGAAGAACTTG
>CAMKSZ010000292.1 GCA_946415525.1 uncultured Prevotellaceae bacterium | reverse complement strand
AATTTATGGATAATTCATGGCAATTCGCGTTAAAATATAATTGTTTTTCGTTGTTGTTTGTTGTCTTTGTTGTTTGAAAAAATACGTGAAAAATTAATCCCTGATGCGATAGTCGAAATAGTCGAAATCCGCTCTTCCACCACCAGCACCATAGCAGAACAGTCCGACGCGGACACCCTTCCAGAATCCCTGCACCATGCCCACCTCTTCACCGGCAGACAGGTATTTCTTCCCGTCGAGACTATAACTGTAGCGCACGCTGTTGGAACGGGCATCGAAGGAGAGGCGGAAGTAGATGCGCGTAGGTCTTTGGGACGAAAGAACCGTCCGCTTGCCGTTGTTCTCCATGCAGATACCCTCGTCACTTACACCGATGCCCGTGAAGTCATGGCCGATGCAGAGCAGTCCCGCGAAATCCCCTTTTTTCAGTTGCCGACAGTCCACGAGGGTAGTGGCTTCGCTCTCATAGCCCATGGTCTTCTGGGTGAGCATGTTGCGGCAGTCTCTCAACCGCCCTGCCGGTTGGGCGTGCAGCGTCAGCCATCCTTTGCGTGTGCCGAGGCTCCAATGCGCGTTGTCGGGGTTGTGGCACCACTGCCATTGCAGTCCAAGACTAACTTTGTCGAAATGGTCGCTGGTCTGAGGGAGGGAAGGCGACTGTGGATTCTTCACGTCGGGCTTCGTCCATACCGCCACGGGTTCGCCAATGCCGTTGCCGTCGATATCCACGCCGATGAGCGGCCAATCGTCGCGCCACCGAGCAGGTTGCAGATGCACCACACGCCCTAATGACGGCGTCTGCTGGAAGTGGTAAAACCACCACTGTCCCTGTGGCGTGTCCACCAAAGCCCCCTGGTGCGGACCGTTCACCTCCGTGCTTCCTTTCTCCAGCACCACGCGCTTCTCGTAAGGACCAAAAACCGACTTCGAGCGGAGAACGGTCTGCCATCCTGTGGGCACGCCGCCTTCGGGGATGATGAGGTAGTACCAATCGCCGCGCTTCAACCATTTCGTCCCTTCCGCCACGGGACCGGTATAGACGATGACGCCATCGTCGAGCAGTTCCTTGCCATCGGCGCTCATGCCGTGCACGATGATGGGGCCGGCGCCATGCTGACTCCTGCCCAAGTAGGCTTTCCCGTTGTCATCCCACAGCGGACAAGGGTCTTCCCATTTCTTCACTTGTTTGACGCAATGAAGCGGTGCCCATGGCCCATGAGGGTCGGAGGCGGTGGTCATCATCAGTCCCTCGTCGGGAGTGCAGAAATAGATGTAGAACAGGCCATCGTGCCATCGGATGCTCGGTGCCCACGACCCGCCGGCATAATGCTGGTTGTTGTCCCATCCTGGGTAGTCGAAACGGTCGTACACCTGACTGGCGAACTGCCAATTCACCATGTCGTCCGACTCGAGCACTTGCATGCCCATGAAGTGGAAGTCGCTGGCTACCATATAGTATTTCTCGCCCACACGAATCACGTCGGGGTCGGAATAGTCGGCGTTGAGCACAGGGTTTTTGTAGGTGCCGTTGCCCTGGTCGCCCCACGACAGCGGCTGGCCTTCTGCATTCGTGACAGCCAACAGCAATCCTATCAGTAGGCTCCAAACAGGTAGGGTGATTGTATTTCTCATGTTCCGCAGTTTTCGTCCATTTCCTTTTAAAACACGGGGCTGGCGTTGATGTCCTTCAGCATCCTCACGTGTTTTTTCTTGATTTTCGCATTGAAGAAGAAATCGACAAACCGCATGGAGTGGGTGTCGCTGCCGCAAAGGTCGTACATCCCCTTTTCGAGCAACATCTCTGCTTTTTTTTCCACCTCCGGACCGTAGGCACCCACGAGCGACGGCACGTTGAGTTGCATCAGCACCCCGCGGTCTTTCCATTTCTTGTAGTCGCCGATGTCCATGTACTGATAGCGCTCGGGGTGGGCGAGGATGGGCACATAGCCGCAACCCTTCACCTTGTCCACCACTTTCGTCATGTTCATCGGGGGGTTGAAGTAGGATGTCTCCACCAACAGATGCATCCCCTTGTCGCCCATGGGCAGGAAATCGTTGGTGGCAAGGCGCTCGTGCAACAGGTTGTCCATCATGTTTTCGGCAGCCAAGTGCAGGCGGATGCCCCCCTTGTATTTGGCTTGCAGCGACAGAAATCCCTCGCGGAGGCCTTTGGGTGAGTTGGGGATGTCCTCCATGATGTGCGGCGTGAGCCACACCTCGGCGATGCCCGCCTTCTCCCACCGCTCAAGGATGGCCAGCGTGTCGTGCATCTCAGCCACGCCGTCGTCCACCCCTGGCAACAGGTGGCAGTGATAGTCGATGAATCCGTCAAACAGTCCGCTGTCGGTTATTTTTGTCTTGTTGGATAGCAGCCACATGTGTTTAGTAAAGTTGTTCGTATTGCTTGGCGATGGTCGCCCAGGTGTAGTGCTGAAGGGCAATCTCGCGCAGTTCGCTATAGTCTCCCCAGTCGGTGTCGAGCAGGGCGATGAGGCTCTCGGCATCCTTGAAGTAGAGCGCCTTGCCGTAAGTCGTCTCGCGGTTGTACACCACGTCGTAAGCCAGTACGCGGCATCCTATCGACATCGCCTCGACCAACGAGGGGTTGGTGCCACCCGCGCTATGGCCGTGGATGTAACAGTGGGCGTTGCTCCGCAATGCATATAGCACGTCAAGGTCATAGACCGAATCGACCATTCGGATGTTGGCGGCATGGCAGTATTCCTTTTTCAGCGACCGACCGTAAGCACTGTGGTCCCAGTTGCCGACGTACACCAATGGGCGGCCCGTGTGCCTGAATGCCTCCAACACGATATGGGTGTTGTTCTCGGGTTCGATGCGGCAGACGGTGACGGCATAGTTGTCGCGCTCCACTTGGTAGTGGCGGAGCACCTCTTCCTGGCGCTCCTCGGACACCTGTCTGACGGCGTTGTCGCCACCATAGGCAATCACCTCCGACGACTTGCCGTAGGTTTCGGTCACATAATCGCTGATGCCCTTGTTGTCGGCGATGATGACATCGGCATAGCGCACGGCCATCTGTTCGGAGTGCCTGAGCACCCATCGTGCCACTTTTCCCCATTTCTCGCGGCGATGCTCCAGACCGTCGATGTTGACGACGATTTTCGCCCGTGTCAGTATTTTGAGGAACGGCAGGAGCAGACAACCCGAGGTGCCCAAAATGAGCAGGGTGTCGTAGCCCCTTAGGGCGCGCAGCATCGAGAGCATGTCGTAGGGGATGCTCTGGACGCCGTTGGCGTGTAGCGGCACATACTTCAACCTGCATCCCTTGTAGGTCTTCAGCCTATTGTCCTTGTCGAGACTGCTGCAGAAGACGGTGTAGGCGATGTCGGCCGAGCAGTTGTCGCCGATGATGTTCTCCACCAACGACTCGAACCCGCCGTACTGGGCGGGCACTCCCTGCGTGCCTATGATTGCTACTTTTTTCATCAATTTTAAGTTGTAGATAGTTGCCGGGCGATTTGTTCCACCATCCGCTCGGCTCCATATTTCCTTGAGGCTTCCAGTGCACCTTTTGCCAGGCGGGCGTACTGTGCCTTGTCGGTCAGCATTTGCCCTATTCGCATGGCCATCTGCTCCAGATTGTCGGCATCGATGTGATAGCCGTTCACGCCTTCCTCCACCATCTCGGCGATGCCGCCCACCGTGGGCACTATGACCGGCAAGCCCGCCGTCATGGCCTCCAAGGCCGTCAGTCCGAAGGTCTCAAT
>CAMKSZ010000291.1 GCA_946415525.1 uncultured Prevotellaceae bacterium | reverse complement strand
AAGCGCATGTCACTCAGCAAGAACAGCCGCTCTCGCGCCTTTACCTTTGTCGTAATATACCGACGGTCTGACGGAGGCGATGGATGCCGAAAATGAGATGTTTGACGACAACCGCACATGGCAAGTGGCCACACGGCTGCAGCAGGAACACCTGTCGGACCCCAAGCAGGTCGTCGAAGCCATGAGCGATGCCGTGAAAGCATTTGTAGGCGAGGCGGAGCAAAGCGACGACCTGACGATGCTGGCCATACAGTACAAAGGGAAAGGATAGGCGGGGGCCTCGTGAACATGCACGAGACACCGCGCCTACGATTTCGTCGTCAGGCCTCCATGGTTATTTCACCAACACCTTGCGGCCATTTTTGACGTAGATGCCAGGCGACAGGTGGTCGGCATTCACGCGGCGGCCTTGCAAGTCATAGACGGCACCGTCGGCAGGACGGACGGACGAAGGCGGGCGGACGGACGACACCAACTGTGTCGTACAGAAAGTGAAATAGGCTGGAGAGTCGTACTTTGCTGGGGCGGCATCGCGGAGATAAAGGCCGGTGCCGAGGTTTTTCAGCGAAAAGCCCTTGCCCTCCACATATTCTATGTCCCACAAGGCACCGTTCTTGATGTCCTGTCCATTCTGGTTGTTGAGTCCGAGGATGAAACTGCACCATCCGTCTGCAGGCTGCGAATTGAGATAGCCCGGACTGCCCCAGATGCTGTAGTCGCTGCCATCGGGAGAGACGAGGCGCAGCAGCCAGGCATTGGCGACGGAACTTTTCACCAACCTGAAGTGATAGCCGGAATTGCCATCGTCGAAGGCTTCAGAGAAATCCCCATACCCCAAGTTCTGGTTGTCGGAGCCATACAGCGCCATCCCATCGGCTTCGTTGACGATGGCGAATTTTTTCCCGCTTGCCTCCTCGATGCTCGTAAACCGCTGGTCAATCACCACCTGAGGCTTTTCAGCGGGATATACCACATCGACCGAGTAGCGGCTGCAAAACTTCCATATCTCGTCGCCCGTGAGCACGCCGTAGTCGTTGGAAATCCAATGGCCCTTGCCGCCCATTTCCATGAGCACCACCTCGACACCATCGTTGCCCGGTCCCCAGACGTGACGGGTGATGTTGGGCGTACCGCGATAGTTGGCGGTGACAGTGGCCTTCGTGGGACATCCGTTGTGACGTATCCACACGTTGAGGCTGTTCTGCACGTTGGAGAATGTCACGACATCGTCGCTGGTGCCGTGGGTGTGGATGATGGGGATGGGGCGCACGTTGGCATTGGCGGTGGTGCCGCCCATGGGATAGCCACTGATGGGAGCGAAAGCCGCTATCCTGTCGGCAATCTTGTTCATGGCGTGATAGGTGAACATGCCGCCCATCGAGAATCCCGAGAGATAGACCCTGCACGGGTCGATGTCGTACTTCTCCACCATCTCGTCGATGAGCGCCAACACGAAATTGATGTCGCGGCTGCCCGAGATGTCCCATCCCTTGTCGATGCCCTCGGGGAAGACGGTGACGAACTTGGCGGTGTCGGCCACCGTCTCTATCTTCAGCATGCCCTTCTGGTAGTTGGCGTCCTGGTTCATGCCATGGCAGGAGATAAGCAGGGGGCGATGGGCGCCCAAGTTGCGGGGGACATAGGTGATATAACTACGTGTCAAGCCGCCCACCTTGATGCTCTCTGCCGCCACGGCCAGCACGCACAAAACCATAATGAATGTTGCCAATAAACGTTTCATGTCTTATTTTTTCTGCAAAAGTACGAATTACGGTACATTTCTTCTTCAATCCTTGTAACACACAACTTGCGAAAAATGTCGCAGTAGCAAAATTATCTCTATTTTTCGGCATATTGTTTTTTTTTATTAATTTTGCACTGTTTTTTGTAATGGACAATTTGTTATTAGTTTTTTTATAGGTAAAAGATGAAACAACGTATTTTTCTCCTTGCCATGTGCTGCCTTCTGCTTACATCGTGTATCAAGGACGAACTTGCCAACACCGAATGCGACATCATCAGCGCATGGGTGGAAGGCGACCAATATAAGAATTTGTTTTACCAGCCCGAGTCGGACATGCGTTTCGAACAATTATCCTCCACGGAGAGCCGCATCACCTTCACCGTGCGCTCCATCCTCTCGCTGCCCGACATCCCCGTGCATTTCACCATCACCCCTGGCGCCACCATCCAGCCCGCCAGCGGGTCGGTGCAGAACTTCAGGGAACAGCCTGTCACCTACACCGTCACTTCCGAGGACGGATCATGGCAGCGGAAATACATCGTGGAGTTTCGCGAGCCCGACCTGCCCAAGTTGCATTATAACTTCGAGAACGTGGAACAGAAAACCGAGGAACTGAACTTCCTCTTCTTCACCGTCAAAGCCACCTTCTTCTCATGGTATGAGACGGTGATGCAGGACGGAAAGGAAAGCCGTCAGGACATTTGGGCAAGCGGCAACCCCGGATTCGGCGTGGGCAACTCCGGCGCAGAACTGATGTCCTACCCCACCCTGTCGGAGGAAAACGGCTACGAGGGGAAATGCGTGAAATTGGTGACGCGGGATGCCGGTCCTTTCGGCAAACCCATGAAGAAGCCCATCGCCGCCGGCAACCTTTTCTTGGGGAAATTCGACATCGACAAGGTGACGACCGACCCGCTGGCCACCACGAGGATGGGCATCCGCGCCCCCTTCACCGAGGAGCCCATCAAGGTGACGGGCTACTACAAATACCAGCCGGGGGCTGAATTCATCAACGAGGAGGGTGTGGTGCAGCCCGGCGTCGTGGACCAGGGGCACATCTACGCCGTGGTCTATCGCAACCAGGACGAAAACGGCAACGCCGTGATGCTCGACGGCGGCAACGTGCTCTCCAGCAAATACATCGCGAAGAAAGCCGAGATGAAGACGCTCCCCCCGACCGATGTATGGACACCATTTGAGATGTTCTTCGAGGGCGACCGCCTCGACAGTCAACTGCTCGACAACAGGGGTTACAACCTCGCGCTTGTGTTCACATCGAGCAAAGAGGGTGCAAGATTCCTCGGCGCCATCGGCAGCACACTGTATGTGGACAAGGTGGACATCACACTCGAAAACGACGATCAATAACTCCCGACAATGAAAGCAAGAATCACCATACTGGCAATAGCCATGACACTGCTGGCCCAAGGCAAGGCGATGGCTGGCAATTTCGTTGACAACCTGCAACTGAAAGCCCGCGTGGGCTACAACATCGGCGGCACCGCCCCCTTGGGGTTGCCTGCCACCATACGAAGCCTCGACTCCTACAAACTCACCCCCTCGCTGATGGTGGGCTTCGACGCCATGTCGCCCATCGGCGGCCAATGGGGCCTGATGGTCGGCCTGCACTTTGAGAACAAGGGCATGGACGGCGGGGTGACGACCAAAAACTACTACATGGAGATGGTGAAAGGCTCCAGCCACCTCGCCGGCATGTACACCGGCGGCGTCAGGCAGAAGGTGAAGGAATGGATGCTCACCCTGCCTGTGTTGGCGACCCTCCAGTTGGGGCCGAAGGTGCAGATCAAGGCGGGTCCCTACGTATCGCTGTTGCTCGACAAGGACTTCAGCGGCTATGTGCACGACGGTTACCTGAGGCAGAACAACCCCACCGGTCCTAAAATCCTGATGGGGCACGAAGAGAGCGAGCGGGCCACATACGATTTCACCGACGACATGCGCAACTTCCAACTGGGCTTGGAGGCGGGCGTCGATTGGCAGGT
>CAMKSZ010000290.1 GCA_946415525.1 uncultured Prevotellaceae bacterium | reverse complement strand
CAAACTCCCAAACTCCCAAACTCCTTATGAATCTCCTACACTCCTTTCAACTTGCGGAACTTGAATAAAGTAACATATAAAGAAAATTCAAACAACAAGGAACTACATTGGACAAAAGCATTGATTTTGGAGACGCTTCATAGTGTGGAACGCGGGCAGAAATTGACGTCATCGGAATGCAAAAGTTAAAAAACACTATCAGTTTGGCAAATATGTGAGATTGGGAGTCCTGCTATCCATTTTTTTTACTATTTTTGTAAGGACCTAATACAGTTGCCATCGGTTGGGTGCATTGACCGACCGATGCGAATGAGCATGAAAGCATGAATAAAAACAAATATAAGACAATGAACATTGGTAGAATCGGCACAGTCGTCGCTGTCATCCTCACGGCAGCGACAGCCACGGCGCAGACTTATCCCACGCGCCTGATGGGCAACGAAGCCCAGATAGAAGGCATCATCCGCAGCATGACACTCGACGAGAAAATCGCCATGTTGCACGGCAAGCACATGTTCTCCTCCGAGGGTGTTCCCCGATTAGGCATCGCCGACGTGGAATACGCCGACGGGCCTTTCGGCATCCGGGAGGAAATGGAACCACATTCGTGGAATTCCATTCATCTCGACACCGACTCGGCGACATTTTTCCCCACGGGGTCGGCTCTTGCCGCCACATGGAGCACAGAATGGGCGTACGCCTATGGACAGGGAATGGGACGGGAGGCCCGTCTGCGTGGCAAGGATATGATTTTGGGACCAGCCATCAACATCCAGCGCATCCCCACCGGAGGGCGCACCTATGAATACTTGAGCGAAGACCCGCTGCTTAGCGGACAGTTGGCTGTGGCATACACCCGAGGCGTGCAGGATGCCGGTGCTGCGGTGTGTCTGAAGCACTATGCCCTCAACAACCAAGAGAACTACCGTGGATTCGTCGATGTGCGTGTTTCCGGCCGTGCCATGCACGAGGTCTATTTACGTCCCTTCGAGATGGCCGTGCGCGAGGCAGATGCATGGGGTGTCATGGCAGCCTACAACAAGGTTGACGGGCGGTGGTGCTCCGAGAACGCCGTCCTGCTCGACACCATCCTGCGCCGTCAATGGGGATTCCCCGGCATGGTCATCAGCGATTGGGGCGGCGTACACTCCACCGTGGATGCCGTGACTGCGGGAATGAACGTGGAGATGCCCGGCGACCGCTACATGGGCAAGGCATTGCTCGACTCGGTGAAGGCCGGCAAGGTAAGTGAGGCTGTCATCGACCAACGGGTAAGGGAAATCCTGCGTGTCAGGTTGGCGGTGAAACCCATTCCTAAAGAAGAAGCCAATAAGATGCCTGTAGGCAATCCGGAGGAGATGGCCGTCGCCTTGGAGGTGGCTCGTCGCTCCATCGTCTTGCTCAAGAATGACGGACTGCTGCCCATCGACCCCAAGCGCATCAAGCACATTGCCGTTGTCGGCGAGAACGCCGTCACGAAGATGGCCTTGGGCGGTGTGGGAGCCGGCGTGAAGACACGGTGCGAAATCACGCCCCTCGACGGTTTGCGGCAGATATTGGGTCCACAGGTGAAAATCACCTACGTGCCGGGCTACAAAGGCTTCGACCGCGACAGTCGCAGCAAACGAGTTGACCCCGTGCAGAAAGCCGACCGCCAACTCATGGCTGCGGCGGTGAAGGCCGCCAAACGCGCCGACATGGTCATCTTCTTTGCCGGCGACAACCGTGAAGTGGAGACAGAGGGAAGCGACCGCAAGACCATTACCTTGCCCTCGGGGCAAGATGAGTTGGCTGTTGCCTTGGCGAAGGCCAACCGCAGGATGGCGACCGTTATCGTTTCGGGCGGTCCGGTGGATGTGTCCACTGTCAAGGATGTTTCTGGCGCCTTGGTGGCATCGTGGTTCAATGGTTCGATGGGCGGGCAGGCATTGGCAGAGGTGCTCGTCGGTAAGGTGGCTCCTTCGGGTAAGTTGCCGATGAGTTGGCCGCTGCGACTGGACGACGTGCCTGCCTACGCCACGAAGTCTTATCCGCAAGAACTAAAGGAGAACGGCCAGGGCGACATTTTCGTGGGGCTGGTCAACAATCAGCGCAACGACCGTAACCAACGTCTTGTCGCCGACTATGCCGAAGGGAGCCTCGTGGGGTATCGCTGGTACGACAGCAAGGACGTCCCTGTCGCCTATCCCTTTGGTCATGGGTTGTCCTACGCTCAGTTTGAATACAGCGACCTACAAGTGAAACCCACTGCGGAAGGCTTCGATGTCGTTTTCGTTCTCTCCAATACCTCCTCCAAAGATGCCGAGGAAGTGGCACAGGTGTATGTGTCGTGTCCCTATTCCCGCATTGCACGTCCAGAGAAAGAACTCAAAGGTTTTCGGCGCGTGCTCGTGAGGGCGGGTGAGCGACAGACGGTGACCATTCCCGTGCGGCGTTCCGACCTGTGTCATTGGGACGAGGCGGCCCAGACGTGGATGCTGGAACCAGGGAGATTGGTCATTCGTGTGGGCGGCTCGTCAGACAACCTGCCGCTGAGTGCCGAGGCTGATATATGAAATATGGGAGACGCCACAATGTGGCGTCTCCACTGCCTCTTGGCCAGCCTTGTGCAAAGAAGCGCTAAAGCGCAGGGGAAAAGGAGGGAAAAAGGGAGAACGGAGGATGCACAACGATGATGTGTTGCGTTATCAACGCAACATACGGGACATATGGGACAAGTCTAATGAATCTGGGCAAACTCTCAGGAAAAGCCTTTTTTTCACTAAAGTGAAGGAACGAGGGCGGCATCGTCTTGTACGATGTGAAGGTCGCGCTGCGGGAACGGGATGCTGATGCCAGCGTTGTTGAGCGTCGTGTAGATGCACTCCAAGACGAGGCAGTCGTCGCCATATTGCGTTGCCACAGGCACCCATACCACCACTTTCAAGTTGACACTGCTGTCGCCAAATTCACGAAGCAGTACGCCGACAGGGTGATGGTTGGGGTCTTCCTTTACAAAGTCGAGTTGGGAAATGGCCTCCACAAGCAGTTGGCGGGTGCGCTCGATGTCGGTGCCATAGGCCACGCCCACGTCGAGCGTGTGCATCTCGTAGCCGTGGTTCTTGGTCATGTTCTTGTAGTTCTTGGTGAAGAGTTGGCTGTTCTGGAAGGCAATCACCGACCCATCGACCGGTTCCACCATCGTACTTGTGTAACTGATTGACTTCACCTTTCCTCGGATGCCGTCGCAGATAATCCAGTCGCCCACCTTGATGCGTCCCGCCATGAGCGAGATGCCGTAGTAGATGTTTTCGAGGATGTCCTTGGAGGCGAAGCCGACACCCGTGGAAAGGCCGCCCGACACCACGACAATCCAGGTGTTGTCCACATGGCAGATGGTGAGGCTGATGATGAGCCAGAAGCCCCACACCAAGAGTTGGATGATGTTTTTGCCCATCACGAAGCGGCTCTCAGCCGTTGTCTGGTCTTTCTCCATGAGGTAGTGCATCAGCAAGGCCTTGGCGGTGCGGTTGATGTAGGAGAACACCATCCAAAGGATGATTACCAGCGCGATGTTGAGCACGCTGATGGTGATGTTGGGCGAGTCGATGAACTTGTAGGTGAAAATGCGCCAGGTGAGTTCGGTGAGGTTGAACACCGATGCCGCCCAATAGATGGCCAAAAGCACCGACATCACGCCGAGTGAAGGCAACAGCACGCTGTAAAGGAAGTCGCCCAACCAAGTGTCGGTGATGGAGGCGGGCTCATAGGGTTGGCCATCGCTGGTCAACGTTTGTATGCGTTCTCTTTCCTTTTTGATTT
>CAMKSZ010000289.1 GCA_946415525.1 uncultured Prevotellaceae bacterium | reverse complement strand
CCATCGTGGAGAACGGCATCGACATCCCCAATGCCAACACCATCTTCATCAACGACGCCCATCGCTTTGGCCTCTCCGACATCCACCAGATGCGTGGCAGGGTGGGGCGCTCCAACCGCAAGGCGTTCTGCTATCTGCTGGCGCCGCCGAAGTCGCTGTTGCCGGAGGATGCCCGTCGGCGCTTGGAGGCGGTGGAGACGTTCTCCGAACTGGGCAGCGGGTTCAACCTCGCCATGCAGGACCTCGACATCCGGGGTGCCGGCAACCTGTTGGGGGCGGAGCAGAGCGGATTTATGGAGGACTTGGGCTATGAAACCTATCAGAAAATCCTTAACCAGGCGGTTACCGAACTCAAGAACGAGGAGTTTGGCAGTCTTTTCGAGGAGGAACTGGCGCAAGGCCATGTGGTGATGGGCGACAATTTCGTGGAAGACTGTTCGCTGGAGAGCGACCTTGAGATGTACTTCCCCGACAATTACGTGCCTGGCAGCAGCGAGCGCATGTTGCTCTACCGCGAACTCGACAATATCGACAACGACGAAGCATTAGAGGCCTATCGCCGCCGCTTGGAAGACCGCTTCGGCAAGGTGCCCCGCGAGGGCTTGGAACTCATGCAGGTGGTGCCGCTGAGGCAGTTGGGCAAAAAATTGGGCTGTGAGAAAATCATCCTCAAGCAGGGGTTCATGCAGATGCAGTTTGTGAGCAACACCGACAGCCCGTTCTACCGCAGCACGGCGTTCTCCAAGGTGCTGCATTATGCCAACAAGCACCTGCGCCGCTGTGTGCTGAAAGAGAGCAAGGGGCATAATGTGATGCAAGTAAAGCAAATAGCGTCGGTGGGCGAGGCGGTCGTCGTGCTGCGCGACATACTCAATGAGGAGGTGATGACCGATGCGTGACTTTCAACCGCTCTACATCCTGCTCACCGTAGCGGCCTATTTCGCCCTCTTGTTGGTGGTGAGCAAGACGACGGCACGCCGCCACGACAACGACACCTTCTTCCGGGGCAACCGACAGTCGCCGTGGTACATGGTGGCATTCGGCATGATTGGGGCGTCCATCTCGGGCGTCACCTTCGTCAGCGTCCCGGGCATGGTGCTCACCTCCGACATGACCTATATGCAGACTTGCCTCGGCTTCATCCTCGGCTATGTCGCCGTCGCTTTCATCCTCCTGCCTGTCTATTACCGCCACAACCTCACCACCATCTATTCCATCCTGCGCGAGCGGTTGGGACAACGCTCCTACAAGACCGGCGCCAGTTTCTTCATCCTCTCGAAGATGACGGGGGCGGCAGCCCGCTTCTATGTGGTGTGCATCATCCTCCAGCGGTTTGTCCTCGATTCGTTTGGCGTGCCGTTTCCCGTCACCGTCGTCCTGATGGTGGTGCTCATCTGGCTCTACACGCGGCAGAGCGGCATCCGCACATTGGTGTGGACCGACACACTGCAGACTTTCTGCATGTTTGCCGCCCTCATCCTGATTATCGTCAGTGTCACCGATGCGCTCGGGATGACCATGGGTGAGGCAGTCAAGGCGGTCGCCGCCGACAGCCGCAGTAGGATTTTCGTCTTCGACGACCCCATGTCGCGCCAATATTTTTGGAAACAGTTTCTTAGTGGCATCTTCATCGTCATCGTCATGACCGGCCTCGACCAGGACATGATGCAGAAAAACCTCACTTGCAAGTCATTGGGCGAGGCGAAGAAAGACATGTGTAGTTATGGTGTCGCCTTCGTGCCCGCCAACCTGCTCTTCCTCTCGCTCGGCGTGCTGCTCTGCCTGTTGGCAGCCCATCAAGGGGTGGCGCTGCCTGCCGCCGGCGACGAGTTGTTGCCGATGTTCGCCTCGGGACGCTTGGGCGAGGCGGTGGTGGTGCTCTTCACCCTCGGCATCGTGTCGGCGGCTTTCTCGAGTGCCGATTCCGCGCTCACCGCCCTCACCACCAGTTGCTGTGTCGATATCTTGCAGCGTCCCGACGACGAGCGGTTGCGCCGCCGCGTGCACATCGGCATGGCTGTCGTTTTCGTGGGTTTTGTGCTGGCGTTCCGTATCGTCGATTCGCCGAGTGTCATCGACGCCATCTATGTGATGTGCTCCTACACTTATGGTCCGCTGCTCGGCTTGTTTGCCTTCAGTCTGCTAACGCGTAGGGCGGTCAACGACAAGGCGGCGCCATTGGTCGCCGTCCTATCGCCGCTGCTCTGTTTCGCCGCCGACTGGTGGACGAAAAACTACACCGACTATCGTTTCGGCTATGAGTTGTTGATGGTCAACGGCCTGCTCACGTTTCTCGGCCTTTGGGCGTGGCCCTCAGCCAAGCACCACGTCGAGCACCATCATTAAGGCAAAGCCGACGGCGAAACCGATGGTGCTCATGTTGCTGTGCTTCCCTCCCGATGCCTCGGGGATGAGTTCCTCCACCACCACATACATCATGGCTCCTGCCGCGAATGCCAACATGTAGGGCAGTACCGGCATGATGAGCGAGGCCAAGAGCACCACCGCCAGACCGCCAATGGGCTCCACCACACCGCTGAGACTCCCGATGGCGAACGAGCGCCAACGGCTGTTGCCCTCCGCCCGCATGGGCATGGAGATGATGGCTCCTTCGGGCACGTTCTGGATGGCGATGCCGAGCGACACAGCGATGGCATTGGCGAGCGTGATGCCGGCGTCTTGTTGCAGGGCGCTGGCGAGCACGACGCCCACGGCCATGCCTTCGGGGAGGTTGTGCAGGGTGACGGCGAGTGAGAGCATCGCCGTGCGCGACAGGCGCGACCGTGGTCCTTCGGGGGTGTTGGTGCCGAGGTGAAGGTGAGGGGTGAGGTCGTCGAGCACGAGGAGGAATCCCATGCCCAAGAGGAATCCCACCGTGGCGGGCAGCACCGCCCAACGGCCGTTGCCGGCCTCCATCTCGATGGCGGGGATGAGCAGCGACCACACGGAGGCTGCCACCATGACGCCCGAAGCGAATCCGAGCAGCGTCTTCTGAAGGAGGTTCGACATCTCCTTCTTCATGAAAAACACAAACGATGCCCCGAGCATCGTGCCGGCGAGCGGTATCAGCAGACCGGCCATCAGTATCTCGTTCATATATAGGTCATTTATCAATTAATGGAGAGTGTCCCGTATGTTGCGTTGTCAACGCAACGACTTCCGAGTGCATCATCAAATTACGCGAATGCCACTTGTCGTCATGGCCGTTACTGGCCAAGTTGCTTCGTGGTATTCGCGTAATAGAATAAGGTGGGATGTGCCCACTAATGTCGCCAGGAAAGACTCGGTCAGACGCCGCGCAAGAACCTGTCCGCCTCGATGGCTGCCTTGCAACCGCTGGCGGCGGCGGTGATGGCCTGCCGGTAATGGGGGTCAGCAACATCGCCTGCGGCGAACACGCCAGGCAGTTGGGTGCGTGGCGTACCGTCGATGGTGAGGATATACCCTGTCTCGTCGGTGGGGAGCCAAGGCTTGAAGATGTCGGAGTTGGGCTTGTGGCCGATGGCAAGGAAGAAACCGTCGATGGGCAGGTCGTAGCGCTCCTCGTCGGGTTCGCCCTTTCGGCGCACGAGATGGGCACCCTCCAGACCGTTGTCGCCGTAGAGCCCCACCGTGTTGTGCTCGAAAAGAATCTCTATCTTCTCGTTCTCCTTCACCCGTCGCTGCATCACGTCGGAGGCACGGAGGAAGGGCTTGCGCACAATCATATAGACCTTTTTGGCAAGGCCGGCAAGGTAGAGGGCTTCCTCACAAGCGGTGTCGCCGCCGCCCACGACGGCGACGGTGCGCTTGCGGTAGAAGAACCCGTCGC
>CAMKSZ010000288.1 GCA_946415525.1 uncultured Prevotellaceae bacterium | reverse complement strand
TCGCCGAAGCCGGGGACGATGTATTTGTGCTCATTCAAGCCAGGGTCGATGGCGGCGCACCAGACGGTGGTATTCTTGTCGGGCAGGGTGTGGCGGATGTGCTCTATGCCCTCGGGCGTGGCGATGACACAGCAGACATGGATGCGCTTGGGCGTGCCCTTAGATAGAAAAGCCTGAAAGCCCAGTTCCATGCTTCCGCCGGTGGCGAGCATGGGGTCGGCGATGATGAGGGTCTTGTCTTCGATGCTCGGCGTGGCAAGATATTCCACGTGGATGCCCACCTGGTGGTGCTCGGTGTCGGTGTACTCGCGGTAGGCGCTCACAAAGGCGTTGCCGGCATGGTCGAAGACATTGAGGAATCCGGCGTGGAAAGGCAGGCCTGCGCGGAAGATGGTGGCCAGCACGATTTTATCGACGGGCAGGTTGATGCGGGCGGTACCAAATGGGGTGTCCACGTCGCGCTGTTTGTATTCGAGCGTCTTTGAGATTTCATAGGCCATCATTTCGCCGATGCGCTTGATGTTGTTGCGGAAGAGCAGGCGGTTTTGCTGATACTCTTTGTCGCGGATTTCATACATGTACTGGCTGATGATGGTGTTTTGGTCGTTGAGGTTGATGATTTCCATAAGTATTTTGTTTTTATTGTCAGTTGTTGCTCTTGTTGCGTGGCAGCACCTTGCCGTTCACCACCATGTATTCGCGGTCGAATTCCTCGTGCGTGCGTTTCCACCGGTTGTGGCTCCATAGGTAGTAGCGTGGGTCGCGCCGGATGGTCTGCTCGAGCAGTTCAAAAAACCGCTTGGTGATGGCATTCTCCTCCAGTTGGTTGGGGGTGCGCGTGATGAGTTTGAAGTGTGCGATGTACTGTCCGCGTTTGGGTCTTTGTATCTCTACGTAGAAGACGGCGTTGTTCATCTTGCGCATGAGTTTTTCGCCGTTGGTGAACACAGGTGTGTCGTGGTTGAGGAACGGCAACCAGAGGTGGATGTTTTCCCATTTGGGTGTCTGGTCGGCGATGTAGCCGAAGATGCTCTTTCGCCCCTCGCGTTTGTATTTGATGAGATAGCGCAGGACGTCTTTCTTGGGGATGCACACACCGTGGAAGTGCTCGCGCAGTTGGAGGAAGAGGCGGTCGAAGACAGCATTGTAGAGGGGGTGGTAGATGAGTCCGATGATGGAGTCGGGGTAGCGGTCCATCCCTATCAGTGTGGTGGAGAGATACTCCCAGTTGCAGTAGTGCCCGAGGATGCCGGCGCAGTCCTGCCCCTCGTCGTAGCACTGCTGCACCACGTCGAGGCCGGTGAACGACATGTGCTTTCGCATCTGTTTGGGGGAGATGGAGAGCAGTTTGATGGTCTCTACGAAATAGTCGCAGAGGAAGTGGTAGAACCCCTTTTCTATCTCCTTGATTTCCTCGATCGACTTCTCCGGGAAAGATGAGGTGAGGTTGCCCCTGACCACTTTCTTGCGGTAGCCGGCGACGCGGTAAACCAGCAGGTAGAAAAAGTCGGCGATGGCATAGAGCACCCTGTAGGGGAGCAGAGAGAAGAGGTAGAAGGCCCCGTATGTGATACGATAGATGATTTCTTTCATGATGCCTGCATGTCGTGAAGTTTCTTGTAATAGCCGTCGGCTGCCAACAGGGCGTCGTGCGTGCCGCGCTCCACGATTTTCCCTTCGTGCAGCACGCAGATTTCGTCGGCGTTGCGGATGGTGGAGAGCCGGTGGGCGATGGCGATGGTGGTGCGCGTCTTCATGAGTCGTTCGAGCGCGTCCTGCACCAGTCGCTCGCTCTCGGTGTCGAGTGCAGAGGTGGCCTCGTCGAGGATGAGGATGGGCGGGTTCTTGAGGATGGCCCTTGCGATGCTCACCCGCTGCCGTTGTCCGCCCGAGAGGCGTCCGCCTCGGTCGCCCACGCTGGTGTCGTAGCCATGTTCGGAGGCGGTGATGAACTCGTGTGCGTTGGCGATGCGTGCCGCCTCCTCCACCTGTTGCTGCGTGGCGTTGGCGACGCCGAAGGAGATGTTGTTGAAGAAAGTGTCGTTGAAGAGAATCGACTCTTGGTTGACATTGCCGATTAGCGAGCGCAGGTCGTGGATGCCTAAGTCGCGCACGTCGATACCGTCGATGAGCACCTGTCCCTCCTGCACGTCGTAGTAGCGCGGGATGAGGTCAACTAATGTTGACTTGCCCGACCCGCTCTGTCCCACCAGTGCGATGGTCTGCCCCTTGCGGATGGTGAGGCAGATGTCGCGGAGCACCCATTGCTGCCCGTATTTGAAGGAGACGTGGCGGAACTCGATGCTGTCGTTGAAACCGCTGATGTGGACGGGCTTTTCTGGTTCCTTGATTTCTACCTCGGCCATCAGTATCTTGTCCACGCGCTCCATAGAAGCCAGGCCCTTGGGGATGTTGTAGCCTGCCTTGGAAAATTCCTTGAGCGGGTTGATGATGCTGTAGAGCATCACCATGTAGTAGATGAAGATGGGGCCTGATAGCGTCTGGTTGTTGAGCACGAGGATGCCGCCGAACCATAGCACGATGACAATCATCACCGTACCGAGAAACTCACTCATCGGGTGTGCCATCGACTGCCGGATGTTGACGCGCATAATATCGTTGCGGTAGGTGGAGTTGGTCTTGTCGAACCGTGCGTTCATCTTCTCCTCGGCGCAGAATGCCTTGATGATGCGCAGTCCGCCGAGTGTTTCCTCCACCTGACTCATGGTGTCGCTCCACAGGGCCTGCGCCTTAATGGAGTTGCGCTTGAGTTTTCGTCCGACGAATCCCATGAACCACCCCATCACGGGCACGATGATGAGGGTGAACAGGGTGAGTTGCCATGAGATGAAGAGGAGCATGGCGAAATAGCCGATGATGAGGATGGGGTTTTTGAAGAGCATGTCGAGGCTCGACATGATGGAGTTTTCGATTTCCTGCACGTCGCCGCTCATGCGTGCGATGATGTCGCCCTTTCGCTCTTCGGAGAAGAATCCTAACGACTGTGAGGTGATTTTGCGGTATAGTTGGTTGCGGATGTCGCGCACGACGCCTGTGCGGATGGGGATGATGGTGGCAGAGGATAGGAAGTAGGCGCCTGTCTTGAGGGCGGTGGTCACGGCGAGGAACACTCCGATGATGAGCAGCGTGGTGGTGGGGCCGATGTCGGCGATGAGTTGGTTGACGTAATAGTTCATGTTGTTCATCAGCACGGCCTGCACGTGGTTCCAGTCCCACTCCATGAGCGACGTAGCCGCCTCGGCGTCGCCCGTCTTGAAGATGATTTGCAGGATGGGGATGAGTGCCGCAAACGAGAAGATGTTCAATATCACGGAGAGGATATTGAAGACCACCGAGAGGGCGAGGTATTTTTTGTAGGGCGGTACGAACCGCTTGAGCACTTGTAGGAATTCTTTCATTTTCTGTGGGTGTTGTTGGGCGTTGCCGCTGTCATTCTACGGCCTGTCCGAGTAAGGTGGCGCTCGACGAGGCGGTGATGTTCACCTTTACTGTCTCGCCGATGTGGTGCGTGCCTCGGTCGAACACCACGGCCTTGTTCTGCTCGTTGCGTCCCATGAGTTGTTCGCGTGAGCGCTTGCTGTAGCCTTCCACGAGCACGTCGAAGGTCTTGCCCACGTCGCGCCGGTTGGCCTCGGCGGAGAGTTCGGTCTGCAGTTGGATGAGTTGGTTGAGCCGCATGATTTTCACCTCTTCGGGCACGTCGTCGGGCAGGTGTTTCGAGGCGTAGGTTCCGGGGCGCTCGCTGTATTTGAACATGAAGGCGGAGTCGTAGCCCACCTCGCGCATGAGCGAGAGCGAC
>CAMKSZ010000287.1 GCA_946415525.1 uncultured Prevotellaceae bacterium | reverse complement strand
AAGACGTTGCAGAAGGAGATGTCGCCCACAACGTAGAAACCGTTTTCGTCGAGCGTGCCCTCGTATGGCGAAGTGCTGATAGCCGCCAACGGAGCGGAGAGAGCCGATGCGTCTATGACGGCAGGGGCGCTGGCATCGCCGACTATGGCGAGAGGAGCAGCCGTGTTGATGGTTTCACCAACAGTGTAGGAGCCATTTGCAGCCAAATTGATGGCAATGCTCTCAGGCATGGGGTTGCTCTCGAGTGCAGTGGCCAGTTCTGCGGAAATGTCCTTGCCGCTCTCAATATCGAGCACGATGGCAGGGCCAATAGTAGGAACAGTCTCCACACCCTCATAAGTAATGCCGAAAAGTTGTATGGTAGTACCACGTGCGGAGACGGTATAGTTGCTACCAGCGGCAAGTTGATAGGTTTTCTTCACAAAAGCATACTTCTGTTCCTCTGTCTCATGATCGACGGACAGTTCACCATCAAGAACGCTAAAATTGTCCTGACTGAAAAGTTTAAGGTCTTTTCCGTCGTTAGAAAGATAAACATTGCCCTCGACGCCTTCTTGCGAGGTAGGTTGGCGACGATAGAAGAAATTCAAAGTCACATCTTTTTTCACATTCAGCACGATGGAGGTGCTCCCTGCATTTTCCGTGCCATTTGGCTCGTCGGCCGAAGGGTTGGCAGCATTGCGCACTTGGATAAAATGAGTAAACTCCTCACCGGCAATAGTGACATTTGTCGTTTTGAGTGTTGTCTCATAAACAGTTTTCGCCGTCAGAAGGTCGTCGTCAATCAAGACTGTCCCAGCCGCCGTCGGCGTTTCTTCAGCGGCTTTCCAGACATTTGCAGCATAGGCGCAAACGGCCAGCAAAGCCCCTACTAATAGAGTAATTCTTGCTTTCATAGGTTTTGTTTTAAAATTTTAAACTGATTTGTTAGTAGTTGTTTGCAAATATAGCAATAATAATGCACATTAGGACAAAAGACCGTCCTTTTTTTAAAATTTACGCATTTTTTCTGGCTTTTTGTGGGCAAAGATGAGTGGCAGACGTGGGCAAGGTCAAGTGATTTGGCTTTTTTTATTAAGAAGACCACCATCCTTCAGAAGATGCTTTTCACCACATTACATCTTCGATATTATTTGAAACACTGCAAAAAGGAGAGAATAGATAATATTTGTAATTTTGCGAAAGAATGTGCAACTATCTATACTATATCCCATGAAAAAATTATTCATTTTATTTGCTTTGTTGTCGATTTGGAGTTGTACGGAGATTGACAATCCCATATTGACTGTTGATGGTGGACAAATCCAAGGTGTGCCCGCCGAGAACCCAGGAGTTTATGTATATCGTGGCATTCCCTATGCCGCCCCACCCATCGGTGACCTACGGTGGAAAGAGCCCCAGCCCGTCGTGGCATGGGACAGTGTCCGCATCTGCGATAAATTTGGCCATCCCGGTTATCAAGCAGTCCATTATCCAGGTTTTTATGCTTCAGAATGGGGCTATGGTGACGAGGCTCCTTATAGCGAAGACTGCCTTTATCTGAATGTTTGGACCAAGTCGCCCGGCGATGTCAACAAGAAACTGCCAGTAGCCTTATGGATTCATGGCGGCGGTTACCGAGAAGGTTGGGGTTCGGAACCTGAATTCGACGGTCAGGAATGGGCATCAAAAGACGTGGTGCTTGTCAGCATCAACTACCGCTTGGGCATCTTCGGTTTCATGACTCATCCCGCCCTCTCGGCAGAAAGTCCTCATCATGTATCTGGCAACTACGGCATTCTCGACCAAATTCAGTCTCTGAAATGGATTAAGGAAAACATAGCACAATTTGGAGGCGACCCCAACAATGTAACTATTTTCGGACAAAGTGCCGGAGCAGGAAGTGTCCGCACGCTGTGTGAGTCACCTTTGGCCCGTGGCCTATTCCACAAAGCCATCATCATGAGCGGCGGCGGCATCAATGTTCCCGCCAAGGACGGTGAGGAAGCCAAGCCCGCCACGCCCGTCAATCGTTTCTTCACCTACAATCCATCATTGGCAGAATCAGAGGCAACGACCAAGAAAGTGATGGATTGGGCAGGACTGACCGACATTGAGAAATTGCGCTCCGCCTCCACCGAAATCCTCTACACTGTTGGCCAACTCTACAATATGGCAAACAAGTCAGACGTATTTCTCATGATGCGTCCCATCGTTGACGGATATGTATCGTTGAAGAGTTTTGACGAAGCCACAAGGGCAGGAGAAATCGCCGATGTCCCCTACATGATAGGCTACACCCTTAACGACATGGGAGCAATGGCTCCAGGCATTGCAGAATTTTGCAAGGTACGCAACAGCGGTAACAACAAGGCTTGGGCCTACGAGTTTGCCCGCCCCTTGCCCGACGACGGCAAACACCCCGAAATCACCGACCGTCTGAAAGGAGCCTTTCACTCCAGCGACCTGTGGTTTGTCTTCAAGTCGCTGAAGCATTGCTGGCGCCCCTGGACACAAGGAGACTGGGACCTCTCGGAAAAGATGCTCACAGCATGGACCAATTTTGCAAAATACAGCAATCCCAATGGTCTGGAAGATGGTGTTTGGAAGACCTGCACCGAGGAGAATCCACAGTTCATGCTTTTCAAACTCGACGACAAAGACAAGGAATCATCGGAAATGGGCGACCCCATCCTTCCCGAAGTGCCATAATAAACATGATGCCATCTCGCATACATCATCGATGCCAAAGGGTATCGTGTCGTATGCAAATTCGTAAAAAATGACTTGGCAGAGTGGCGAAGGGCTTTGTGATGCTACAATGAAAACATAAGAATCATCTGTATGAGGATGACCCTGACGAACATACCCAAGGGATAGACCGTGGCATAACTCACCGACGGCGTGTCACCCTCAACCGTGTCGTTGGCGTATGCCAGCGCCATGGGGTTGGCCATACTCCCGCAGAGGACACCACAAACCGTGCCGAAATCAAGTTTGCTGAAATGCAATGCGATAAAGCCCACCAAAACGACTGGTACTACCGTCAGCGCAAAGCCAATAGCCACCCAAGTCAAGCCTTCTGGCCTGAACACCGTTTCAATGAAATGGGCACCACTGTCAAGGCCCAGACAAGCCAGATAGAGCGACAAGCCCAATTTTCGGAGCATGAGAGAAGCACTACGTGTAGTGTAAGTGATGAGATGGAAACGAGGACCGAAAGCACCTATCAAGATGCCCACTATGATAGGGCCGCCAGCGATGCCCAACTTGACAGGCAAAGCCATGCCAGGAAAACGCAGCGGTAGCGCTCCGAGTGCAAGACCAAGGATGATGCCGATGAAAATGGCAGCCAAGTTGGGTTCGTTGAGGCTCTGTACACTATTGCCAAAGAATGCCTCCACAGCATCCACAGACTTAGGGTCACCCACGATATGCAGGCGGTCGCCATATTGCAACCTCAAGTCGGGAGTAGCCAACAATTTGATGTCGCCACGGGTGATACGGCTGATATTGACCCGATAAGTGTGGCGCACCTTGAGGCTACCAAGCAGTTTGCCGTTGAGCATAGGCCTTGACAGCACTACCACCCGACTCTCCATCTTCCGATCGATGGCATTCCAGTCCACCTCATCGCTGTTCCAATCCTCTTCTTTGATGCGCTGTCCAAACAATATTTCCAAGGCATCCACATCCTCCTTTTTGGTGACCACCATCAGCCTGTCGCCCATTTTCAGTTGGGTAATCGACTTAGGCACAATGACCTCTTCACCCCGCCAAATACGCGAGATAATGAATCGATAGTGAGTCATGATGGCAATGTCGGCCAAGTTCTTGCTGTCAAGAGCAGGATTGACCACATTGAAACGAGCAACGAATGTCTCATCCTCCACCCCTGTAACAGGTT
>CAMKSZ010000286.1 GCA_946415525.1 uncultured Prevotellaceae bacterium | reverse complement strand
AAAATAGCCTATCGCGGTACTACCGAAGGTTTTGTAGCAGAGATTGTCGAGCAAAAGACCACGTTGTCCGACCTCGCTTTGAGCGACAATCCCTTGTTGATGGTGGTTGAGCGAGTAGAAAAGCCAGGAAACCTTGGCGCCATCCTGCGCAGTGCCGATGCTGCCGCCGCAGATGCGGTGATTGTCTGCGACCCTCTGACAGACCTTTACAATCCTAATTTGATTAGAAGTTCCATAGGGGCGATTTTCACCGTTCCCTGTGTCGCATGTAGTTCTGAAGAATGCATCAGTTTTCTTCACAATAGAAATATAAGCATCTTGACTGCCCAATTACAAGACTCCCGTGCCTATTACGACACCGACATGCGCCAAGGAGTTGCGATTGTGATGGGAACAGAATCTACGGGACTTACAGATATTTGGCGCAAGGCAGCAGATGCCCATATTCGAATTCCCATGCTGGGCAAACTCGACTCGCTCAACGTGTCGGTAAGCGCAGCCGTGCTTCTATATGAAGCAGTCAGACAAAGACAGATGGCAAATGGGAAATAATCGTCCTTTGGCAGCCCACCTCTCCATGTTTGGAGCATGTGCATTTTGGGGATTGATGGCACCCTTGGGAAAGGATGCCATGACAAACGGCATCGATGGGTTGACCATGGTCTCTTTTCGTGTGGCAGGAGGTTGCATCCTCTTTTGGCTTACTTCCTTGTTTGTCAAAAAAGAGCATGTCCCTTTCAAGGACGTCCTCCTTTTCATCGGTGCTGCTTTCTTCGGGCTTGTGACCAACCAATGCTGCTATACCATGGGGCTCAGCATCACGTCTCCCATCAATGCGAGCATTGTGACAACATCCATGCCCATATTCGCCATGATTCTGGCAGCATTTATTTTAAAAGAACCCATAACAGCCAAAAAGGCCATTGGGGTTTTCTTGGGATGTAGCGGCGCCGTCATATTAATCCTCAACAGTGCAGCACATACTTCCGATAAGGTGGGGGATATCCGAGGTGATTTGCTCTGCCTGGGAGCCCAATTCTCCTTTGCACTGTATTTATCACTTTTCAACAAGTTGATTCGGAAATATTCTGTCTTCACAGTCAACAAATGGATGTTTCTTTGGGCTTCTGTGATGATTCTTCCCTTTACTACAGGTCATGTTTACACAATGACAAGCCAGCCTATACCTGCTCGTTCGTGGTGGGAAGCAGCATATGTCGTTTTCTTTGGCACCTATTTGGGGTATATCCTTACGATGATAGGGCAGAAGACATTGCGGCCAACGGTGGTTTCTGTCTATAACTACGTCCAACCTGTTGTATCGGTTTCCGTTAGTGTTATGACAGGATTGGGTATTCTCAAACTTAGTCATGCCGTAGCGGTGGTCCTTGTATTTACGGGTGTGTGGATGGTGACAAAATCCCGTAGTAGAAAGGACATGGAAAAAATGCTAAAAGAACGATCCTCAAATGAAGTAACTGACCTGAAATAAATATGTGTATAGTAAAAAAGCCAATAAACTGTAAACTTTTTATGTAATATTTTGAGAATTCGATGTTTATGACTACCTTTGCATCATATTTATTTATAAGGCTTTTAAGGTAAATCATTATACGAGGACATAATAAACAGTGAAAAAATATCTTCTTTTCTTGCTATGTTTGCTTTTTCTTGTCGCATGCACGAAAAAAGAAATTAGCGATAAAAAAGCAATGACTCCTTGGGGAACAGTTGAAGAAAATCCTGACACCATGGAACATTATTCTTTGGACAAAATTGTTGAAAGCGGTGAACTCAGGGCTTTGACTATTGCAGGAGAGAGGACGTTTTATACTTGGGACAAGGCCTATTTGGGAACACATTATCTTCTTGGCGAGATGTTGGCGAAGGAACTTGGTGTTGAATTGAAGATAGAGGAATGCAGCGACACCCTTGAGATGGTGCATAGATTGTCGTCAAATGATGCAGATGTAATATTGATGCCTATTCGTAAAGACTGGGAAGAGAGCGACAATCTTCTATTTTGTGGCCCAGAGGAAGACGGAATGCAGTGGGCAGTTATGAAATATAATCGTCCTTTAGCCAATGCCATCGAAGAATGGTATAAACCAGAGATGCTCACTGAAGCAGATGTGAGAGTGACGGAAATTCTCAATTCAAGCGTTCATTGCCATGTCTATGAACCTGTACTTGACAAAAGAAATGGAGTATTGTCGTCATACGACAATCTTTTCAAAACGTATGCCCATACCGCAAATGCTGATTGGCGCCTATTGGCAGCCATTTGTTATCAAGAGTCTTGTTTCGACCCAAAGGCACGGTCATGGGCTGGAGCATGCGGCTTAATGCAGGTTATGCCGGAGACAGCAGCCAGTGTTGGTTTGCCTGTTGAACAGATATTCGACCCAGAATCCAACGTAGAAGCCGCAGCCAAAGTCATCAATCAACTAAACATTTGGTTTCGTGATGTCACCAATGCTTCCGAGAGACTAAATTTCATGTTGGCCAGTTACAATGGTGGTCAGGGACACGTTCGGGATGCCATGGCACTCACGGAGAAAAACGGTGGTAATCCTTACATTTGGGAAGAAGTTTCAGAATACATCTTACTGCTCAGCCAGCCTCAATATTATAGAGATGCTGTTGTGAAATGTGGCTACATGAGAGGAACCGAAACCTACGGCTATGTGTCAAAAGTAAGGGAACGCTATAAAGAATACATGGGAATCGCTGAAGGTGATGATTACTATGGGCAGGATGACTTGGGAGGAAATGCCGGCGTGAGTACTCGACCACAACGAAGAGCGCATGCCAAAAACAAATATCAGATTTAATGTTGGTTTTGTCATAGTACGATGAGTCACAAATTTAGGCCACCCATCGCTCCTTTCGCAAAAGAATTGTTGTGTTGGTTTCGTGAGAATGGGAGAGAATTGCCTTGGCGAGAGACAAAAGATCCGTATGCAATTTGGTTGTCTGAGGTTATTTTGCAGCAAACCCGTATCCAGCAGGGTATGGCGTACTGGCAACGCTTTATATCGAGGTGGCCCACAGTGGAATCTTTGGCTAACGCTACAGAAGACGAGGTGTTGCGTGAATGGCAAGGTTTGGGTTATTATTCAAGGGCTCGCAACCTTCGTCATGCCGCTTGTCAAATTGTGGAAATGGGTGGATTCCCCCAAACGATGTCGGCCATATTGTCATTGAAAGGAGTTGGTGACTATACGGCAGCGGCTATCGGCAGTTTCGCATTTGGTTTGGAAGAAGCAGTTGTTGACGGGAATGTCTTCCGGGTGCTTTCTCGCCACTTTGGGATTCATACTCCAATAGATACCACCGAAGGAAAGAAGGAATTCAAGTCTTTGGCGCAATCTTTGTTGCCTCATGGAAAATCGTCTTCTTTCAATCAGGCAATAATGGACTTCGGAGCCATCCAATGTACTCAACAATCTCCCAAATGTAGTTCATGTCCTTTGCAGGAGACGTGTGTAGCCTTGCATGAGGGAATGATAGATGAGTTGCCAGCAAAATCAAAAAAACTGAAGATTAAGGAGCGAAATCTCACCTATGTATATATAAGGTGTGATGGAAAAACTGCAATTCATCGTCGTGGGGACGGGGATATCTGGCAAGGACTATGGGAACCTCTGCTTGTGGACGACATTCATGATTTCAACCTTGAAGGCCGCCTCACCTTGTTGTCAAAAAAAATAAAGCATGTGCTAACTCATAGAATTCTATGGGTGGATTTTTATCTACTCGAAACAAATAAAAGACCTTCGCTTCCTAAAGACTACATTTGGATTGAAGAACATGAATATATTAAATATGCACTCCCACGTATTATTGAAAAGTTAATAGATAAAATAAGAGGGGAGTGATGAATGTCATCAACTCCCCTTATTAGTTGCGGAGGCAGGATTCGAACGTGCGACCTCCAGGTTATGAGCCTGGCGA
>CAMKSZ010000285.1 GCA_946415525.1 uncultured Prevotellaceae bacterium | reverse complement strand
TTGTCTATAGCGGCATGGAGAACGGCATCCCCACCAGCGCCACGCAACTCTACAATTTCGCCGCCGTGCAGAACCACAGCGACAACGTGCAGAACCAGAGTAACAACCTCAATATCAACGGCAGCATCGAGATGAAATTCGACTGGATAAAGCCCCTTCAGGGTCTCTCTGCCAAGGTGTCGTACTCGAAGGTTATCGGCAACACGAAAAACAATACCGTGCAGACCATCCAAGACGTCTATCGCATGCTCAACCGCACCGGCTCGGGCAGTCACCTCTACACCGGCGACGGTGCCGTCTATGACGACAACACGATGAGCGTGCTGCGACTGGTGAGCAACGGCGGTTTGCTGAGGCGCGACATGTCGCGCTCCGACAGTTACCAGTTCAACTTCACCCTGCAATATGCCCGCCAGTTCGGTTTGCACGACGTGAGCGGCCTCTTCTCCATCGAGAAGACCGAAGCGTGGAGAGAGGACCTCTACGGCAGCATCACCGAACTCATCCCCTACCAAGACGGACAGTCGAGTTCGGGCACGGGCAACAAGGACACTTCGTTCGGCCGAAGCGAGAGCGGCATGCTCTCTTATGTGGGCCGTTTCAACTACGCCTACGCCAGCAAATACCTCTTCGAGTTCCTCTTCCGCGCCGACGCTTCCACCAAGTTCGCCCCCAAGAACTACTGGGGCAAGTTCCCGTCGGTGAGTGCCGGTTGGGTGATTTCCGAGGAAAACTGGTTCCAAAACAGCGTGAAGTGGATTGACTTCCTCAAGTTGCGTGCCTCATGGGGCCTCATGGGCCGCGACAACATCCGCGCCTGGCTCTGGACGCAACTTTATGAGCGCAATGCCGCCAAGGGAGCCATCTTCGGTCTGAACGGCATCAACAGCGACGTAGGCTACGCCCTCGTCATGCCGAAGGCCGGTGTCAACTCCGACGTACACTGGGACAAGAACTACAAGACCAACATCGGTATCGACGCCCACTTCCTGCGCAACCGCCTCACCTTCGAGTTCAACTACTACTACGAGCGCGGCCGCGAACTCTTCGCCACCCGCACCGGCACCAGCATGTTCCCCACCACCGTCGGTACGCAAGCCACTCCCGAGAACTACGGTGAACTCGACACCTGGGGATGGGAACTCAACTTAGGCTGGCGCGACAAGATTGGCAAGGACATCAACTACTGGGTGAAACTCTCCACTGGCTTCAGCGACAACAAGATGCTCAAGACCAACTTCCAGGCCATCCCCGAATACGACGACATGGTCTATGGAGAGCGCACCGACCGCGGCGTGTGGGGCTTCAAGTGCCTCGGCATGTTCCGCAGTTACCAAGACATCGAGGAATATTTCGACAAATACGGCATCACCGAATACTTGGGCATGACCAAGAGCGAGGTACGCCCAGGCATGCTCATCTACGAGGACATCCAAGGCGACAACAACGGCGATGGCACCTACGGTCCGAAAGACGGCAAGGTGACCGCCGGCAACGACTTCATCCGCCTCTCCGAATACTCCAGCAACCCCTACGGCTGCACCGTCAACCTCGGCGGCAGTTACAAGAGTTTCTCCATCCAGGCACAGTTGAGCGCCAGTTGGGGAGCCAAGGCATTGGTGAGCACCGACTACCGTCAGGCCGCCAACAACTACGAGTATGAGAACATGCCCTCTTCGTTCAGCGACATGTTCAACTACGAGACCATCTACGATGCCTCCGGCGCCGTCACCGTCCCCGCCAACCTGAGTGCCTCGATGCCCAACATGCGCTACACCAACGTCAATGCACAGGCCTCCTCGTTCTGGCTCATCGACGCCAAGGCCGTCACGCTGCGCAACGTCACCGTCGCCTATGCCCTTCCCCGCAACTGGGTGAAGAGCCTCGGCATCAGCAGCGTGCGCCTGAACCTCACCATCCAGAACGCCATCAACTTCATCAACAACTACCCCGACAAGAGTTGGGCGTCGTGGGCTGGCAGTTATGGCCGCTACCCCAACCTGCGCAAGTACACCATGGGTATCAACGTCTCGTTCTAAACTAACCAATGAGGAGAAAAACAATGAAAAGCAACAATATCCTGACTTCAGCCCTCATGCTCGGCACCATCGCCATGAGCATGGCCTCGTGCAGCGACTCGTTCTTGGAGGAGAAGAAAAACTACGGCAACTTCAACCAGACGACAGCCTACAGCGACTACAACGGTGCCGAGGAGCGCATCAACAACCTCTACTACTGGATGCTGCCCGTCAGCGACGGCGGCGATGGCAACGGCACCAACAAGCCCAACGACTGGACCCCCGTGGGCAACCCCGACAAATGGTCGAAGAGCACGGAGGAATACGGCGGCTTCTCCATCTTCGTCAACCCCGAGGAGGAGATTACCTACAACTTCACCGGCACCAATTTCGACTTCTTCTATGTCGCCAACGATGTCTATAGTCCTTGGGGACACATCCGCAACTGCAACGACGTGATAGAGAACGTGGAGAAGTCGGCACTCACCGAAGAGCAGAAAAACCTGCTGATGGGCCAGGCCCTCTTCTTCCGCGCCTACATGTACTACCACCTCGTCACCATCTACGGCGGCGTGCCCATCGTCGATATCGTGCAAGACCCCATCCTCGGCACCGGCGGCGACGGCTCCGCCCTCATCCGTCCTCGCCAGACCACGAAGGCGTGCGTCGATTTCATCGTCAACGACCTCACCCGCGCTGCCGAGATGCTGCCCGCCCGCTGGCCCAACGATGCCCGCGACTTCGGACGCATCACCTCTGGTCTCGCCCAGGCCATGCTTGGCAAGATGCTGCTCTACTATGCCAGCCCCGTGTTCAACCGCGCCGACGACGCAGCCCGCTGGGAGGCAGCCTACACCGCCAACAAGGCCGCCCTCGACAAATTGAAGGCGGGCGGCTTCGGACTCGCCTATGCCGGCAACGGCGGTGCCAACAATGCCGCCAACTGGGCCAAGATATGGATGGACTACACCGGTAGCGACGGCAGCGTCAACGAGGCGGTGTTCATCACGCTGCACAACACGAAAGCCAACGTGTCGGGACAACCCGACTACGGCAAATACAACCGCTGGGAGCACAGCATCCGTCCGCGCAACACCAACGGCGGTGGCGGCTATACTCCGACAGCCGAAATCGTCGATCTCTTCCCCATGGCCGACGGCCTGAAGCCCGGCGTGAGCGCCATCCCTTACGACAAGGTGAATTTCTGGCTCAACCGCGACCCGCGCTTCTACCGCACCTTCGCCTTCCCGGGCGTGCAGTGGCAATGGAGCGAGGGAGGCGTCAGCCTCACCGACCCGTCGCTCAACGGCATCATCCCCACCGACGTTTATACCACGGGGCGCAACTACGCACTGTGGAGTTACCAATGGAACGACAACGAGGACGACCTCGACAAGGTGACCACCTCCTTAGGCTATTGGCCCGAACTGCTCACGCAGACCACCGACAAGGCCAGCAGCCACTCCATCTACGTGCGCAAGCGCACCGACGACCTGCACCTGCATTCCTCGCCGTTCTATGAGTACATCAACAGCCAGAGCAACCCGAAGGGCTTCATGAAGAATGCCGCCCCGCTCATCTCGATGCGCTATGCCGAGGTGCTGCTCAACTTCGCCGAGGCTGCCTGCGGTGCCGGCCACTACGGTGAGGCGGTGGAGGCGCTACAGCAAATCCGTGCTCGCGTGGGCTACACCGCCGCCAACAACTACGGACTGCCCACCGACATCGCCAGCGACCGCGCCCGCCTCTTCGCTGCCATCCTCTACGAGCGCCAAGTGGAACTGGCCTTCGAGGGCAACCGCTATGGCGACATGCACCGTTGGATGCTCTTCGACGGCGGCGAGGGACAGGCTGCCATCAAGGCTTCGTGGGCACTCACGGGCTTCGGCGGCAATACCTGCAACTACCTCGGCGTGAAACCGCTCAACGGCACCAGACGCCACCAGATAGTGCTCTACTGCCTCGATGCCGGCA
>CAMKSZ010000284.1 GCA_946415525.1 uncultured Prevotellaceae bacterium | reverse complement strand
CAATGCCACACTCCAACTGTCGGCCATTTCCTACACCACCCTCCCATCCCCACTCAACAGCGCGGTGCTGAGAAAACAACAAAATGAATACATCATCCAAAAGACGAATGCCACACTTGAGAGGAGCCACCTGCCATGGCGAGCCGGCGAAACAGGCGTATCGCAGATGAGTTATGAAGAAAAGAAGGGCTTGATGGGTGGCCGCCTGCCCCAACTATATGGTTTTGAGTATTATGTAGGCGGTGTCTTTATCTCGCCCACGATGATGGATGGGCGGAAGATAAGCAAGAGTAGTTCGGACTATGCAGACGAATGGGACTGGAGAAACCGTCATGGCAAGAACTGGATGTCGCCCGTCAGGAACCAACACCTGTGTGGGGCGTGCTGGGCTTTCGCCAGCATAGGAGCCTTGGAGGCTTACGTCAATCTCTACTACAACCATACATACAATTTCGACCTGTCCGAACAGGAAGTCATTTCATGCAATGGGGTCTATCACTACACTGGCGGCGACCCGGGAATAGTGCTCGACTATGCCAAGAACCACGGGATTGTCGATGAGGCGTGTTTTCCATACAATACGGGCTGCACCTTGCCCGACTGCTCCAGCAAATGCGACAACCCTTCCAACGTCACGTCCATCCAGGACTACACCCATGTCGTCAACACAGGAGAGAATGCCATCAAACAGCAAGTGATAAAGGCACCCGTCACCATCGGCTTGTATTCCATCAACCATATCATGGCGCTCGCGGGCTACAAGACATTGGAGGTTGGCGACACAATCCATTTCGGCAATTCGTTCAATACGGATTGCATCATCGACAGCACCCTCCACCAACTATATATCGGCCAAGCCGCTTGGCTGGTCAAAAACAGTTGGGGCGAGGATTGGGGCGACAATGGAT
This sequence comes from uncultured Prevotellaceae bacterium, assembly GCA_946415525.1. Classification (GTDB taxonomy): domain Bacteria; phylum Bacteroidota; class Bacteroidia; order Bacteroidales; family Bacteroidaceae; genus Prevotella. The sequence continues at coordinate 3,121 of CAMKSZ010000284.1, read as the reverse complement.
ATGGGTATGTCTATACGGACATAGGTGACATCTTCTTGCTTTATGCCATTACGGGCAACGCCTCTTGCTCTTCTCTCAGCGACAGCGACATTGTCTGCGAAGACAGGGATGGCGACGGCTATTTTTATTGGGGGATTGGTCCCAAGCCGCCGACATGCCCCGACTGGGCTCCCGACGAACCTGACGGCGACGACACCAACGTCATGGTGGGACAGATGGACGAATATGGCCGTTCCACGGTCATAGACTGTGGCGGCACGGGTGCCGTTGTCATCGACACCTCACAGACGATAGTAGAAGACCAGGAGCAAGATTACGACGTGGTGGTGCTTCCCAACGTGACATTGACCGTCAAGGGCGACTGGCTGTTTCATTATGGTGCCCATCTGACCATCCGCCCCGGGGCCACCGTCAATGTCGATGGGGGCAGAATCCTCTCGGCAAGAATCAGCCAAGAACCAGGAAGCCTATTGAACGTGGAGAATGGCGGCGCCATCATCCCACCCGCACGCCAAAGGTTTACAGTCCCCATAGGGTCGAGAATGCGAATGACGAAAGGGAAGATTAATTCGATCACTCAATAAGCGCAAACCAGCCCTTATATTTTTGGTGAGTTACCATAAAATGTTTACCTTTGCACGCTATTTTTAAATCAACCTAACTACAAATGAAAAAATTATTGACTTTCATCTATATGGTTTGCCTGGCCATGGCGGTTCATTCCCAAGGCATGACCTTGCAAAACGAAGAAAAGACAGATTCCACCATCTCCGTCATCAGTTATTTCTGCAAGAACGACACCATGGAGTATCAACGCACCCACGGGAAGATGAAGATTGTCGATAACGACACGACTGTGACGAGTTCCACCATAGAGAAATTCATGATTGTCGTCACCGACTCCACCAGCAATGGCTATGAAATGGAACTCATACCTGTCTCATTCGAAGTGGAGGACGACACCAACGACTTTCAAACCACGTTGAGCAAACTGCTTTGGGAAGACTATAAAAACGTGCATTGCCGTTTCACCACCGACGAACTCGGCTGTGTGCAACACATACAGAACTGGCGCGAGATACGTGATATGCTGAAGAAAAACTACAAGACGGTGTTCGACAGTCTGTACACCTCCATGCCAATGATGGACAGCATCATGCCTCGGAAACAGTTGGAGAATCTGCTCATCTTGGGAAGTTCAACGGAAGATGGCGTCAAAGGACAATACGACGAACTGGACATACTCTTCGGACTGCATGGCAACCAAGTAACCATGGAGCCGGTCGAGAGCGACGACGTGACGGAGGCGGGCTACCCCATCCACTCCTGCATCGAATCCTTCTACCCTGCACCGCAGGACGAATATGACTGCGAGGGTGACTATGTCGTGCAGGCACGAACGGTCACGAAATTGACGGGCGATGACACGAAAAACCTGCTCGGCTCCACTTTGGGTGTAATCTTCAACCAAGAAATGACCGACAGCATCGACAAATACATGAATGAGGCATTACAAGACAAAAAAGAAGGATTGACAACAACCTGTTACGAGAAATATTGCTATTTCTTCAATGGATGGCCCAAATTGATGCAAAAAATCGAGGAAGTCAATGTTGGCAGCATTGTCAAACGGGTATCATTCGACTCCATCGAGTGGACCAGCCGACGTTGGGAAACATACCATTGATGCGACAAGGAGAAATTATTTATTTCAAGGAGTGTGGGAGTGTAGGAGTGTTAGTTTAGACAATAGACTTGCAAGCGCCTCGACTTTGAACTACATAGTAAACATATTATTTCCATGAATTGTCCATAAATTGGTGTGCACCAAAATTAATGGATAATTCATGGAAATTCGTGTTTCTATTTTATTGTGCACTCCGTGCTCCCCTTTTTTCTACTTTTTTCAGCACTTTAGCGCTTTTTCCACCTTTTTTCTTCTTTTTTTTAAGCGAAGCGTTTTTTTATTGTATTCTTTATTTCTGATTACCAATAGGATACATCCCCCCAACCCCTTCCTTGGCAAAGGGGAAGAGAGCCGTGCGCACAATCCAATATTCAATAAGCGTAAACCAGCCCATACTTCTCATGCAACCGCCGCAGGGAACCGTCGGACTTCATCCGACGAATGACGCCGTTCACCACTTGTAGCAGGTCTTCCTGCCCCTTCTGCATCAGCACGCCAATCTCACCGTGTGTGAACGGCTTTTCCAATAACGGGGCGGCAAGACGCGTGTCGTTCTGTACATAATAGGGAGCCTCTGTAATCTCCGTTATCATCACGTCGGCCTTGCCCTCTGCGACCAACGACGGTATCTCCTCATTCTTCTGGTGGACGATGATTGTCGCATGGGTGAGATTTGCATTGGCGAATTTCTCATTGAGTCCGCCAGGGTTCACCATCACCCGCACCTCAGGGCGGTCGATGTCGGCGAGTGACTGGAAGCGTTTTGCCTCAGCCGAACGGCAAAGGATGGTCTTCCCATTTGCCAGATAGCCCTCGCTCATCAGCATCGTCTCACGTCGGACATCGGTGATGGTGATGCCGCCAATGGCGAAGTCAAAAAGTTGGGGAGTTGCGAGGACATCCGCCGACAAGGTAGGCCATGATGTCTTTGCGAACACTATTCCCACATTCATTTGCTTTGCTATCTCCTTGGCCATCTCTATTCCGAATCCCCAATATTCGCCCGTCGCAGGCTCACAGAAGGAAAGTGGCCGATAGTCGCCAGTAGTGCCCACAACAACCTTGCCGCGTTGTTGGATGCGCTCGACGGTTGGCTGTGGAGCATCCTCGTCGGAGGAGCACGCATTAAGCGAGAATTGCCCACAAATGGATATGATGGTTATCAGCAACCATATTTTCAGTTTTTCCTGTCTCATGATGTTGGTTTATAATGATAAACGAAATTTTAAAAACGGTGCAAAAGTACGAAATAAAAACAAAGGAGCCGCCATTTGTCGGATAAAATTATACAAGTTCCGCAAGTTGAAAGGAGTGTAGGAGATTCATAAGGAGTTTGGGAGATTTATTAAAAAAAAGGAGTTTGGGAGTTTGGGAGTTAAGGAGTTTGGGAGTTTAGACAATAGACTTGTGCGCACGGCTCCCCTCCCCTTAATT
>CAMKSZ010000283.1 GCA_946415525.1 uncultured Prevotellaceae bacterium | reverse complement strand
ATATGGCATTGAGTTTAGGACGCTTGAGCCATTCAATGAACCTGTAACTAACTTTTGGAAGGCCGACGGAGGCCAAGAGGGATGCCATTTCTCCACAAACGCGCAAATCGCATTTCTAAAAGTGCTTGATCCCATCTTGAAAGAATCGGGACTTGCAACGGTGGTGGCATCTTCCGACGAGACTGATGTCGCACAGTCGGTCAGGGATTTCGAGACTTACCAGAGTTCCGGTGCTTTGTCAATGGTTGGACAATGGAATACTCACACCTACCAATACAGCATTGCCGCCCGCACCAAGCAAGCGCTGTTGGCCCATGAGGCAGGTATTCCATTGTGGATGAGCGAGGTGGGCGCAAGGGGTGATTTGTCGCTGGTTCAGGTGCTTTTCGACGACATTCGATACTTACAGCCCATCGCATGGGTTGATTGGCAATACATGGAGGAGAATGGTTCGACTTGGGGGATGATAGGAGGCAATTTTGCCGGACAAAACTATTATCGCATGAAGAAATATTATACACGGCAACAATGTTCTCGGTTTGTCAAACCTGGCTATGATATCGTAACGTCGCTTAACAACCAGTCATTGGCGGCCATCAACCCGAACCGAGACACATTGGTGGTCGTGTTGTTGAATGAGGGAGGAAGAGTGGTTCATGAACTCAATCTCTCGGCTTTCGATAATCTGAATGGAAAAATCGTGGCATATCGCACTTCTGACTCAGAAGATATGGCAAGCATCGACGATGGTTGGTCTTACAATGATGGCCAACTCCAAATAGCATTGCCACCACAAAGCATCACCACCTTGGTCGTTCCTGTTTCTCCGAAAGAAGATGACTTAACGAGCATTCAAACCGACCGCGATTATTTGATAGTGCCTCGCAACGAGACCACGCGTTGCTTGGCGGTGAAAGCGGATGCCACATTGCAACTGGAGGACATCGACGTTAGGCAACCGCAAACATGGCGCCTTGTCGCCGATGGTTCCAACTACCGTATTGTCAATTCCGACGGACTGACCATCACGGCCAACCGCTATGCCACCTCGAATGTGTTGAAGGCACTGCCCTCAACGACGGGTATTCAGACTTTCACTATAGACATGCTCGACTTCCCTTATTGCAAGATACTTTCATCTGAGGAACCGCAATATGCGTTTGACCTTGTTAGTGAGAAGACATCCGCGGGAACGGCCGTGAAATTGTGGCTCTATGCCGATGGCAGTGCACCGACTCATCGAAACTGGATGCTGGTTCCCGTGAACTGCAACAACGCCGACAATATCAACATTGTCGCAACCAAGACTAATGAGGCGATAGAACAAAGGGAAGGCGTTTACAGCATGACGGGACAAAGACTAATGGCGGGCACACCTTCCGATACTGCTATTCGAAGATTACCTTCGGGCTGTTACATCGTCATCCGTAATGGCGTGGCTCATAAGGTCTTGGTGCGTTAGTTCCAACTTTCACTCTTGAATGGAGAATGTCGCCGTTTATGGGATGTTCTCCATTTTTGTTTTGTTGCGTGGCGACTTCCTAATGGGGTCGGTGAGACGGATAATGCGGTCACGCTCCACATGGGTTACGCCTTTAATTTTTTTGAAATAGGTAATGGTTTCGTCAAGGGTTTTATCTTCGGGCTTGCGAATGGCGATGCCGTGGACTTTCCCGTAATCATAGATGAGTTGCGCATTGATGGCTTTTATTGCTTCCAACAATGGGCCCATACCGACGGTTTCGTCGTACATGATAATCAAGGTGTTGGGCGAATGTTCTGGGTCGATGCGCTCACGCAGTTTTGAGATTTTCATGGGTTTGGCTTCTTGGGGGGATGAGTGTGTGGTATCGGGTGCTTCTGGGGTACGACAAGCACCTAATGCCAAAAGGATGATTTGTAGCAGTAAGATGACAGGCACCCCATATTTGAATTTCTTGTGAAGTGTCTTGTGGTGGAAAACAGTCATGCCTATCCACGCTCCTGCTGCTCCTCCTATGAGGGCGATCAACAGCAGGGTGGCCTCGGAGATGCGCCAGCGACCAGTGCGGGCTTTCCATTTGTCGATGCCAAAGGCGAGGAAGGTGACGACGCTGATGGCGATGAGATAGAAGGTGAGGGTGCGCATGGTGAAAGAATTGAGGAAGTGTGGAAGGTGGACTGAGTTAGTAATAGTAGATGTTGAATTGCTCGTCAAGCGTCAATGTCGTGCCATCTATATGGCGATAGATGACCTTGAGACCACGGTAGTCACTCGGGAGACGCAACGAATCGACCATATCCCATCGTGGTGGGCCGAAGTCGTAGGATTCCCGGTCGAGGAGCAGACGGTATCCCATCGGGTCGATTTCGTAATAACCGCCACCGAGACAGCGGTCGCCGACTTGCAACAAGTCTTCGTGAAGGTTCACCATGCCGAATCGTAGGGTGCCGTCTTTGGTAAGGATGAACTTGGGGTGTTTCATACTGTTATAATTCTTTGATGATGTCAGTCTTATAGACTTGAATGATTATGTGGGCAAAATTAGTGAATTATCTCTAAACTACACTTTTCCCTTAACAAAAATTCAATAATCGCATTAGTAGGAGACTATTTTTATGTATTGATGCTTACTTTCACTCTTTGACTAATGGCAGAAGGTTGGCTGTGGATTGGAAAAGAAAGCAAAAACTCCAGTTTTTGTTTTGCTTTTCGCTCGCCTTGCACTACCTTTGCAAAAAATATACAATATGAACAAGATTCTTTTTTTATTGGTATTGACTGCTGTAGTGGCCGTGGTCGCTTGTGCCATGAATGGAAGTAAGGTGAATGACGACCTTTTCTCCAGTGTCGGCAACGATGATTTTGAACAAGTAATCGCCGATACGGCTCATGTGACTTTGCTTGATGTACGCACAAGTGAGGAATATGCCGATGGGCACATTCCTGGAGCAATGCTCATAGATGTCAAAAAGGATGATTTTATGGCAAAGGCAAGGATGTTGCTGCCTCAAAACAAAACTATTGCAGTTTATTGCCGAAGTGGAAGACGGAGTGTTACAGCGGCTGAAAAATTAGTGGCAGATGGTTTTAAGGTGATTAACCTCAAAGGGGGAATCACGGCTTGGGTGGCTGCTGGTAAACCCATTGAAAAATGATTTTATTTGTCATGGGAAGGAATAAGTTTTCGCAGAAGGAAATAGACGAGATTGCCCAACTGTTACGGCAGAAAAACGCAGTGAACAGGGGAAAGCAAAAACTGATACGCCATCAACTTAGGGTGGACTATGAGTTTAACATCTCGGATTTCAATGAGCCAGGCAAGGCGTTCGGTGACGTGGAGTTGCGGGAAGCCATCCAACGGGGTGCCATACAGATTCTCGATGATGCTACCATCGCCTCGATGAAGGAAAAGCGGGCGCGCGATAAGGCTCGTGATGAGGAGAGGCGTAGGAAGGAGGCTGTCGATATCGGCGAACAAACCGATTGGCAGGAGGCGTTGCGCCAATGGCAGGAATGGGAAAGGCGATGATATAATTGCAACGAATGGAGTGGATTGATAGTTTGTTGGTGCAGCCTTCTGCCATGCAGACGGTGGTGGTGCTCTCGCTTATATGTGCCTTGGGACTGGCTTTGGGCAAAATCAAGGTGATGGGGGTGTCGCTTGGTGTCGCATTCGTTTTCTTTGTTGGTATTATGGCGGGAAATTTGGGATTTTCCGTTGATGCCGCAATGCTCGATTATGCCCAAAGTTTCGGATTGATACTTTTCGTGTATTGTCTTGGCTTGAGCGTGGGACCTGGTTTTTTTGGTTCCTTGGCTCACGAAGGATGGACGCTCAATTTATGGAGTTTGTTGGTCATCGTTTTGGGTACGGTCATGGCCGTGTGCTTGTGCCCTCTCACTGGAGTCGCTCTTCCCGATATGGCTGGCATACTTTGTGGCGCCACTACCAATACTCCGGCTCTGGGTGCTGCACAGCAAACGCTATCGCAGATGGGACTTCCTCATAGTGCGACGGCTTTGGGCTGCGCTGTCACCTACCCATTGGGGGTGGTTGGTGTCATTTTGGCGATT
>CAMKSZ010000282.1 GCA_946415525.1 uncultured Prevotellaceae bacterium | reverse complement strand
GAGGGACAGAAGGCGAAAGGGCATAAGCCATTGCTTATGCCCTTTCGGAGAAATGGAGTGAGGATGATGCTATTGATGCTGCTCGCGGAGCAAATCGTTGACGGTCTTAACCGGGTTGAAGGTGGAAAGCGGCACCTCAACAAAGACGGTGTTCCAGTCGCTCATGGCACCATTCCAAAGTCCAGGCAGTTCCAAAGCCTTCAATTCCTTGCCGTTCTTGCTCTTGCTGCTGATGAATCCCGTGGACTTATCGACAAAATCAGGCAGGCAGAAAGGCTGTCCCTTATAGTCTTTGACAGCGCAGACGAGGTCAACGGGGTTGAAGTGCGTTCCCTCAGTGAACATTTTCTGGTATTCGGCATTGCTCTTGTCAATCTGGCTGCTTTCGAGAATTTGCAAACTGACGGTGCCATCCTGGTTGTAGGTAAGGAAAGGTCCACCACCCGGCTCACCCACGTTTTTCACTACACCGCAGACACGCATAGGCCTGTTGAGTTTCTTTCGCAGGTAGATGACCAAATCGGCATCCTCCAGGAGTTTGATGTCCGGTTTTCTGCAGCAAAGGTCGCGCTGCACGAACCGTATAATCTCCTCCAGTTTCTCATGGTCGTATTTTCCACTGTCGAGGACATTGAGGTATTCGAACGCCTTTTTCTGGAGTGTGACGAGCACGCCAGCGATGAGTTGCTTGTAGGTGACGGTGTCAGCCTTGAGCCTATCGGGCACCACATTATCGATGTTCTTGATGAAGATGACATCGGCATCGATTTCATTGAGGTTCTCGATTAGCGCCCCATGTCCTCCTGGTCTGAAGAGCAGTTTGCCATCCTCTGTGCGGAAGAGCGTGTTGTCGGGATTTGCCGCCACGGTGTCGGTGCTGGGCTTTTGTTCAGAGAACGAGATGTTGTATTTGATGCCATATTTGCCGGCATATCCATCCACCTTCTCTTCCACCTTCTTCTCAAAGAACTCGATATGCTCATGGCTGACGGTGAAATGCACGTTTGCCTCACCATTGCTGGCAGCATAAAGAGCCCCCTCCACCAAGTGCTCCTCCATGGGCGTGCGCGGTCCTTCCTCATAGTTGTGGAAGAGCAACATACCCTTGGGCAACTGTCCATAATTCAGTCCCGAAGCCTCAAGCATGTTGGCAACAACTGGTTTGTACTGTCCATCAGCCATCAACTCATCGACCCCTTTGCCGCAATTCTCACGGCATTTCTCGTCGAGTGCTCCGAAGAAGGCAAACTTGTGGATATTGTCGAAATACTTTTTCTCAAACGGCGTAGTCGGCACGTCGTAGTCGGCAGAAAGGAAGGAGAACATATCCTTGAACATGCGGCTGGCAGCCCCCGAAGCCGGCACGAACTTCACGATTTTCCGTCCTTCCGCCTTATATTCGTTCCACGCCTTGATAAAAGCCTCACGCTCCTCGTCAGATGGAGCCTCAATGCCCTGCCCCACGGCAGCAGCAGCCTCGAGTTTCAGGAACGGGAATCCTGTCTTGAATTCTTCGAGTTGCACAGCGATTTGCTCCTCGGAGATACCTTTTGATGCAATTTGTCTGAGATCTTCTTGTGATAACATAATATTAATGATTTAAACAAACAGTAATTGGTAATTTGTCACAAAAATAATTACTTTTTCCCAAAAACAAGAAAAAATGCGCAAAAAAGTTGTATCTTTGCTTTGATTTTCTAATAAACGCCATTTACGGGCCATCCTTCAAGCCCATGAATGTGACAAGAACGATATGGAAATGGACAAGACATCATTCACAGAAATAGAAAAGCGAGCCGTCGCCGACGAATTGGCATCCCTCCTCCCCACCCTCTCTCCGCTGCTTCAGCCCGAGGACAGTTCGAAAATCGACCAACTCATCCAAACGGCCCTTGAGAGCGGCATCATCAAGCACAATGTCTTCGGCCTCAACCCCTTGATCTTTGGTTTGCAGACCGTCCGCATCGCCATCGACGAGATAGGCCTGAAACGCGAGGGCCTGTTGGCCATCCTCGTCTATGCCTGCCAATTTTGCGAAGACCACAGTATTGAAGAAATCAACACCTTGTTTGGCGAGGGAGTGAGCCACATCATCCACGGTCTGCAGCGCATCCAGCAACTCTATGTGAAGAGCCCAGCCGTGGAGAGCGAGAATTTCCGCAACCTTCTCATCTCCTTCGCCGAGGACATGCGCGTGATACTCATCATGATAGCCGAGCGCGTGAACCTGATGCGCCAAATCCGCGACACCGAGCATGTGGAAGAAAAGCGCCGTGTGTCGGAAGAAGCCTCCTACCTCTACGCCCCCCTTGCCCACAAACTCGGCCTTTACAAGTTGAAGAGCGAGTTGGAAGACCTGAGCCTGAAATACCTTGAGCACGATGCCTACTACATGATCAAGGAAAAACTCAACGCCACGAAGCGCGCCCGCGACGCCTACATCGAGCGCTTCATCGGTCCTGTTGAGGAGAAGTTGAAAGCCTTTGGCCTCCGTTTCCACATGAAGGGCAGGACGAAGAGCATCCACAGCATCTGGCAGAAGATGAAGAAGCAGAAATGCGGTTTTGAAGGCATCTACGACCTATTTGCCATCCGCATCATCATCGACGCCCCTGCCGACAAGGAGAAGATGCAGTGCTGGCAAGCCTTCTCCATCATCACCGACATGTACCAGCCCAACCCGAAGCGTATGCGCGACTGGCTGTCGGTGCCGAAGTCGAACGGTTATGAGAGTCTTCACATCACCGTGCTTGGCCCAGAGAACAAATGGGTGGAAGTGCAGATTCGCAGTGAACGTATGGACGAGATAGCCGAGCGCGGTCTCGCCGCCCACTGGCGCTACAAGGGCGTGAAAGGCGAGAGCGGCATCGACGAATGGCTCAACAACATCCGCGCCGCCTTAGAGAGCAACGACGACCTTCAGATGATGGACCAATTCAAGATGGACCTCTACGAAGACGAGGTGTTCGTGTTCACCCCGAAGGGCGACCTTTTGAAATTTCCCAAGGGCGCCACAGTTCTCGACTTCGCCTATCACATCCATTCCAACGTTGGCAACCACTGCGTAGGCGGGCGCATCAACAACCGCCTTGTGCCAGTGCGCGAACCCCTTCGCAGCGGCGACACCGTGGAGATATTGACCTCCAACAACCAGAAGCCCAAGCAAGACTGGTTGGGCATAGTGAAATCTTCGCGTGCGAAATCAAAAATCCGCCTTGCCCTCAAGGAGACGCAAGTGAAAGACGGTCTTTTCGCCAAGGAGATGTTGGAACGCCGTTTCAAGAACAGGAAGGTGGAGATGGAAGAATCCCTGCTGTCGCACGTCATCCACAAACTTGGCTTCAAGGAGACACGCGATTTCTACAAGCAGTTGGCCGACGAGAAACTCGATCCCAACGAAGTCATCGAGAAATACATCGAACTGCGCGACCATCAGAACGGCAACGCCCCCCAAGTGCCTGTCCGCAGTGCCGAGGAGTTCAGTTATACCGCCCCCGAGGAAGCGCTCACTCGCCATGGCGACGACGTGCTGGTCATCGACGAGCAGTTGAAAGGCATCGACTATCAGTTGGCCCGCTGCTGCAACCCCATTTACGGCGACAAGATTTTCGGTTTTGTGACCGTCAACGGCGGCATCAAGGTCCACCGGGCCGACTGTCCCAACGCCCCCGAACTTCGCCGTCGTTTCGGTTACCGCATGGTGCGAGCCAAGTGGAGCGGAAAAGGCAGCAGTCAATATGCCATCACGCTCCGCGTCGTGGGCAATGACGACATCGGGATAGTGAGCAACATCACCAACATCATCTCTAAAGACGAGAAAATCGTGATGCGGTCGATCAACATCGACAGCCACGATGGTCTTTTCGGCGGCATCCTCGTGGTGCAAATCGATGACACCTCCCGTTTAGAGGCCCTCATCAAGAAGTTGCGCACGGTGAAAGGTGTGAAGCAAGTGGAAAGAATTTAACGGGGTAGGAGTTTGGGAGTTTAGACATTACTCTTTTGGGGTTAGGAGTTAAGGAGTTTAGGAGTTTGGGAGTTTAGACATTACTCTTTTGGGGT
>CAMKSZ010000281.1 GCA_946415525.1 uncultured Prevotellaceae bacterium | reverse complement strand
CCCATCCCCTAAGCCTGGCCTTCTTGGCTTTTCATTTGTTGGTATTTTTCAAGGAGCATTTGGCGGAGGGTGTCGGGGTCGTTTTCGACTTTTCCGTCGAGGACGGCATCCTTGATGTAGGTTTTGAGGATGCCCACCTCCTTGCCTTGGGAGAGGCCAAACATCTCCATGATTTGATGGCCGTCGATGCACGGCTGGAACAGGCGCTTGTAGTCCTTCTGCTTGAGCGCCTCTATCTTCTCCCTGACGATGCGGAAATTGTCGAGGAAGCGCTGCTTTCTCGCCATGTTCTTGCTGGTGATGTCCGCCTCGCAAAGAAGCATCAACTGGTCGATATCGTCCTCAGCGTCATTGAGTAAGCGCCTCACAGCACTGTCGGTGACCTCCTCGTCGGCAATGACGATGGGCCGCATGTGCAGGTCAACCAATTTTTGCACGAATTTCATCTTTGCGTCAAGCGGCATTTTAAGCCGTTTGAAGATGTCGTACACCATCTTCGCCCCGATGATGTTGTGGTTGTGGAAAGTCCACCCCACAAGCGGATCCCACCGCTTGCTCTTGGGCTTGCCTACATCGTGTAACAAGGCCGCCCATCTCAGCCAAAGATTGTCGGAATTTTTACAAACATTCTCCAGCACCTCCATGGTGTGGTAGAAATTGTTCTTATGCGCCCTTCCATTGCGTGTTTCCACCACGTCGAGCGCCTCGATTTCCGGCAGGATGAGTTGCAGAAGTCCGCACCGCTGCAAATCGACGAATCCCTTGCTCGGATGCTTGCACATCATGATTTTGTTGAGTTCCTCTCCTACCCTCTCCATGCTGATGATTTCAATTCGCTTCGCGTTTCTTCCCAAAGCCTCGAAAGTCTCGTCATCGATGATGAAATTGAGGCGGGTGGCAAAGCGGATGCACCTCAGCATACGGAGCGGGTCGTCGGAAAAGGTGATGTCAGGGTCGAGCGGTGTGCGGATGCAACCATCCTCCAAGTCATCCAACCCCCCGAAGGGATCGACCAGTTCACCGAACCGCTCCCCGTTGAGGCAGATGGCCATGGCATTGATGGTGAAGTCGCGGCGGTTTTGATCATCCTCCAGCGTCCCGTCCTCCACCACCGGTTTCCGGCTCTCTCGGCGGTAACTCTCGCGCCTTGCCCCGACAAATTCCACCTCCATGTCGCCCATCTTCACCTGTGCGGTGCCAAAGTTCTTGAATACAGACAAATGCGCCCTCTTTCCCAAACGGTTTTTGAGCGCCTTGGCCACCTCGATGCCACTACCCACGACCACTATGTCGATATCTTCAGAAGGTCGCTCCAAGAAAATGTCCCTTACGTACCCCCCTACGACATAGCACTCCACTCCCAAGCCATCGGCCACTTCGGAAATAGCATGAAAAATGTCCTTGTCAAGTATTTGAGCCAGTTCGGCATCCGAAAAAATTCTCATCGTCGTAAATTTGAAGATGCAAAATTAATCCATGGGCACAAAAAAAACAAAAAAGTGGGCGAAATTTTAAAAAAAGTTAACGAGTACGAGAGGGTGTGACCTCTAATGCGCCCTCGATAACACATATTAATGTTTGTTTTTTGGGTGATTCACCAAAAATGATTAATTTTGCACCCAATAATCAGACACATTCATGTCACAATCAACAATAGACACCGAGCGCCAGTTTCGCGCCGCCATGGCGGAATGCCGCTCGCTTTTTGAGAAGAAACTCCACGACTACGGTGCTTCTTGGCGGCTGTTGCGCCCCACGTCGCTCACCGACCAGTTGTTCATCAAGGCCCGCCGCATCCGCTCGCTCGAAGTGACCGGCGTGTCGTTGGTGGGCGAAGGCATACGGCCCGAGTTCATCGCCCTTGTCAACTATGGGTTAGTGGGCCTCATCCAGTTGGAGAAAGGCTACAGCGACGAGGCCGACGTCACCCCCGACGAGGCGATGGCCCTTTACGACCGTCACGCCGACGCCACCCTGCAGTTGATGCTCCGCAAGAACCACGATTACGGCGAGGCGTGGCGCGGCATGCGCGTGAGCAGTTACACCGACCTCATACTCACCAAGATACAGCGTGTGAAAGAGATAGAAGACCTTGGCGGCCAGACCCTCGTCTCCGAGGGCATCGGCTCCAACTATATGGACATCATCAACTACGCCCTCTTCGGCATCATCAAACTCAGTGAATAGACTGTTAAGCATCCTCGTCAACCTCTGCCGTCTATGCGTTGCGGTGACCCTGATTCTGTCGGGCTATGTGAAAGCCATCGACCCCTTGGGCACCCAATACAAGATACAGGACTATCTGAGCGCACTGTCCTTGGGGCAGTATTTCCCCGACTGGTCCACCCTCGGCGCCTCCGTGCTGCTGTCCGCCTTGGAGTTCTGTCTCGGCGTCTTCCTGCTGTTCGCCATCCACCGTCGCCAGGTAAGCAAGTTGGTGTTTGTGCTTATGGCAGTGATGACAGCCATCTCGGCATGGCTTTGGATAGCCAACCCCATCAGCGACTGCGGCTGTTTCGGCGACGCCCTCGTGCTCACCAACGGGCAGACCTTCGCCAAGAACGTCGTTCTCCTCGCCTTCTCCGCCATCCTCTGCCGATGGCCACTCCGCATGGTGAGGTTTATCTCTCGCACCAACCAGTGGATAGTTATCAACTACACGCTGCTGTTTGTCATCCTGTCGAGCGCCTATTGTCTCTACGACCTCCCGCTGTTCGACTTCCGCCCCTACCATGTGGGAGCCGACATCCGCGCCGGCATGGAAGTGCCCGACTCCGCCGAGCAGCCCAAGTTTGACACCACGTTCATCCTCGAGAAGGACGGTGAGCGCCGAGAGTTCACCCTTGCCGACTACCCCGACTCCACGTGGACTTTCATCGACAGCAAGACGGTGCAGGTGAGCGAGGGCTATGTGCCCCCCATCCACGACTTCTCCATCACGCGGATGGACGACGGCGAAGACATTACCGACGAGGTGCTCGACGCCCCCGGCTACACCTTCCTGCTCATCTCGCCCAGTTTGGAGAGGGCCGACGACGGCAATTTCGGCAAAATCGACCAGTTGTATGAGTATTGCGTTGACCACGGCTACGGCTTCTATTGCCTGACAGCGAGTGGCGAGCATGAAATAGAGCGTTGGCGCGACCTGACCGGAGCCGAATACCCCTTCTGCTTCACCGACGGCACGACGCTGAAGACCATCATCCGCAGCAACCCAGGCTTGCTGCTGCTGCACGCCGGCGTGGTCGTGCGCAAATGGAGCCACCACAACCTGCCCACGGTGGAAGCCGACCAGGCCGACACCCCCATCGAGCAGTTGGAGATAGGCCAGATGCCCATCGACACGGCACCCCGCAAGATACTGAAAATCATGGTGTGGTTTGTGCTGCCTCTGACCGCCTTGACCATAGCCGACCGCCTTTGGGCGTGGACACAGTGGGTGCGCCGGAAAGGAAGGAAAATCAAGAAGATGGGAAAAGACAAGAAAAAGGAAACCATTCAATAATTCAACAACCAACAATTCAAAAAAAATGAGAAAGAAAATCGTAGCAGGCAACTGGAAAATGAACATGACCCTGCAAGAAGGCATCGCACTTGCGAAGGAACTTAACGAAACCCTTACTGCCGAGAAGCCCAACTGCGGCGTGGTGATCTGCACCCCGTTCATCCATCTCGCCAGCATCGCCCAATTCCTCGACCAGGACATCATCGGCTTAGGTGCCGAGAACTGCGCCGACAAGGAAAAAGGCGCCTTCACCGGCGAGGTTTCCGCCGCCATGGTGAAGAGCACCGGTGCTCAATACGTCATCCTCGGCCACTCCGAGCGCCGCGAATACTACAAAGAGACTCCCGCCATTCTGAAGGAGAAGGTGCTGCTCGCACTGAAAAACGGCTTGAAGGTGATCTTCTGCATCGGTGAGAGCCTGGAAGAGCGTGAAGCCAACAAGCAGAACGAGGTGGTGAAGGCCGAACTGGAAGGCAGCGTCTTCAACCTTACCGCCGAGGAATTCTCCAACATCATCATCGCCTACGAGCCCATCTGGGCCATCGGCACCGGCAAGACCGCC
>CAMKSZ010000280.1 GCA_946415525.1 uncultured Prevotellaceae bacterium | reverse complement strand
GTGAGCGGTGCTGGCTGCTGCGGCCCCGGGACGGGCAGCCATCGCTCGGCCTCGACGGCCAGCCCCGCATGGCGCGTGTACGTATAGACGTTCTGCCCTTCGCCTCCCACGCCGCCGTCGACGTGGAGGAAGGGCCGCCCCAGCCCGTCGGCATAGTCCACGGCGACCGCCCTGCGCACGCCCGTGCTGTCGAGCATGCGGGTGGAGCGCACCCAGTTGGCGTCGGCCTGCGCCAGTGCGTGGAGGGGCGGCAGGGCGGCGAGCAAGCAGACAACTGCCCTTGGTATCAAAGTGATAATGTCAGATGACCAACTTTTCATTATAAATCGTTCCGTTGACGTTGAGGTAGAGGATGTATTGGCCATGGTGAAAGCCTGAACAGTCGATGGAGGCCGAGGATGGCTCGCCTACAGCCCCTATGTGGCTCTCACGCTGATAGACAACTCCCATGACATCCGCCACGATGAGTGTGATGGTGGCGGCTTGGTCGACGGTATAGTCCACGGTGAGCGTGCTGCCGCTTTGCCTTATGCTATAGTGGATAATGTCGCGCGGCGATGCTTTCCCCTGCTGTAGGTCAAGTTGGCGGATGGCTTCGTTGGTTGAATCGGACAGGCAAGCCTGCATGGAAGGCGGTAGGCAATAGGATTGGCTCGTTGCCACCACAGGATGGGCGTCGTCGTTGAGGGTGTGGATCATGCTGCAAGCGATGGGATAGCGGTAGCCACGTGCATACCAGGCATAGAAATCGGTGGTCTGCCGCTTGGCGGCCATGGTGCCAAGTTGGGTGGAGTCGTGGCTCATGGCAAGCAGTGATGTCTTGTGGGTGTGGATTCTCAGCACGTTGTCCAGCGTGTCCTCGCTGAGGATGAGCCTTCCCGTGGCATCAGCCTCCATGCTGTAATCTCCGTTTTCATACAAAAAGTATTGGCCGCAGTATTTTCCTATAAGGCGGTATGGACAGGACAGAGAGTCGCCGTATGCAAACGGGAAGCGAAAGACCGTGCCTGGTGTGTCGTGAAAGGTATGGCGTAGCGGTGACTCGCATTCCACGTATTTCAGTCCGCCGTCTTCTTCGGCGAGATACTTTATTTCCCGACCGAAAATCACGGAATGTCTTCCAAGCGAATCGCGACGCAGGCTCAACATAGGGAGAGGGGATGCCTCAAGCATAGACTCTATTTCCCAAACCTTGTTCTCCCCTGATTCGCCTGGAGGAAGAAATGGAATGGCGAATAGCGGCAGGTCGGCAGAGTCGGCTATCATGTGGGTGGCTCGTGTCAGTGTGAAATCCTGTGCCCAGATGGTGGAGGTTGCCAGAAATAGCATGAAGGAGATGGCCATCTTTGTCATTGCATCAAGTTTAAGGTGTCAAATAGTTGGGGAGGTGTTCTCGGTGCAAATTTACTACAAAAAAGTAAAATCACTCCTAACAAGACGAATTATTTTCATCTAAAGATTGAAAGATTATACGCCTCTGGATGCGAAATATGTAAAAAGAAATGCAAAAATGGAAAAAGCACCAAGGCGCTGAAAAAAGTAGAAAGAGGTTATCAGACAGCAATAAGACAACGAATGACAACAATACGACAACATATAATTGCCATGTAATTGCTCATGAATTGCTGAGCAAAAAAAATATGGATAATTCGTGGTAATTCGTGTAAAAAATACAGAAAGTTACAATCATTCAAACAACTGTCACTTTGTTGTTTTTGTCTTTTATTGTTTGAATGGATTACTGATAGATGCGGATAATCATTTCATCAATAAAGGGCACTCATCGGAGTGCCCTTTATGATTTGCATGAATGCCTACACAGCCAAGGCTGTGGGTGGTTTCCTTATCGTCAATGAAACAATCAATACCTGAACAACTCTACTTTGAGGAAACTGGGCTCGGGACGCCCAAAATTGAGACCCTGCCCCGAAAAGCCCTCGTCGACGGCATAGAGCAGGTCGTAGCGAAGTTGTATCTCGTCGCCGTTGAGCCAACGGCCCTCTTTCCAGCGTCCTTTCTTGTCGAAGTCGCCCTCGACGACCTTGGCCAAGCCGATGTAGCCCTTGCCGTCGGCGGGGAGGAAGGTGACGCGGACATTCGACCCAAGGAAAAGCCAACCGTCTTTCTCTTGGATGGCGACAACATAGCCGATGGCGTCGGGGTCGTAGGTGCCGCCGGTCAGTTGGGGCGCCCCGCCGTTGCGCATCCCACTTGACACCAGTTCGCAAAGGATGCGCACGTCGCCCAACCGTATCTCGTCTTTTACGCGCTGCGGGTGGTCGCCTTTCAGCCAAGCGGCACCGATGCGGTGCTCGGCTTGCGCGGCCAGGATGGCAGGGGCGATGCTGCCGGCTTTTTGGTAGAACTGAGCGAAGGGGATGTTCGACGGGTCGTCACAGTTGCGCTCAAAACCGAAGGGAGAATAACCGATGGCACCCATGGCTCCAATGGCGTAGGCGGCATTGGCAGCGCCGTTCTGGCCCGACCGCGACTCGGGGATGAACATCGGCGTGGAGGAACGGGCGTAGAGCCTTGCCACTTCGGGGAAATCGTCGAGATAGATGTCGGGGGAGAGGATGTCGATATGGGGGGCGGCGGCGTGCCAGATGTCGTGGTTCTGTGCCTGAGGTCCGCCGGAGGGGTAGTTGCCCGGGCGGGTGTCCTCGGGCTGCACTATCCAAGCGTTGACGAAGGTGGGCAGGTCGTATTCTGCCTTTCCCGCTGCTGCGATGCGGTCGATGTAGGAGGCATAGTGCCAGGCCATGAAAATCTCTGCGGCGCGGTCGTTGTGGCCGAATACCTCCTCCCACGTGCCGGCAGTGCGGCATCCGCCTGCCTCCCAGGCCTTTTGGGTCTCGGGGAGAAGACTGTCGCGGTGGGCCGTCAGCCAGTCGGTGAGGGCTTGGGGCACTTGGCCACGGAAGGCTTCTTCCGCCTGTGGACAATAGTCGCGGGGATGGCCGTGGAGGCCCACCTCGTTCTCCACCTGCATCATGACGACGGTCTGATGGTGGGCGTCCACTTCCTTCAGGTGGTGCATCAAGGCGGCAAAAGCCCTGGCATCGGCCTTGCAGGTCTCGTCGCCCAACGTGGTGAGGATGGGCAGGGGCTTGCCTTCTGGGGTCAGCGCCAGCGGAAACCGCTTGGTGTCGCCTTTCACCCATTTCGGCGTGTAACTGGTGATGCCGTTTTTCCAACTGCCAAACCACAGCAGGGCGAGGCGCATGTCGTGGGAGCGGGCGTCGGACAGCAGGTCGTCCACCACGGTGAAGTCATACTTCCCTTCCTCTGGCTCTGTCTGCTCCCAAGAGACGGTGGCGAGCACCGTATTCACGCCGCACTCCTTCAGTTTCTTCCAATACGGAGACAGGTATTTGCGGCTCGATGCCGTGGAGTTGCCTAATTCGCAAGCCAGTGCCAAGAAGGGCTTGCCGTCAACGATAAGTTGGGTGACGCCGCCTCGTTTCTCCAAATGGGGTGCTTGCACTTGGTCTTCGGCTTCTTCCTTTGGCGTGTTCTCCATACAACTCACAGTGAGCAGCAGGGTGGCGATGATGGGATAAATAAACTTTTTCATGGTGGTGCGGTTGTTGAAGGCAAAAGCCACTTCCAAACTCGGAGTAGAGTTCAAAAGTGGCCTTTCCTTTGTCGTTTTTTGTGTGGAAACTTACAAATTAGATGATTCTTTATTGTCCATCACGGCATTTCTGTGTCATGCCGAATGGTGAAGCATCATTGCGGCAACGTGTCGGCGAGCGGGTCGAACAGGCCATCGGCGTTGCGGCCCAAGTCATGCCAGCCCACCGTCTGGTGAAGGGTGGGGTTGGTCTGCATGGCGTTCTGGCGAAGGCCGAGGAAATAGTAAGTGGGCCGATATTGTATGGTCAGCGAATTGTCGTTGCCATCGGTGTTCACGTCCTTGCGGCCGAGGAAAATCTCGTAGAAATCTGCCAGTTCGCGCACTTTGGGGTCGGCGATTTCGCCGTTGGTGCGGGTCAGGTCCTCGTCGAGCGTGATGGCTGCGGGACGGTTGCCTTCGGTGGGGTCGGTGGTGCCGGCATCGAGGCAGTAGAGCACTATCTGGTGGCGTCTGGTGCCGTTGAGCGG
>CAMKSZ010000279.1 GCA_946415525.1 uncultured Prevotellaceae bacterium | reverse complement strand
CCGTCGCTCGCAAGACTATTGTCTTAACTCCTTAACTCCCAAACTCCCAAACTCCTTAACTCCTTAACTCCTTATAAAAATCTCCTACACTCCCTCTAAAACCTTCCCTCCTTTCCTGCTTTTATGTCGTATGATACACTACAAATGATTTTTGTTGCAAAAATGAAAGTTGGTGCAGGAAAAACTTAATACCTTTGTGCAAAATCTAACAACAACTATTTATTACTCCAAAAAATGATGAAGAAACTACTTTCAATCATTATCCTTTTGGGCCTGTCGTCGATGGCTTATGCCGAGGCAGACCCCAACTTTTACGTCTATCTTTGTTTTGGACAGTCCAACATGGAGGGCAACGCACAATGGGAGAACATCGACAACCAATATGTCGATCCGCGCTTCCAGATGCTCGCCACCACCAATTTCACCAGTCCCAAGCGCAGTATGGGACAGTGGTACACCGCGCTATGCCCCATCGTCAGTCCGGTGGGCAAACTCGGCATGGCTGACTATTTCGGACGCTCCATGGTGGCGGCGCTCCCTGCCAACGTGAAAGTCGGCGTGGTGGCGGTCGCCATGGGAGGCAGTCCCATAGAGATGTTCGACAAGGACAAATACAAGCAGAAGATGGATGCCAACCCCAATGAGTGGTGGGCGCAGATTGCAAGGAACCATTACGGCGGCAATCCCTACCAGCGCCTCATCGACATGGGGAAGAAGGCACAGGAGGTGGGCGTCATCAAGGGCATCCTCCTGCACCAGGGGTGCTCCAACAACGGCGACCCCAGTTGGCCCGGCATGGTGAAGAAAATCTATAACGACATGCTCGCCGACCTCGGGCTCAATGCCAAGGACGTGCCGCTCTTCGCCGGAGAGACGCTGCGTCAGGACCAAGGGGGCGCATGCTATGCGCACAACACGCAGGTCAACAACCTCCCGAGCGTGATTCCCACAGCGCACGTCGTGCATTCCAACGGTTGTCCGGGCAATGGACAGGACCCCTGGCACTTCAACGCCTCGGGCTACCGCACCATGGGCAAGAGATATGCCATCGAAGCCCTCAAGGTGATGGGGATGGAGCCAAAGGCCGACGCGGAATATTCGTTGCCCAACAACCTGAAAGTGTTTTATACGCTCACCCAACTCGAATGTTCCGACAAAGAGATTTTCTTGAAAGTCGGGGGCAGCATCGACTTGACTTTTTGGGGGAAGTTCTCCGACGGGCACCGTGAGGACCTCACCAATGAGGTGGTGTTCTCCAGCGACGACTTCACCGTCACCGGCGGCACCGTAGTGACAAACCAAGAGAAAGAGGGGGTGGTCACCGCCTCTTATACCGATTTCACCGGCGTGACACACTCCGTCGAAATCAAAGTGGTGGTCTCCAACCATGGAACGCCCTACAACGGCGCCACCGACGTGCCGGGCACCATCCAGGCGGAAGACTATGACAAAGGCACTGACGGAATGGCCTTCCACGACTCGGATGACACCAATGAGGGCGATGGCGCCTCCTACCGCACCGATGGCGGAGGGGTGGACATCGTCAAGGGCAATGGCGGCTATGCCATCGGCCACACCGCTGTGGGGGAATGGCTTGAATACACCGTCAATGTGACCAAGGCGGGCGAGTACTCCTATGAGGCTTATGTCTCTTCCGGTACGGACGGCTCCACCTTCTCGATAGGCTTGTGCAAGGAGAAGGGGGCGATTGTGCCGCTTTGCAAAGTGAGCGTCCCCAAGAACAACTGGGACACTTATGAGGTGGTCGGCGGACAATTCAGGAAACCTCTCCCGGAGGGCAAGCAGATCCTGCGCCTGCAAATCACGGGGGGCAGTTGCAACATCGACAAGATTGTGCTCTCCTGCACCTCGGAGGACGGGATAGAGGATGCCGTCGTCTCGTCCGACCCGTCAGGCTCTTCCGACAACCGCTACAACCTCGCGGGACAGAAGGTGGATGCCTCCTACAAGGGCGTCGTCGTCAGGAATGGCAGGAAAATATTGGTCAAATAACGGCAACAGATAATTACCATGTAAAGGGGCATGAATTGGTGCACAAAAATTATTGGACAATTCATGGTAGAGTGTGAAAAAATAAAAGATAATTAGTGTATATATGCAGGTAAGAATCATGAGAAAATATTTATTTTCGGCAATGATGTTGGGTGCCACGGCCTTGATGCTCGCACACGTCGAACCCCTATGCGCCCAACCCAAGAATCCCTATTTCATCAACACCCAGTCGGGGTGGGTGAGGGGGTTCAACCAGGAAGACGTCGTCGCCTTCCTCGGCATCCCATACGCCAAGGTGGAGCGATTCATGCCGCCGATGCCTGTCGATAAGTGGGAGGACACGAGGGAATGCAACCATTGGGGACCGCAGGCCATGCAACCTACCCACGGCAGGGAACTCTCAGAGGAGGAGATGTCGGAGAAGAACTCCTGCGTGCTCAACGTGTGGACCCGGGACATCGAAAGGAAAAAACCGGTGATGGTGTGGCTCCACGGAGGGGGATTCGACTCGGGCACTTCGGCGTGGAACCCCGGCATGGCGCTGGCGAAGAAAGATGTCGTGGTGGTCAGCGTCAACCACAGGCTCAACATCCTCGGCTTCCTCGACCTCTCGGAGTGTGGGGAGAAATACAAATTCTCCGCCAACGTGGGGATGCTCGACATCGTCGCCGCCCTGCAGTGGGTCAAGGACAACATAGCGCAGTTTGGCGGAGACCCCAACAACGTCACCATCTTCGGTGAGTCGGGTGGGGGAGGAAAGGTGGGCACCTTGCTGTGCATGCCGCCGGCGAAGGGCCTGTTCCACAAAGCCATCATCCTCAGCGGGACGATTCTCAACGTCAACACGAAGGAGATGAGCCGCGAATTAGGTCTCGCCGTCTTGAAGGAATTGGGCATCGACAAGGAACAGGTGGACAAGATCAAGGATGTCCCCTACAAAGACCTCTATGCCGCGGGACAAAGGGCGATGGCGGCGAGCATCGGGACACGCAAGCCGGGGACGCCCATGATGTGGGGCTTCGGACCGTCGCCCGACGGGGTGACGCTGCTGCAACAGCCTTTCCAACCGGGGTTCGCCGACATCTCCAACGACATCCCCATCGTCATCGGCACCACCTTCAACGAACTGCAACGACTGGCTTACGACAAACCGATGACGTTGGAGCAGGCGAAGGAAATCCTCCGTCCGGTGTTCGAGGAGGACACGGAGGCGTATGTGAAGGCCTTTAAGAAGGCGTATCCCAAATACACGCCCCAGGACTTGGTGAGCATCGACTGGCTCTTCCGCCCCAAGACCATCATCACCGCCGACTATATCTCGCAAAACAGGAACGCGGACACCTATGCGTACATGTTCACTTGGAGGTCGCCGCTCAACAAGGGGTCGGTGCACGGACATGAGTTGAAGTTCTGCTTCAACACCCTCCACCATTCGAAAAACGAACTGCCTTCGCCCACGGAGGACGACCTCAAATTGGCTGACTTGATGAGCAGTTCGTGGGCGGCTTTCGCGCATACGGGGAACCCCAACGTCAAGGGACTGCCCAAGTGGAAACCCTACACACCGAAAAAGGGCGACCTGATGATTTTCGACCACAAATGCAAGGTGCGCAAAAATCCCGACCGTCCACTTGAGCAGTTGATAGACAAGCATTGCTTCAAGCAGTTGGAGGAGTTCCGCAGGACCCACCCGATGTAAGGAGTTAAAGAGTGTATCAAACAACAAAAACAACAAATAACAACAACAAACAACATTTTTTGTCTGTTCTGTTGTCCCTTGTTGTCCTAAATTGTTTAATTTTTTCACATATAATTACCACGAATTGACCATTAATTTTTGTGCGCACCAATTCATGATCAATTTATGGTAATTATATGTTCTGTTTTAGTCGTGCAACTATTCTTCGCAAGTCTAATCAATTTTTCTTCCTTTTTTTCAGCGCTTTAGCGCTTTTTCCTCCTTTTTCAACTTTTTTCCTAAGCGAAGCGTTTTTTTATTGATTTATTTTTACACCATGAATAGTTAATATGCCATACAAAGTCGTTTGGCGTAGAAGGAAATTATATGGAAAAAATCAAATAACATAGGACAACAAGGGACAACAAAGGACAACGGAATAAATGTTGTTATTTGTT
>CAMKSZ010000278.1 GCA_946415525.1 uncultured Prevotellaceae bacterium | reverse complement strand
ATCGAGGAGCACGCCGACCGCTATGAGGTCTATTGCCTCACCGCCAACAACCGCGTGAAGGAACTCGCCGCACAAGCCCGCAAGTTCAAGCCCGCCGCCGTGGTGATTGCCAACGAGCAGCACTATGCCCAACTCACCGAACTGCTCGCCGACCTGCCCGACATCAAGGTGTATGCCGGCGCGCGCGCCATCGACGAGATAGTGGAGGCAGGTCCCATCGACATGGTGCTCACCGCCATGGTGGGCTTCGCCGGACTTTCGCCCACCATCCACGCCATCAAGGCAGGGAAGAAAATCTGCTTGGCCAACAAGGAGACCCTTGTCGTCGCCGGCGAACTCATCTGCCAGTTGGCCACCCAATACCATGCTCCCATCATCCCCGTCGATAGCGAGCACTCCGCCATCTTCCAAAGTCTTGTGGGCGAAGACGACAACGAGATAGAGAAGATATTGCTCACCGCCAGCGGCGGACCCTTCCGCACCATGTCGGTAGAGCGCCTCGCCACCGTCACCAAGGCCGATGCCCTGCGCCACCCCACATGGGACATGGGAGCCAAGATCACCATCGACAGTGCGACGATGATGAACAAAGGCTTCGAGGTGATAGAGGCGAAATGGCTCTTCGGCGTTCCCGCCGACCGCATCCAGGTGCTCGTCCACCCGCAGTCGATTGTCCACAGCGCGGTGCAGTTCCACGACGGGTCGGTGAAAGCCCAACTCGGCGTGCCCGACATGCGGCTGCCCATCCAATACGCCTTCTCCTTCCCCGAGCGGTTGCCGCTGAGCGGCGAGCGCCTCGACCTCTTCAAGCACCCGTTGGAGTTCTTTGAACCCGACTTGGAGAAATTCCACTGCCTCGCCTTGGCCTTCGAAGCCATCCGCCAAGGAGGCAACATGCCCTGCATCGTCAATGCCGCCAACGAGATTGTCAACCGCGGCTTCCTCGACGAGCGCTGCGGCTTCCTGCAAATGGGACAAATCATCGAACAGACCATGCAGCGCGTGGCCTTCGACGCCCACCCCAGTTACGACACCTATGTGGCGACCGACGCAGAGGCACGGCGCGTGGCAACAGAACTGTTAGGACAATAACAACAAGCACATATTGTAAAGCAACCCAATAACAATGGATAGTGTATTTCTAATCAGATTGGTACAGTTCATCCTGTCCATCTCCATTCTCGTGCTGCTCCATGAGGGCGGCCACTACTTCTTCTCCAAACTCTTCGGCGTTCGGGTGGAAAAATTCTTCATCTTTTTCGACGTAGGCATCGGCAAATGGACCGGCAAACTCTTCAGCAAGAAAATCGGCGAGACGGAATACGGCGCCGGCTGGCTCCCCTTGGGCGGCTACTGCAAAATCGCCGGCATGATCGACGAGTCGATGGACACCGAACAGATGAAGCAACCGCCACAGCCCTATGAATTCCGCACCAAACCCGCCTGGCAACGACTGCTCATCATGATTGGCGGCGTATTAGTGAACTTCCTCCTGGCGCTGTTCATCTACTCGATGGTGCTCTTCTATTGGGGCGAGTCCTACATCCAGACCAAGGACATGAGCCATGGCATGAAGTTCAACACCGAGGCACAGCAACTCGGTTTCAAGGACGGCGACATCTTGGTGGGCACCGAGAAACGCCCCTTCAAGTCCTTCGGCACCGACCTCTACCGCGACATCTCCGAGGCTACCCGTGTAGATATCATCCGCGACGGCAAGGCGATGGCCATCCAACTCCCCGGCGACCTCAACTTGCTCGACATGATCAAGAAACAGCCGCCGTTCGTCGCACCGCTCGTCCCCGCCGAAATCGACAGCGTACTGCCGCACACCCCCGCCTCCTCCATCGGCATGGAGAAAGGCGACAAAATCCTCGCCATCAACGGCAAAGCCGTGGACTCTTGGAACGAGTTCACCATGCAGGTGAGCCGCCTCAACGACGTGGTGACCGCCAAGGGCACGAAGGCCGACAGCATCAAGGGCCGCACCATCAGCCTCACCTTCCAACACGCCTCCACTGGAGTCGTCGATACCGTGCGCACGATGCTCGACAACGAGATGCGCCTCGGCGTCTTGCAAAAAGGCATCTGGGAGTTTTACGAACCGACGCAGGTGGAATACGGTTTCTTTGAGAGTTTCCCCGCCGGCATCCGCTATGGGATTGGCGTGCTTCGGGGCTATGTCGATGACCTGAAATATGTGTTCACCTCCGACGGTGCCAAGTCATTAGGCGGCTTCGGCGCCATCGGCAGCCTGTTCCCGCCGATGTGGGACTGGATGATGTTCTGGCGCATGACCGCCTTCCTGAGCATCATCTTGGCATTCATGAACATCCTGCCCATCCCCGCCCTCGACGGCGGTCATGTGCTCTTCCTGCTCTACGAGATGATAACGGGGCGCAAACCCAGCGAGCGTTTCCTCATCATCGCCGAATACGCCGGCATCTCCATCCTCATCCTGCTGATGATTGTCGCCAACCTCAACGACATCCTGCGCTGGTTGGGATACATGTAGCACAAAAGGGAGATTTGCAAACCAACCATCCAAACCGCCATGCTCCAAATCCGCTGCAAGAACAACAATGTGACGAAGAGTTTCCCCGAGGGATGCTCTTTGCTCGACGTCTATCAAGATTTCGCCGACGAAATCCGACTCCCCTTCCCCGTCGTCTCGGCCAAGGTGAACAACACCTCACAAGGGTTGAAGTTCCGCCTCTTCCAAAACCGTGACGTGGAGTTTATCGACGCCAGCGAAGGTTCAGGCCACCGTGCCTACGTGCGCTCGCTCTGCTTCGTGCTCTATAAGTCGGTGTGCGACATCTTCCCCGGCAGCAAACTCTTCATCGAGCACCCCCTCTCACGCGGCTATTACTGCAACCTGAAGCGCCGCAGCGGCGAGCGGTTCACCGCCGCCGACGTGGACCGCATCAAGGAGCGCATGCAACAGGTCATCAATGCCGACATGCCCTTCCGCCGCTTTGAGGCCACCACCGACGAAGCCCTGCGCATCCTCTCCGAGCGCGGCTTCTCCGACAAGGTGAAACTCATCGAGACCAGCGGACAAATCTACACCGACTACTACATGCTCGGCGACACCGTCGATTACTACTACGGTCCGCTGGTGCCCTCCGCCGGTTACCTGAAGGTGTGGGACCTGGAGCCCTATGGCGACGGCCTGCTGTTGCGGGTGCCCGACAGGAAGAACCCCCTTGTCCTCGCCGAGAAAATCGACCAGCCCAAGACCTACGAGATGTTTGCCGAGAAAGTGCACTGGGACATCATCATGCGCCTCTCCAACGCCGGCGACGTCAACAAGGCGGTGCTCAAGGGCAACGCCTCACGCCTCATCCAAGTGAGCGAGGCACTGCAAGAGAAAAAGATTGTGAAAATCGCCGAGGAAATCGACACACGCTTCCGCGCACCAGAAAACCCCATCCGCATCGTGCTCATCACCGGCCCGTCGAGTTCGGGAAAGACCACCTTCTGCAAGCGCCTCTCCATCCAACTGCTCGCCTGTGGACTGCACCCCATCTCCTTCTCCACCGACGACTACTTCGTCAACCGCGTGGACACGCCGCTGCTGCCCAACGGACAATACGACTTCGACAACATCAAGGCCGTCGATTGCGAACTCTTGGAAGACCACCTGCGGCGGTTGATGAACGGCGAGCGCGTGGAAGTGCCCGAATACAACTTCGTCACGGGCAAGCGCGAATACAACGGAAAGAAACTGAAACTGCAAAACGACTGCGTGCTCATCATCGAAGGCATCCACGCCCTCAACCCACTGCTGACGGAGCACATCCCCGACTCGGCGAAGTTCAAGATTTTCGTCTCCGCCCTCACCAGCATCTCTCTCGACGACCATAATTGGATTCCCACGCGCGACAACCGCCTGTTGCGTCGCATCATCCGCGACTACAACAAGGGAGCCTACAGCGCCCGCGAGACCATCAGCATGTGGCACAACGTATGCGAGGCAGAGGAACAATGGATATTGCCGTTCCAGGAAACTGCCGACGCGATGTTCAACTCAGCGCTCAACATCGAGTTTGCCGTGCTCCGCACCCACGCAGAAATCATCCTCGCCTCCGTGCCGAAGAACTGCCCGGAGTATTCCGAGGCGCACCGCCTGCTCAAGTTTATCCACTATTTCATCCCCGTGAGCGACAAGGAGATACCGCCCACGAGCATCATGCGCGAATTTGTCGGGGGCTCCAGTTTTAAATATTGAGGGGG
>CAMKSZ010000277.1 GCA_946415525.1 uncultured Prevotellaceae bacterium | reverse complement strand
CTTGCCAGGGTCAACAAGACCGCTGTAACAATTACAATTCCTTTGTTTTGCATTTTTAGTTATGATGTTATAAATTTATTGATTTCAGCCCATTTTGCGATATAGCGTGCAAAGATAGTGATTTTTTCACTTTCGGGAAAATTTCCGTCGGAATATTATTCATTTTTTAGGGTTTTGACCGTTTTTTTATCCAACAAATGACGGGATAATGGTCGGATATGCTGTTTTTTGTATCAACATGGCAGTTATAGGGTTTCCAGTCGGAGGAGCAAAAGATATTGTCGATGCGCTCATAAATGCCGCCACGGCTGTAGGTGAAACTCGTGCCGTTGCCGGTGGCTCGGTAACAGTCGTCGAGGACGGTGGAGACAAGATGGTGGGGATAGGAGACGGGAGAACTGTTGAAATCGCCACAGAGCAGGACAGAGGCGCCGCTGTGCTTCTTCAGTGTCGCAACGATGAGCCTCACTTGACGGGCACGCAACTTTGCGTTTTGGGTGATCTTCTCCACAAAGGGCTTCTCGTCCAACGTGTTGCTCTTGCGGTCAACGAAGTCTTTCAGTTCTCCTTTCTCGACGGGCGAAAGGCCGACGGTCTGCAGGTGGCAGTTGAACACAAGCAGCGAGTCGCCATCGACGTCAAGGCAATGCACCGTACTGGTGTTGGTTTCCGACTCGTAGGGCACTTCCTTGGTCCAGCGGATGGGATAGCGACTGTAGATGGAGACTCGCTCGCCGCCCTTTTTCTTCAGACTGTCGAAATAGGGATAGACTCGCTCCAACCGCTTGTCGGCCTTCCCCTTGAGGGCTCTCTTGGAGGCACCGGTCTCCTGAAGGCAGACAATGTCGGCATTCACCTCCTGGATATAGTCGGTGCATTTCGGCAAATTTTCTTTGGGGCCACCGGGACCGACGAAATTGCACACGTTGTAGCAAAGCACCTTGATGCTTCCCTCGGGTGCCTCCTTGGGGATGTTGAAGGGACAATAACTGCGCAGCGGACTCCAGCAGACGAGAATGCCTGCCAAGGGGATGAGTGCGAACTTGGGAGAGGCCAACAGCCAGAACAGCAAGAATAGGAGATTGACCACCACAGGGATGGGAAAGGCGAGCGACAGCACCTCACAAAAAGGAACCGACGCCGTGTTGACGTGCCCGGCATAGGCGGTGACGCACATCGCCAATACCACAATCACATTCGCTGTGGCGAACACATACTGTGTGAAAGTTCTTAACTTTCCGAGAATGCCCATTATTTATTCTTGTTGCTACTCTCGAAGAGGAATCGCTTCTCCTCTTCCGTCAGACTGGCATATCCGTTCTTGCGAATCTTGTCAAGTATCTTGTCTATTCTTTCTTCGGTGGCTTTCTTGTCGGCATTGTAGTCCCAGTCGGTCTGGTTGCGCACGTCGGACTGCCCGTCAAATCGCTTGCCCTTGCGGTTTTCCCAACTGTCGCGCAAACGGTCGAAGAACTGCCGTCCGTGGGCGCGCCCGTAGTTGCCAACCTCTGGATGACGCTGCCAATAGCGAATCAGGAAGTAGCCGAAGAGCATGCCGCCCAAGTGGGCGAAATGGGCCACATCGTCGCCCGACGAACCGAGTGCGGAGAAAAGTTCAATGGCGACATAGCCAATGACAAACCACTTGGCCTTGATGGGGATGGGAAGGGGGAAGATGAAGATGCGCTCTTCGGGAAACGTCATGCCGAAGGCAAGAAGGATGGCGTAGATGGCACCGGAGGCACCCACCGTCGTCCATCCGTTGAGCGACTCGGCGAGCGACGGGTCGGACCAAGCGGCGGAAATGAGCGTGGTGAAGCCTACCTCCGGACTCGAAGAAAGCATGGTGTACAGCGACACATACTGCGAGATTTCTTGGATAAGGCCGGCTCCGACACCGCAAAAAATGTAATAAAAAAGGAATTTCTTGGGTCCCCACACCTGTTCCATCACGCACCCGAACATCCACAGCGCAAACATGTTGAAAAACAGGTGCATCCAACCACCATGCATGAACATGTAGGTGATAAACTGATAGAAACTGAATTTCGACGCCAAAAAGAAGTGCAGGCCAAAGATGCTGTTGAGGTCGATGCCCCTCAAGTAGAGCACAAAATAGGCGACAAAGGCCAATACATTAATTATCAGCAGATTTTTGGTGACTGTGGGAATGCTGCGCATGTAAATATCCTTTTATTGATGAAAAACGGTGGCAAAAATACGAAAAATATCCTTTACATCGCACAAAATCAGCCTCATACCTTTGTTTTTTCGCATTTTTCTTCACTTTTTTTTATTTTTTGTTTGATTTATGAAATGAATCTTCTATATTTGCCGACAAATGAGTAAACTACATTCATATATTTATCATTATTAAATCCACTAATTATGAACAAGACAGAATTAATCGACAAAATCGCAGAGAAGTCGGGTTTGAAAAAGGCTGATTCAAAAAAGGCTTTGGAGGCTGCTCTTGAGGCTATCAAAGAGGCTCTTGTCGCCGACGACAAAGTTGCCCTTATCGGTTTCGGCACCTTTAGCGTGACCGCTCGTCCCGCCCACGAGGGTGTAAATCCCAGCAACGGGCAGAAGATCATGATTGCCGAGAAGAAGATTGCGAAGTTTAAGGCTGGTGCCGAATTGGCCGACGCTTTGAAATAATCTGTAAGAAAAAATCTTAATTGCAAAAAGCGGGCTGCCTCAGAGGCAGTCCGCTTTTTTATGGTCTGTGGCCTTGCCGGTTATGGCTGCTTGCCGATATAGGCGAGGATGCCGCCATCGACATAGAGCACATGGCCGTTGACAGCGTCGGAAGCATGAGAGGCGAGGAAGACGGCGGGACCGCCCAACTCCTCGGGCTCCAGCCAGCGGCCGGCGGGTGTCTTGGCGCAGATGAACGAGTCGAAGGGGTGACGGCTGCCGTCGGGCTGGCGCTCACGCAGCGGAGCGGTCTGGGGCGTGGCGATGTAGCCCGGGCCGATGCCGTTGCACTGGATGTTGTACTCGCCGTACTCGGAGCAGATGTTGCGGGTGAGCATCTTCAGGCCGCCCTTCGCGGCGGCGTAGGCGCTCACGGTCTCGCGGCCGAGCTCGGACATCATCGAGCAGATGTTGATGATCTTGCCCTCGCGGCGCTCCATCATCTCGGGGATGACGGCGCTGCTGCAGATGAACGGCCCCACGAGGTCGATGTCGATGACCTGCTGGAACTCGGCGCGCTTCATCTCGTGCATGGGGATGCGCTTGATGATGCCGGCATTGTTGACGAGGATGTCAATCTGCCCCACTTCTTCGTGGATTTTCTCCACAAGTGCCTTGACGGCGTTCTCGTCGGTGACGTCGCAGACGTAGCCTTTCACGTTCTCGATGCCTGCCTCCTTGTAGTTGTTCAGGCCACGCTCCAAGGCTGCCTCGTTGATGTCGTTGAAGATGATGGTTTTGATGCCGGCGGCGACAAAAGCCTTGGCGATGTTGAAACCAATGCCATAGGATGCACCTGTGATCCAGGCATTCTTTCCTTCAAGTGAAAAAATGTTTGTACAGTTCATGATGTTTTTCTTTTTTGGGAGGAAGTCTTTTCAAGAAAGATTTTCTGGAGTTTAGGAGTTTGGGAGTTTGGGAGTTTAGACATTACCCTCTTTAACACCCACTCACTCTTGGCTCCTTCTCCATCAAAAATATCTCGTTTCCTTACTCACCAAGTTTGTTTATTCCATTGTTGTTGATTATACCATTACAATATGCGGTCAGCAATTTCCAAGCAATCTCAAGAGCATCACACAGACTATTATATTGAGAGTCGTTGATGAGATTGAGGTCCTTTGAGAGAATGATGTAATTCATACATTCAGCCATACTGCCTTCTGAAATGTTCAAAAAACGCAGTTTATCTGCTTTGCTAAGTTTTTTGTAGCCTTCAGCAATATTGGCACCTATTGATACCGCAGCCCGTCGAAATTGGGAAGTTAAGCCAAACTTTTCATCTTCGGGGAATTCTTTGGTAATTTCATAGACGAGTTTCGTAAATTCATGTGCCTTTTGCCATGCAAGAATGTTCTGAAATGTAAAAGTTGCCATCTCTAATTGCTGCCATCTAAGCCCTCAGTTCAAAAGTATCGAAGTCCTTCGTCAAACCTCCAACTCTTCAAAAGTCATTTGTCTTAACTCCTTAAAAAGTCATTTGTCTTAACTCCTTAACTCCTTAACTCCCAAACTCCTTAAAAAGTCATTTGTCTTAACTCCTTAACTCCTTAACTCCTTAAAAAAGATCATTTCAGGTCTGTGATGAGCGAGAAGTCCTGGTCGCCGTAGTCGAGGTTTTCGCC
>CAMKSZ010000276.1 GCA_946415525.1 uncultured Prevotellaceae bacterium | reverse complement strand
GGAGTGTCTGTCATACATCTACGATTCTGAGTAAATATCCTCAATTTCAAACAAAAACATCTATGGCAAGGATGGGAAACTTCAGTCATTTTATGCGAACGAAGCGCTGTTGCTGCCGGGATGACAGCCGAGGACGAAGTTCAGCGCGTTATAGACGGTCTCTCGCGGGAAGATGTCGTTCCGCCCGTCGGGTTCGTGGATTTCCACGCGGTGGCGCCGCTGGTCGAGAAAAGTCAAAAAAATTAATAGAGGAGTTTTTGGGGGTGGGCAGAGCAATGCTATGTTGCGTTGACAACGCAACATACGGAACAACTTCGAGGATGTCATCGATGCTCATAGTTGCTCGTTGTTGTCGAGCAACTTCTGGATGTAGGCCAGTTCGTTGATGGCAAAGTCGGCACATTCGGGGTCGTCGAGCATCTCCATGAGGTTTTTCCTCGCCTCCTCATACCTTTTTTTCTCCACCAAGACATACACCTTGCGGCGCTTGAGGAAAGCCAGGAACTGGAAGATGTGCTGTGGCTTGTCCTCCTCGTCCATCTCCAAGGTGGCGTTGAGTTGGTGGATGAGTTGGTCGATGAACTCCAATGCCCGGTGGTCGCCGCCGTTGACAAGCGCATTGACATACTCCTTGGTGTAGAGCACGCGATGCTGTGCCACCAACATGCCGAGGTATGCCTCTGCACGCAGATACTGTCGCAGTTCACAGTAGCAGAAACCGATGTAATAGATGGTGTTGTAGAACGTCTCCCGCATGCTCGCCTTCATCTTGTCGAAGTCCCCCCGCATGAGGAGGAAGGCATTCTCGAAATACAGCAACGCCTCGTAGAATCGATCCGCCATGAAGAGTTTCTGCCCTTGGTACAAGCAATTCGCCAGTTCGGGCGAGGTGCAATCGACCAGCAACTGCATCTCGTCGGTGAGCGGCTCCTGTTCCTTGTCCTTCATACGCCGCACCGCCTCTTTCCACATATAGTTGCTCTCATGGAATTGCTGTTCGCGCGACACATGGTCGTAGGCCAAGAGGGCGGAATTGCACATCAGTTCCCTCGAAGGCTCGCGGAAAGGATGCTTCGGCGACGCCGGCATGACAGAAAGGCAAGCCGTCAGCCGGAAGTAGTCGGTCTTGCCGTCACTGCCCTCCGAGTCGAAGGTCAGCGTGACCAGCCTCACCTCGCCAGGGCTCCCCTTGAGTTCGGTCCACAGCAGCGCCACGGCCTCCTTCGCCACACATTTGCCGTCGGCAAACAGCGCGCGCGTCAGGTCGAAGCCGAGGATTTCCTCCTCGGCGGTGATTTCGATGCCTTGGGGATGCACCATCGCCAACCGCTTGGGGCGCAGTCCCTGCAGTCCCATCACCTTGTCGAGGAAGTCGCCGAGGGTGAGCGCCCGCGTGTCGTTGGCCCTCAACTGCTCCGCCCCCTGCAACCTGATTTCCTGTTGGCGCATGAGGAACATCTCGCGGGCTGTGGCGGCATCCACCATTTCCTTGTCGGCGCCAGCCGACGCCCCTTCGCCTTTCATCTCGTTGATTTTCTGCACAAAGGCATTCTGCCAACCAAACATGCCGTTCATGGCGGCCACCAAGGTCTCAGCCGCTATGTCGGGGTGCATGGGAAGTCCTGCGACGATATGTAGGTCGAGTCTGTTTTTCGCCTCGTCGATGCTGTAGATGACCCGGTGCACCTCCGAGTTGATGTTGCACTGGTTGCACACGGTGCGCACCAAGTTGACATCCTCGGTGGTGGTGGAATAGCAGAAGAGGTATGACAGCCTTACGAAAAAGGAATTCTTCAATATTCTCAGGCGGAAGTGCCCGTTTTGGTAGTCGTAAACGGCGATGCGGTCGTCGCCCTCGCCGCTCCATTCCACGTCGCAGTGGAGTTCGCCGAGAGCATTGATGACACATTGCTCTATCGTGGCCGCCTGCCGCTTGTTCTTGTTGTGCGACCGCTGCCAATATTTTCGGCGGAGCACGGAACGGATGGACACCCCCCGCATTCTGAATATGAGGATGAAGCAGATGAACACGATGAGTATCAGCATCAGCGCATTCATGACTAATTGTACATAATCCATCTGTATGCTAATTTTAAATGATTATACTTTTCCCCGACCTTTTCGCTATCTCCTGCCGCATAGACAAGAGCGCTCCCAGTTGGGAGAGACATTGCGACCGCTCCTCCTCGTCGTCGCTCGCCAGCAACTGTTTCTGCAACTGCTCGATGTGCCCTTGCAGCAGCGCCATCCTGTAGTCGAGCAACAAATGCTCAGTCTGCACGCGCAGGGGTTCCTCGCCCGTGCGCACCTGGTTGCTGGCCGACAGCACGTAAGAATCGACGCCAAGCCGCGTGGCCAAACTGCTCACTTCCACGTCGGGGTGCATCTGGAAATGCCCCAGCAAGTCGTCGCCTCCGGTAGTGACATATTCGAGCGCTTCGAGGAAGATGCGCCGATAGAGGGGGTTGGCCAACTGCAATTCGTCCTCTTCGAGGCTGTAATATACATACTCCACCACGGTGAGGTCGCAGGTGGTGCCGTCGCCGCGGTCAACATTGCGCAGCACCACTTCGCCGCCATGCCTCACCACGAGTTGGATGAGCAACTTCTCCATCTCCTCCACCCGCTCGCTGGCCTGTGGCGGACCAAGGCGTGAGCGTTCCGGCGCCTGCGCACGCTTCCGCTCCTCCTCCCGCTGGGTCTGGCGCTCCTGTTCCTCCCGGTCGTGGCGTATCAGTTTGTTCATCTCGTTGATGAGCGTCTGCTCGGGGATGCCGATGCGCATGGCACAGTCCTTGACGTAGGTGGCGCGCACAATCTGGTCCTTGATGACGGAGATGCTGCGCACGATGCCCTGTATCGCCTCCGACCGCTTGATGGGGTCGGTCTCGCCACGGAGCATCAGTTGCGTCTTGAATTCCATGAAGTCCGTCTGGTGCGAGGCGATGTATTCGCGGAACTCGACCGCCGTGTGCTTGCGCGCGAAACTGTCGGGGTCTTCGTTGTCGGGCAAGAGGAGGATCTTGATTTTCATTCCCTCGGCGAGGAGCATGTCGGTGCCCCTCAGGGCGGCGTGGATGCCCGCCTCGTCGCCGTCGTAGAGCAGCACGATGTTCTCCGTAAACCGGCGCAGCAGCCTGATTTGGTGGACGCTGAGGGCGGTGCCCGAATTGGCGACGACGTTCTCGATGCCGCACTGGTGCATGGAGATGACATCGGTGTAGCCTTCCACCATATACACGCAGCCCTCCTTGGCGATGGCCTTCTTGGCCTGGTAAAGCCCATACAGTTCGTGGTCCTTGTGATAGACCACGGAGTCGGGCGAGTTGACATATTTCTGCGCCACGCCCTTCGTGCGAGCGTCGAGCAATCGACCGCCAAAGGCCGTCACCTTGCCGCTCACACCCATCCAGGGGAAGATGACCCTGCCGGCGAAGCGGTCGTAGAGGCTCCCGTCGTCGCGCCTGACACAGAGTCCGCTCTTGACGAGGTAGTCGTCCTTGTAGCCACGGGTGCGGGCTTGTTCTACCATGGCGTTGCGGCGCGGAAGGGCGAAGCCCAACTTAAACTTGGCGATGATGTCGTCGCGGAATCCCCTCGACCGGAAATAGGCCATGCCTATCGCCTGTCCGTCGGGTTCTTTGTGCAGCACGTCATTAAAATAGCCGGCTGCCCACTCGTTGACGATGAAGATGCTCTCGCGCTCGTTCTCCTGCTGGCGTTCCTCGTCGGTGAGTTCGCGCTCCTTGATTTCGATGTGGTATTTCCGTGCGAGCCACCGCAGGGCGTCGGGGTAAGACAGTTGCTCGTGCTCCATGATGAAGTTGGCGGCATTGCCCGCCTTGCCGCAGGAGAAGCATTTGTAGATGCCCCTTGCCGGCGACACGGAGAACGAAGGCGTGCGGTCGTCGTGAAACGGACACAAGCCCTTGTAGTTGGCTCCGCTCTTGCGCAGGGAGACAAATTCAGAGACGACGTCAACGATGTTGGCGGCGTCCATGATGCGGTCTATGGTGGCACGGTCTATCATATTCGA
Source organism: uncultured Prevotellaceae bacterium (assembly GCA_946415525.1). Lineage (GTDB taxonomy): Bacteria > Bacteroidota > Bacteroidia > Bacteroidales > Bacteroidaceae > Prevotella. The sequence goes on along the minus strand of CAMKSZ010000276.1, from coordinate 291 downwards.
ACTACAAAGTTACGACATTATTTCCGTCTTCCCAAGGGTGCCACCTTTAAGATTTGTTAAAGGAGATGGGGAGTTGGGGTGTTAAGGAGTTAAGGAGTTTGGGAGTTAAGGAGTTTAGACAATACTCTCGCATGTAGCGGGAGTTTGACGACAGGAATGGTTTTTTCAACATGAATTACCACGAATTATCCATTAATTTTGGTGCGCACAAATTCATGATGAAAACGTATGCTTACTACATTGCACATTGGCGGGAAGCAATCAAGAGTAATGTCTAAACTCCCAAACTCC
>CAMKSZ010000275.1 GCA_946415525.1 uncultured Prevotellaceae bacterium | reverse complement strand
AGCGGAACTGTGGATGGCGGCGCTCGGCGGTGGTTAGACCATAGGGAGCGGAGAAACCCTGCTCGTCGAGGATTTGCAGCCATGCTACATCATATTTCGGATTCGTAAATGTGAGGTTGAAATACCAAGGAATGAAACCTATCGCCTCGCGCACAGAAGCCAGCGTGTCGCCGACGTCTCCGCGACGGGTCTCGAAAAACTGGTCTTTCTCGTTCCACAGGTGCGTCACGATGAGGTGGCGCAGCGTACCTGCTTTCTTTTTGTAGAGACGGCTCTTTTCCACATCGTATGTCAGCATGTTCATCCAGGCCAGGGCCTCGGCGTTGCCACACATGTAACTGTTGATGGTGGGTCGGGCATACTGCTTCTTGCGCCCGCCGCTGATGCTCTCTTCCATGCCGTCCTGCACGTCGCCTTGCCAATAGAGTCCAGAGGGCAGACGGTTGGTTGATTCCCAACGGTCGTACTCTTCCTCCAATCGTGGCTTCAGGGAAAGAACGAAGGCGGTGTCGCCCTGCACCTTGAAAAGTTGCCGCACGGCATAGGGATTCCATGAGGAGAACTTGTTCATCTTCGACATCGCCTTACCCTCGTTGCCGAAGTACCATGTCCGCAGTATTTGGTGCAGGTAGGTGGTGTCGCGCAACCATCGGCTCTCCATGACATGATGCCCGATGGCACAGGCGATGAGGTTGTAGCGGTCGGCGTAGGAGCGTTGCACTAAAAACTCCGTCATGCCGTAGCCCACGGGTGTGCGCTTGATGTGCTTGCGCAGCGTCCACCAGCGGTAGTAGTACATCTCGCGGAAGTCGTTGTCTGGACAGTCGAAGAGGGGGATGTTGGCACGCATCCATTCCGAAGATTGGGCGTTGGGGATGGTGGTGACGATGTTCTCGTCTTCCATCGTATTGAACCTTTCGGCATAGTGGGCGAAATCGTCGTAACGGAGCACGGCGGCGGGAGCGTCGGCATCAAGCGAGCGCGAGGTGACATTAGCGATATGGTAGGCCACGGTGGGGTCGGTCTCGTCGGCACGGGGCATGTCGAAGTCTTGGTCGGCGGGCGTGTCGGTGTCGGGCTTGTCGAAAAGCGGACCGGTGCGGAACACGATGCGGGAGATGCTCTCCACCGGAGTGTCAAACTGCCGTTCACATGCTTTCTTGCCGTTGAGGTAATAGACGGCGCGGTGGAGTGCCACCGACAGCACGGCCTTGACATGGTATTCCACGCCAGCCTCGTATTTCTTCAGCAGCGTGCCGTATCTGGCGCCGCCCTTCACCCGAATGACGCCCGTGGAATCGACGACAATGCGCGAACAGACGGTGCCGGCATCGTCCACAAACTCAATGTCGAGTTCGCCACCCTTGTCTTGTCCGATGTTCAGGTCGAACGTCACTTCCAGTTCCTTTGTGTTGGGAATCACGCGCTCGACCTTGGCATAGTCGTAGGGGTCGCTGTCGCAAAGGCTCAGCCAACCGTCTTTCAGCGTGATGGGACACAGTTGGGGGACGTAGAGATTCCAGTCGGTCAGGTCCGACAGTTGTTGGCCTTTCCCGAAAGGTGAGGCGTGACTTGTGGCGTTCAACCGCACGGGCACGGGGATGCGGCTCACCCACATGTCTTCCTTGTTGTTCGAATAGGTCACCCACAGGTTGCTGTCGGCAGGGATGCCGTTGCCCTCTTGGATGCCTCGGGTGTATTGCGGACCATAACTTTTGTATTGTCCGCCGTGGCGCAATGGCGTCACTTCGCCGTTCACCAATGAGAGGGTGGTGTATTCCAGTCCGTCGTGGCTGAGTGAGATGGCGAGTGGCCATCGGTATTCGGCGGGGTTATAGACGGTGGCGTAGGTGCCGTCGGTCAACCGTTGCCCCCAAATCTTGGCATTGGAGTTGACAAAGCCGGGGGCGCGGTTGCAGGGCTCTCGCCAGGTGTGGCCGCCGTCGGCAGAAAGACTGGTCACGGCATGTTTCCACAATGCCGCCTTTCGTCCATCGGGCAACGTGTAGCCGCTGAAAGCCTTGTAGGGACGGCGCAGCGGGATGAGGGGTTCCTGGCGGTCGGCTTCCTCCACCCACTGCATGCGCTGCATCGGGTCTGCCATCATGGCTTCTACGGCCTTTACAAAGGCTTTGTCCTTGGCTTTGCGGTAGTTGGGATAGATGGTGTTGCGCTCGTTGAAGTCGTGGTTGTAATAGACGAAATAAATGGGACCAAGCGAACCGTCGCGCCTGACTTCCCTCACCACGCGCCCGATGCCGTTGCCGTCGTTGGGGTCGTCGCGCATGGTCAGGCAGATGCCGTAATTGCCGGTGGCGAGCAACTTCCCGTTGGGGGCGACATACCAGCCCACTCGCTGGTGCATCACGGCTTTCAGATGGTGGGCGGGGGGAAAGTCGGTTCCTTTTTTGCTGAACCCTTCAGGCACGGGGTATTCGGGGAAGAGTTCGATGGGATGGCTCCAAGTGTAGCCGTCCTCGGAGGTTTGCAGCATCGTCTTGCCTGGGGCTTCGTGTTCGTGCCTTGGGTCGGTCAAGTAGTGCATGTAGAATTTCCCATTCCACCAGGCTATCATCGGCTGGTGGTTATAGGTCCAGGGGCGCTGGCCTCGCATCGTCTGGATGGTGTGCACGCCTACGGCGGGTTTCAGTCCACCGTCGTGGCGCTCGGGGCGGGCGACGGTCTTGCCGGTGTAATGCACTACGTCGCGATTGTATTTGATGAGTCCCTCCACCAGTTCCTCGGGAGCCATGAACACGGTGCCGTGCTTGTGCCCGACAGGGAAACTCACGGCGCCGGTCTGGTCTTGGAAATGAATGAAATCCTTGGTGCGGTGGGCGCCATAGATGCCGTGTCGGTAAGAGTCGTAGTAGATATACCACCAGTCGCCCACTTTGGCGGTGCTGGGCCCTTCGGTGAACTGCTCGGTGAAAGGTTCCGACGAGGCGCTCCAGGGACCGTAGGGTGAGCGGGCAAAGGCTACCTTGATGTTGCGCATCGGGCGTGAGTTGTCCTTTACCACCATCACATAGTCGTTCTTGGCTCGTTTCACCAATGTGGCGTCGATGTCGCTGTAGTCGGGGTCGTAGAAGAGCCGTGCCTCGCTGAACCGCTTGAAATCCTTTGTCGTCATGTAATAGAGACGGTGGTTGTTGAGGTGCTCCTCTTGGTAGTCGGGGAATTTCCCAGGCACGCACGAAGCCCAAATGACCAAGAATTGCCGCTTCTCGTCATCGTAGAATAGTTCGGGCGCCCATGTGTTGACGGTCGTAGTGTCCATGCCTGTCGGGATGAACCGCTGTTCCGACCAGTGGATGAGGTCGCGGGAGGAGGAATAGCCGAATCCCCTGTCGCCACGCCATGAACTTGTCCAGACAAGGTGGTAGGTGCCGTCGGGACCTCGCACAATGGAGGGGTCGCGCATCACTCGTTGCTTGCCCACTTGCGGGGTGAGAAATACGCCTTGAATGGAATCCCAACGGATGCCGTCGCGGCTGTAGATGAACCGCAAACCCTCGGTGGCGGGTTCGTGGAACGATGTGGATACATAAATGTCCTTGGCACTGATGGTGATTGACAGGCAGGACAGCACAAAGGCAAGGAGTGTTTTTTTGCTCATGAAAGGGTCTTTAATATACGACGTTCCCCACCCCCTTTTGTAACCACCGACACCACTATGGATGACAGGCGTGCCGGGATGGAGATTGACATGTAAATGGAAAATGTTTGGAGATATCGGAAGAATTTCTTATCTTCGCAGCGTCAACCCCCAACAAATGGAATTTTGGCTACAGTAAAACTCCTCCCATACGGCATCTCCGACTTCAAGCAATTGAGGCGTGAGAACCTATTTTTTGTCGATAAAACGATGTATCTCCCCGTGATGGAGGAAACCGACCATTTCTTATTCCTCATCCGCCCACGTCGCTTCGGCAAGAGCATTTTCTTGAGTATGCTCCGTGCCTACTACGACATCAAGGAGCGTGACAACTTCTCTGAACTATTCCAAGGGCTGTGGATAGCCGACCACCCGACAGAAAACAGGGGGAGATTCCAAATCCTCTACCTCGATTTCTCTGCTGTCGGCGGCACGTCAGATGTGTTGGAGCACAATTTCGAGGAATACTATGGCTTGATGCTCGATGAATTTGCAGAACAGTATGCGGAATATTATGCCGAAGGTTTTGTCGAAAGGGTGCGGTCGTACACCAATCCCATGACAAAACTCAATTATATCAACATTCAGGCAAAGCGCCTCGGCCATCCGCTTTATCTCATCATCGACGAATACGACAACTTCACCAACACGGTGCTCAACGAGGAGGGCG
>CAMKSZ010000274.1 GCA_946415525.1 uncultured Prevotellaceae bacterium | reverse complement strand
AACTACTGGAAGAACTCCATCGGCATGAACAAGTGCATCGACTCCATCGGCATCATCAACCAAAAGGCCGCCTTCGAACAGCGCATCCGCCAGTGGCAGGACACGACGGGCTACCTCAAGGGCAAACTCGACTTCGACAAGATGAAAAGCCTCTATGCCAAGCAGTTCAAACCCACCTATGCATTCTACAACATCGTCGAGAGTTTCTTCCGCAGCAGCGAGTTCTTCCGCCGCTCCCGCGCCATCGGCAACGGCATGGAGGTGAAAGGCCCCAAGGACAAGCCCAACAAGCAATACATGCAGTTTGACGACAACTCCGACGAATGGGACGAAGCCCTTGAGAAAGAGGTGCTCGCCGCCATGCTCAAGAACTATGCCGGACAGGTGGAGAAACAATACCTGCCCAAGTTCTACACCACCATCCGCACGAAGTTTGGCGACAACTACCAGGCCTACGTCGATTATCTTTGGAACAAGTCGGTGCTCATGAAAAAGGGCAAGAAACTCTATTTCAACAAGAAGAACTTCAAAAACGACCCGGGCGTGCAGTTTGGCGCCGACATCATGGACATCGTCTATGACCTGCGCGAACAGATGGGCGACGGCGCGGACGACATCGCCACCCAGGAGCGCTACCTATGCGACGCCGTGGTGCGCATGGAACAAGACCTGCCCCACTACAGCGACGCCAACTTCACCATGCGCCTCAGTTACGGACAGGTGGGCGAGTATTTGCTCAATGGCTCTCCTTCGGGCTACTACACCACCGCCGAGAGCATCGTGGAGAAGATGGACAGGGCAAATGAGAATTTCGAATACGAGGCGGAACCTATCATGCGTGAACTCCTCAGCGCCAAGGACTTCGGTGCCTACACCGACAAGACGACGGGCAAGATGCAACTCTGCTTCCTCACCAACAACGACATCACCGGCGGCAATAGCGGTTCGCCCATGTTCAACGGCAAGGGCGAACTCATCGGCCTCGCCTTCGACGGCAACTGGGACAGCCTGTCGAGCGACATCTTCTTCGACAAGCAACTCGCCCGTTGCATCGGTGTCGATATCCGCTTCGTCCTCTACATGATGGACCGTTGGGGCCATGCCGACCGGCTCCTCCGCGAAATCAACGCAAAATAACCCACTTTCACGCCCTTCGACATGAGGAAAGCCATTCTTCCACTCCTGCTCCTCGTGAGCATCGCCGCCTTCGGCCAAGGGGAGCGCATCGCCCTCGATGGCACCTGGCAATTCGCCCTCGACCCACAGGCGTCGCTGTCGGCCACCAGTCCGATGACCGAGACGGTGACGCTGCCCGGCACCACAGACACCAACAAAAAAGGCGTTGCCTTGCAGAACCACGAGGAGACCACCCACCTGTCACGCCTCTTCTCCTATGCAGGACGTGCCTGGTATCGCCGCGAGGTCAATATACCGAAGAGTTGGAAGAAAAAGTGCATCACTCTCACGCTCGAACGCACCAAGCCTGCCGAAGTGTATATCGACGGGCGGTTGGCAGGACGGAGCGACGACATCTGCACGCCCCAGCGATACGACCTCACCACGTGGCTCACGCCGGGCCGGCACGTCATCGCCATCATGGTGGACAACGACACGTCGCTACCGCCGCAACTGCTCAGCAACTCTCATGCCTGCACCGAGGACACGCAGACCAACTGGAACGGCATTATCGGCGAGATCTCCCTCAGTGCCCGCAACAGCCTTCATTTCACCGATGTCCAGGTGCGGCCAATTGCGAAAGACGGGGAAGTGGAGGTGACATTCTCGTTGCAAGGCAAGGTGAAGAAAGGTACGACAGTGCATCTGTTCGCCTCCCCGGAACTGAAAAACGGGGAGGTGACCTCGGCTGTCGTATGGCTGGGGAAAAAGGAACCCGTGGCCATCAAGTTTCCAGAAATGCACGACAAGGCTCCGTTGCGTACCTATGTCACGACAGTGCCGCTAAAAGGCGAGAAAGCGCTTTGGGACGAGTTCTCCCCCGACCGGTATGTGCTCACGGCGCAGATTGACGGGGTGGACACGGTCACGGTGCCTTTCGGACTGACCGACTTCCGTGTCGATGGGTCTCAGTTCAGTGTGAACGGCCGCCGCACCTTCCTTCGCGGCAAGCACGACGCCTGTGTGTTCCCGCTCACGGCGCATGTGCCCATGGATGTGGATGCGTGGACCGACTACCTGCTCAAGAACAAGGAGTATGGCATCAACCATGTACGCTTTCATTCCTGGTGCCCGCCAGAGGCGGCTTTCGAGGCTGCCGACCGGTTGGGCATCTACCTGCAGCCGGAGTTGCCGTTCTGGGGCGACTTCAATCCTGCCGACGAGCGGCTCATGACCTTTCTTCACAAGGAGGGGGAGCATATCATCCACGAATATGGGCACCACCCGTCGTTCGTGATGTTCGCTCTTGGCAATGAACTATGGGGCTCGGTGGAGAAAATGGGTGAGTTTGTCGCCGACTTCAGGAAATTGGCGCCCGACAAACTCTTCACCTTCGGGTCCAACTACTACCTCGGCTACCAAGGCGTGAAGCCCGGCATGGACTACTTCACCACCTGCCGCGTGGGTGGCGAGGCATGGGGCACGTTCGACACCCACACCCGCGGCTCTTTCTCCTTTGCCGACACCTACGACGGCGGCCTTATCAACCATACGCCTCCCAACACGAAGATGAACTTCGAGAAGGCCTGCTCGCTCTCCACCGTCCCTGTCATCAGCCACGAGACGGCGCAGTTTCAAACCTATCCCGACTACGACGAGATACGCAAGTACAAAGGGGTGCTCTATCCCTACAACCAGCAAATGTTCTACAAGCGGCTCGTGCAAGCGGGGATGGCAGACCAGGCGAAGGACTTCCACCGTGCCTCGGGCCTATGGAGCCTGCAACTCTACAAGGCCGACGTGGAGATGGACCTCCGCACGCCCAACATGGCGGGGTTCCAATTGCTCGACCTACAGGACTACCCTGGACAGGGCAGTGCCTACGTGGGTGTGCTCGACGCTTTCATGGACGAGAAATTGTTCATGCGCGAGTCGGGGGGTGGCGACGTGTGGAAGGCGTTTTGCGCTCCCGTCGTCCCGATGGTGGAGATGGAGAAATTCTGTTTCTCCAACAACGAACGGCTTCGCGGGCGGTTGCTCCTGTCGAATTATGGTTCGGGCAAGGGCGACGACGCTTGGCGCGACGGCTTAATGAAATGGCGGCTCATGGCGGGGGGAAAAGTGCTGTGCGAGGGCAAAAAAGCCATCCCTGAACAGTGCAGTGGACTGGTGGCGGTAGGTGAGATGGATGCGGACCTGTCGGGCATCTCTCGCGCCACACGTTGCGAATTGGTGCTCGAAGCCTCCCTCGACAGCCGTGGAGGAACAGTTCACACCAACTCCTACCCCGTGTGGGTTTACCCGTCCGACAACGACTTGGAAGGGCAGAAAAGGGGCATCGTCATCACCCATAGCATCACGCCCGACATCGCCCGTCGCTTGGAACAGGGAGCCAGCGTCTTGCTCATGCCCGACACTGCCGAGTGGAAGGGGCATTATGTGGGCGGACTGTTCCAAACCGACTATTGGAACTACCGTATGTTCAAGACCATCAGCGAGAACAACCACCGGCCTGTGTCGCCAGGCACACTCGGCATCCTCACCCGTCCCGAACATCCCCTTTTTGCCGATTTCCCCACCGATGCCCACACTTCCTGGCAATGGTTCCCTGTAGTAAAGGCGAGTTATCCGATGATTCTCGACAATCTGCCAACCGACTACCGTCCCGTGGTGCAGGTCATCGACAACATCGAGCGCAACCACCGCCTCGGTCTCGTCTTCGAGTTTGCCGTGGGCAAAGGGCGGCTACTGGTCTGCATGAGCGACCTGGAGAAAGCCGCCGAGCGCGTGGAGGGCAGACAGTTCTATCTTAGTCTGCTGCGCTATATGCACTCGCCCGACTTCCAGCCCACCACCCGCTACTCGTATGAACAACTGTTGGCACTACTTCGCCAACCCATAAAGGAACGGAAGTTGGAAGAACTCAACAACATATCACCTTACTGATAAAATGAGGAAAAAAGTGTGGACAGCCGAAAGATTTTCAATAGGAACACGACTTTCCACTCCTGTCCATTAATTTTGGTGCGCAGAATTTATGGCTAATTCATGGTAATTCGCATGAAAATCAAACAACTCTGACAACAAAGGACAACATAAAACAACATGCCAAACAAAAAAGTTGTCCCTTGTTGTCCTTTGTTGTCCTATGTTGTCTGACATATTCCTACATCCCCCACACCATAATCTTGCGGCCTTCGTACTCGTCTAAGCGGTGCCAGATGCGCTCGTCCCA
>CAMKSZ010000273.1 GCA_946415525.1 uncultured Prevotellaceae bacterium | reverse complement strand
AAATAGCAAAATATCAATCTTTACAAATAAAAATACATTCGATGGCAAAAAACTTTGTAGAAGAACTTAGATGGCGCGGCATGCTCGCCCAGATCATGCCGGGCACGGAAGAGTTATTGAACAAGGAGACCGTGACAGCCTACTTGGGCACCGACCCCACGGCCGACAGTCTTCATATCGGGCACCTCTGCGGCATCATGATGCTTCGGCACTTGCAGCGCTGCGGACACAAACCCATCATCCTCGTGGGTGGTGCCACCGGCATGATTGGCGACCCCTCGGGCAAGAGCCAGGAGCGCAACTTGCTGGACGCCGAGACCCTTTACCACAACCAGGAGTGCATCAAGCGCCAGGTGGCGAAGTTCCTCGACTTCAATGCCGAAGGACCGACAAAGGCAGAGATGGTGAACAACTACGACTGGATGAAGGACTTCTCCTTCCTCGACTTCGCCCGTGAGGTGGGCAAGCACATCACCGTCAACTATATGATGGCGAAGGAGAGTGTGCAGCAGCGCCTCAACGGTACTGCCCGCGACGGCCTGTCGTTCACCGAGTTCACCTACCAACTTCTCCAGGGTTACGACTTCCTGCATCTCTATAAGACGAAGGGCTGCAAACTGCAGTTGGGCGGCAACGACCAGTGGGGCAACATGACCACCGGCACCGAACTCATCCGCCGCAAGTTGGGTCAGGAGGCAGAAGCCTTCGCCCTCACCTGTCCGCTCATCACCAAGGCCGACGGCAAGAAATTCGGCAAGACGGAGAGTGGCAACGTGTGGCTCGACCCCGCCCGCACCTCGCCCTACGCCTTCTACCAGTTCTGGTTGAATGTGAGTGACGAAGACGCCGAGCGTTACATCAAGATTTTCACCAGCCTCGACAAAGAGACCATCGACGCCCTCGTGGAGGAGCACAAGCAAGACCCGGGCCGCCGCACGCTACAGCGTCGTCTCGCCGAGGAAGTCACCGTGATGGTACACTCGCAAGAGGCGCTCGACATGGCCATCGAGGCTTCCAACATCCTCTTTGGCAAATCGACCAAGGAGAGCCTGATGAAACTCGACGAGCAGACGCTGCTCGACGTGTTCGACGGCGTGCCCCGCTTCGCGCTCGACAAGAGTCTGCTGGGCCAGGCCGCTGTGGAACTGTTCACCCGCGACGACGTGAAGGTGTTCGCCAGCAAGGGCGAGATGCGCAAACTCGTGCAGGGTGGGGGAGTGTCGGTCAACAAGGAGAAACTCACCGCCTTCGACAAGCCCGTCACCAGCGACGACCTCATCAACGGAAAATACATCCTTGTGCAGCGAGGAAAGAAAAACTATTTCCTCATCACAGTGAAATAAGGGCTCAAAGGGCTTTAAGGTCGCTAAGGTCTATAAAGACCTTAAAGTCCTTAGCGACCTTAAAGCCCTTGAAAAAAGTCGGCAAAAAATTTGGTGGTGCCCTAAAAAAGCATTACCTTTGCAGCCGCGATTGGGTCATGGTGTAATGGTAACACTACAGGTTTTGGTTCTGTCATTCTGGGTTCGAATCCCGGTGACCCAACTTTCAGATTTGTCAAGGACCTTTTGTGGGGGACTTGACATTTTTTTATTCTCCCCAATGAATGAGTAATTGTTCATCGATATTTTATTTCAACACTAATTTCCGAATTAATCAAAAATTTCCTTTGAAATGGGCGTAAACCATTAGATTCCTCCACTTTTATCCATCTATGAATTACAATAAATGAATAATTACATGGTAATTGTATGTTAATGGTATTCGCTGAAGGATGACCATCGCCAACATTAACCGTTAAAAAATCATAAAATAATCTTTCTCATGCAGTCTTTTCGCTTTAGAATACACTATATTAGCAAAAGGTAATAAAAAATAGACGCTATGAAATTAAGGGTGGGTACATTTTTGATGGCTGTCGCAGCCATGCTGACCTTGTCCTTTACTGCATGCAGTGGAGACATGGAAGAATCAGGCATAGATATAGATAATGGCAAGTATGGCAATGACGAGAAACCTGCCAACGACGAAATCTGTTGTTCGTTCAATTTACTGAATGAAAAAGGCGAGGTATCGGCATCCTTCAAGAAAGGAGATAATATCATTTTTGATTTTGAGATAATCAACAATTGCTCAACTCCGATGATTTGTACCTTAGAGCAATGGAATGATAGGGTGGCCAAAAGGAAAGGCAGCGAAAATGGAGCCGACATGCTTTTTTCTAAAGAGGAGCCATTTTTAAGTATTTATAATAAGAAAGGCGAATGTATAGGAGTGCCTTATAGTGGTATGTTCTGTGATTATTCAATGCAATGTTGGTTGCCTATCGATGCCCATACCACGCGTCATGTGCTTTGCCCATGGAGAATAGACTGGTCCAACCCTGTCTGGTCTGTCACTTACCCAGTTTGTGGAGTAGATGAAAAAGAAGACTTACCCGTGGGGAAATACCGTGTTACTTTTAAAATTATGTATAGGAAGAAGGCCAATGAACCGAAGTCCCAATTCCGAACAGTGATCTTCAATTATCCTTTTGAAATAGTATGAAAAAGTTATATTTTATATCTGTTCTTGCTCTATTATGTACATTGGCACATGGGCAAAATGTGACAACGTTTTATGATGATTCATCAGAATGTGATTCTATGGTGAAGAAATATATGTCAATAATCGATGCTACAAATGTTGTAACTAAAGGTGTCTTTATTCCCAAATTAGATATAACCCAATTGAAGCAACAGGACAATAGTTACTTACACATGACTATCTTTCGGAAGTTGAATTTGAACCGGCTTTTGGATTGAGTATTTTCATGGAACTTGAAATAAGGGATTTGTTGAGTAGGTGCAAGTCAGGCGACCGCCAAGCGATGGATTTGCTTTATCAGCGATATAGGCCCCAACTTCTTTTGGTTTGTAAAAACTACACATCTGAAAAAAGTGTGGCCGAAGACTTGTTGCATGATGCCTTTGTCGTCATTTTTACTTCACTTGACAAATTGAAACAGGTGGATGCACTTGAATCCTGGATGACGGCCATTGTGAAGAACGTCGGATATCAATATTGCCTAAAATCAGAGAAAGAAAAGACGGCACTCCATCAGATGGCTTTGGAAAACAAACAGAGTTTGGAAGTAGAGCAGTCTTTGGATTACGATCAACTACAATCTCTTGTATCACTATTGCCACTTGGCTATCAGCAAGTATTCCGTCTATCAGTTTTTGAAGGTCTTTCGCATCAAGAAATCAGTCAACTTTTGGGCATTGCTCCCCATTCTTCATCTTCACAACTTTACGTTTTAACGGCAGCATTTCCACCATCAAGGACATTCATTTCAGCAATTATTTCTTAAAGGACGGTAGCGGCATCAAGACATATCGTACGGAACATCCGTTGCAGTTCACTCTGCCTTTTGGCATCCGTTTCCTTTGGTAGATGTCAATAGTTCTGCGATTTTTGCTGAAAACTTGCACTCGTTTGAAAATTTTTGTGTAAGTTTGCAAGCAAACAAACAATCAACTAACCAATCGATATGAAAACAAATTACGAGATTCGCTATGCGGCCCATCCTGAGGACGCAAAAAGTTATGACACCCAACGCATTCGCCGCGACTTCCTCATCGAGACGGTATTTGCCGCCGACGAAGTGAACATGGTCTATTCCATGTACGACCGCATGGTAGTGGGTGGCGCCATGCCCGTGGCCGAAGAGTTGAAACTGGAAGCCATCGACCCGCTCAAGGCCCCCTATTTCACCACCCGTCGTGAGGTGGGCATCTTCAATGTCGGCGGTGCCGGTTGCGTGAAAGTCGGCGACGAGGTGTTTGAACTCGACTACAAGGAAGCCCTTTACATCGGCCGTGGCGACAGGGATGTCGTCTTCTGCTCGAAGGATGCCGAGAAACCCGCCAAGTTCTACTTCAACTCCTGCACCGCCCACAAGGAATATCCCTGCAAGAAAATCACCAAGGCCGACGCCGTGGTCGCCCACATGGGTAGTTTGGAGATGAGCAACGAGCGCGACATCAACAAGATGATTGTCAACCAGGTGCTTCCCACTTGCCAGTTGCAGATGGGCATGACCGAACTCGCTCCCGGTTCCGTATGGAACACGATGCCCGCCCATGTGCACAGCCGCCGCATGGAAGCCTATTTCTATTTCGAAGTGCCCGCCGACCAAGCCGTCTGCCACTTCATGGGTGAAGTTGACGAGACCCGCCACATCTGGATGCGCGGCGACCAGGCCGTGCTCTCGCCCGAATGGAGCATCCACAGCGCTGCAGCCACCCACAACTACACCTTCATCTGGGGCATGGGCGGCGAAAACCTCGACTACGGCGACCAGGACTTCTCGCTCATCACAGACCTGAAAT
>CAMKSZ010000272.1 GCA_946415525.1 uncultured Prevotellaceae bacterium | reverse complement strand
GACCTTAAAAGGCACAAAAAAAGGAGTACCGCCGTACTCCAACCTTTGTTAACCTTAAATCTAATACTATGAAAAACACGATGCAAAGTTAAAGCATTGCACCGTGTTTTCCAAATAATTATCCTTTTTATTTCAAAAATTTGGACGATTCTTGATTTATATCAATTAATTGTGCTCGCAAACATCATTTTGTGCCCGCAAACAATCACCATTCTCCCTTGGGAAAGAGCACGACACCCTCCTGTCGCTTTCCATCCATCATGATGCGGAGCGGAGTGGCAAACCTGACATGACGCACATGGGTGGTCTCCTCGACCGCAGGCAAGGCATCAAGCGCTTCCTTCCGCCAGATGCCCTCGCCCGTGTAGGTGTTGACAGTGAAATAGCCGACGCCGAAACTGGTGAGATTCTGGAAGAAGTGCGTGCCCTGGCTGGGGTCGATGCGGTAGTTTTTGAGACCCGCCTCCACGATGAGTTTCGCCGCGCTGATGTGCGGCCATTTCACGGGGATGCCCAACCAATAGTCGCTCGACCCCCATCGTCCGGGCCCCACCAACACATAGTTGCGCCCTTCGTCGAGGAAACGGCGGTTGATTTTCTCAATTTCTGATGCGATGGCAGGATTGTTGGAGGCCGTGAAATTGTCGTCGGTTTTGACATAGACCACATCGGCGACATCCTCGTTGATGCCATGCCCCAGCGACATGTGCGAGCGCAACAGACAATCTTCGTCGGGGATGGTGGAGAGATCGGTTTCGAGCATCTGCTTGGAATCGACAATCGGCCTGATTTGCAACAGATAGAAGTCGAGTATGCGCCGGTCGCGCACATTGCAGGCAAACTCTATCTCGACAGGTCGGTGCATACCCTCGGAACCGAAGCGCATGGCCATCTGCATAATCTCGGGGAAGGGGAACACCCCCTGTTGCAACATGCCCGCAAACGAGATGACCTTGCGGCCTCCCTCGTAGATGCCGTCGCGGATGATTTGGTCGTAAGGGTCGTAGGTGGAGGCGATGAAATCGAGCGAACGGTCCTTGTCGGCCTCCTTCACACGGAGTTTGAGGATATTGAAACCATCATCTACCTTGAAATCCGTCGCAATGTCGTTCATGTCGAGGGCGTAGAATTTGGTCTGCGTCTCGCGCAGCGCCGTCTCCATCTCGCTCGTCTGGAGCACTTGATGGGGATGGTATGGACTGACACGGAGCGTCTGTCCGCCATCTACGATGTACTTTCCCAGGCCGAGGGCAAGACTTGCGATGCCGTCCTCCGCCCGCTCGTCACCGATGGGATAGTAGTTGAGCGAGCGCAGCACGCCGCTGATGTTGGGATAGAAATGGGTGCCGTAGGTATTGCCCACCACCTCTTGCAGGATGACCGCCATTTTCTCGGAGTCGATGACGTTGCTCGTCGCCGTCATGTAGGCCTTGGAGTCACGATAATACACCGAGGCATATACCGCCTTGATGGCACAGGCCAGCATGCGGAGCATCTCATATTTGTCATCGAGCCAGGGAATCATGTAGGTGGAATAGATGCCGGCAAAGGGTTGGTAGTGGGCATCCTCGAGCAACGACGACGACCTCACCGCGATGGGGCATTTCGTGGCCTCAAAAAAGGTGAAGAAGTCGGCGATGAGTGCATCGGGCAACTGCGCCCTGAGGAAATGCCTGAGAATCTCGTCGTCGTCGGCATCGCTCAACGCAATCTGGTAGAGGTTGTTGGCATCCATGAACTTGTCGAAGACATCGGTACATAGGACGACGGTCTTCGGTATCGAGACAGTGGCATTGTCGAAGGTATTGAACTCCGGGTGACGCTTCACGATGTTGTCGAGAAAGGCCAAGCCACGCCCCTTGCCCCCCAGCGAACCCTCTCCGATGCGAGCGAAGTGTGCGTAGCGGTCATATTTGCCACGATCGAACACGGCGACGACACCCACATTCTTCATCTTTCGGTATTGCACAATGGCGTCGAAGATAATCTGCCGGTGGGCATCCACATCCTTTAGTTTGTGCCAGGTGACCGTTTTGAGGAACTGCGACACGGGGAAAATCGCCCTCGCGCACAGCCACCGGCTGACATGGTTGCGCGAGATGTGGTAGAGCATCGACTCGCGCGGGATGGTGAACACATTGTCCTGCAACTGTTTGAGGTTGCGCACCCTCATCACCTCATGTTTCGTGATGGGGTCGCGGAAGATGAAGTCGCCGAAACCCAAATGTTCAGCCAGAATCTTCCGCAGGTCAACATTCATCTTCTTGGAGTTCTTGTCAACGTAGTGGAACCCCTCCTCGCGTGCCTTGGCCTCGTTGACGGCCTCAGAACTTTGCATAATCAGCGGGATAAACTCGTCGCGGCGACGGATTTCGCGGAGCAACTTGAATCCCGCCTCCGGGTCCTTCACCCCATCCTTCGGGAAACGGACATCGCTGATGATGCCCTGCGTGTTGTCGTGATATTTCTCGTAGAACTCCATCGCCTCCTCATAGGTGCGGGCGAGCACCACTTTGGGTCTGCCCCGCTTGCGCTGCGCCGCAGCATGCGGATTGAGGGCCTCGGTGGAGAAGCGCTGGCTCTGCAAGAGTATGTAACTATAGAGATTCGGCAGCACCGAGGAATAGAAACGGATGCTGTCCTCCACCAACAGAATCATCTGCACCCCAGCCTCCTTGACGTCGTGCTCGATATTCATCTTGTCTTCGAGCAACTTGATGATGGAGAGGATGAGGTTGGTGTCGCCCAACCAGCAGAAGACATAGTCGAAAATCGACATGTCCTCGTCCTGGATGCGGCGCGTAATGCCGTGGGAGAAAGGCGTGAGCACCACACACGGCAGTTCGGGCGAATGTGCCTTGATGTCGCGCGCCACGCTGAAAGCGTCGTTGTCGGCATTGCCCGGCATGCAAATCACAAGGTCGATGGCAGTGGTGGAAAGCACACGCCTCGCCTCCTCGATGGTGCACACCTGGGTGAACGATGGCGGATAGCGCATCCCCAACTGCATGTATTCGTCGAAGATTTTCTCGTCAACACGGCCATCGTCCTCGAGCATGAAAGCGTCGTAGGGGTTGGCCACAATCAAGACATTGAAGATGCGGTGGGTCATCAGGTTGACGAACGACACATCCTTGAGATAGAACTTGGTGAACTCCTGAGGTATGTTATTTTCCATGTCGCTGAAAAGTTGTGGATGCAAAAATACGTTTTTTTGCCGAAACCACCAAATCGGCAAGGCACTTGTTGTTTGCCGACATAAATCATCCTTGGATAAGCGGCTCAACCATCCCCTTCAAAAAATCTTTGTGAATTATTTGGAAGTTAAATAAAAAAAGAATATATTTGCATCACCTTAATGACATTTTGACAACACAACCTAAAACGAATTACTATGGAAGTTGAAAAAATCATGCGTGCGTTGGAACAGAAGCATCCTGGCGAGTCGGAATACCTTCAAGCCGTGCGGGAAGTCCTTCTGTCGGTAGAGGAAGTCTATAACCAGCATCCTGAATTTGAGAAAGCAAAAATCATCGAGCGCATCGTGGAGCCAGAGCGCATCCTCACTTTCCGCGTCCCCTGGGTGGACGACAAGGGCGAGGTACACGTCAACCTTGGCTACCGTGTGCAATACAACAGCGCCATCGGCCCCTACAAAGGCGGCCTGCGCTTCCACCCCTCCGTCAACCTTTCCATCTTGAAGTTTTTGGGCTTTGAGCAAACCTTCAAGAACGCCCTCACCACACTCCCAATGGGCGGCGGCAAGGGCGGCAGCGACTTCTCCATCCGTGGTCGGAGCGACGCCGAGGTGATGCGCTTCTGCCAAGCCTTCATGCTGGAACTGCACAAGGTGATAGGCCCCGACATGGACGTCCCGGCAGGCGACATCGGCGTAGGCGGTCGCGAAATCGGCTACCTCTTCGGCATGTACAAGAAACTCACCCACCAATACCAAGGCGTGCTCACCGGCAAAGGCCTTGAATGGGGTGGTTCCATCCTCCGCCCGGAGGCCACCGGCTTCGGCGCCCTCTATTTCGTCCACCAGATGCTCGACACCCACGGCATCGACATCAAGGGCAAGACAGTGGCCATCAGCGGCTTCGGCAACGTGGCATGGGGCGCCGCCAAGAAAGCCACCGAACTCGGAGCCAAGGTGGTGACCATCTCAGGACCTGACGGCTACATCTACGACCCCGCCGGGCTCGACGACGAGAAGATAGCCTACATGCTTGAACTCCGTGCCAGCGGCAACGACGTGTGCGAACCTTACGCAGAAGAGTTCGAGGGAGCCACCTTCTACGAAGGCCGCAAGCCGTGGGAGGTGAAAGTGGACATCGCCCTGCCTTGCGCCACCCAGAACGAACTCAACGGCGACGATGCCGACATGCTGCTGGCCAACAAGAC
>CAMKSZ010000271.1 GCA_946415525.1 uncultured Prevotellaceae bacterium | reverse complement strand
GCCGGCATCCTGCAAGTTCCTTTCTTCGACATGACAGCCGACGACGCTTTCAACTACGGGGCCATCGGTGTGGTGATTGGCCACGAGATGACACACGGATTCGACGACCAGGGGCGCCACTACGACAAGGATGGCAACATGACCGACTGGTGGACCGCCGACGATGGTAAGAACTTCGCTGAGCGAACCAACGCCTATGCCGACTTCTTCTCTGCCATCAAGGTGCTGCCCGACCTCAATGCCAACGGCAAACTGACTCTCGGCGAAAACCTTGCCGACCACGGCGGACTGCAAGTGGCTTTCTATGCCATGAAGAACGCCATGGCTGAGCAGCCGCTCCCCACGCTCGACGGTTTCACCCCCGAGCAGCGTTTCTTCATCGCCTACGCTGGTGTCTGGGCCAATAACATCACGGAGGCAGAGATTCGCAACCGCACCAAGAGCGACCCGCACTCCTTGGGCAAATATCGTGTCAACGGTGCCCTGTCGCACATCGACATGTGGTATGATGCTTTTGGCATACAACCCACCGACAAGATGTTCTTGCCCAAAGAGAAGCGCCTCAATCTCTGGTAAACTATAACAGACCTCAACCATGCCATTAAGAATTCCCGACCAACTACCTGCCATCGAACTGCTCAAGCAGGAGAATATCTTCGTGATGGACGACACGCGCGCCCACACGCAGGACATCCGTCCGCTGCGCATCGTCATCCTCAACCTCATGCCGCTCAAGATTACCACGGAGACCGACTTGGTGAGGCTGCTCTCCAATACGCCCTTGCAGTTGGAGATAAGTTTTATGAAACTCAAGAGCCACACCCCCAAGAATACGCCCATCGAGCACATGATGATGTTCTACAAGGATTTCGACATCCTCAAGAAACAGAAGTTCGACGGCATGATCATCACCGGTGCTCCCATCGAACAACTCGATTACGAGGAGGTGTCGTATTGGGATGAGATATCCGAGATTTTCGAGTGGGTGAAGACCAACGTCACCAGTACGCTTTACATCTGTTGGGCGGCACAGGCGGGACTCTACTACCACTATGGCGTGCCCAAATATCCGCTCGACCGCAAGATGTTTGGGGTGTTCCGCCAATACCCCACCGATTCTCGTCTGCCCATCTTCAGGGGATTCGACGATGTGTTCCAGATGCCGCACAGCCGGCACACGGAAATCCGGCGTGAGGACATTGTCTGCCGCCCGGAATTGCAGATTATCGCCGAGTCGCCCGAAAGCGGGGTGAGCATCGTGATGGCTCGCGGTGGCAGGGAATTCTTCATCACTGGCCATTTGGAATATGCGCCCAACACGCTCGACAATGAGTATAAGCGCGACAGGGGGGTGCGCGACGACGTTGACTTGCCTCACAACTATTACCGTGACGACGACCCCGACAAGGGACCTGTGGTGACATGGCGCGCACATGCCAACCTGCTTTACAACAACTGGATCAACTATTACGTCTATCAGGAGACGCCCTACAATATCGACGACATCAGGTGAACCGCCCCATGCAACAAACGCTCGAACTCCTCGCACCTGCCAAGAACCTCGAATGTGGCATTGCCGCCATCGACCATGGGGCCGATGCGGTGTATGTCGGTGCGCCCATCCTCGGGGCGAGGGCTGCGGCGGGCAACACCATCGAGGATATCCGCCAGTTGTGCCAACATGCACACCGCTTCCTCGCAAGGGTTTATGTCACTGTCAACACATTGGTCTATGACCATGAGTTGGCGACGGCTCGGCAGTTGGTGGAGGATTTGTGCGAGGCGGGGGCCGATGCGCTGCTCGTGCAGGACATGGCCTTGGTGGGCATTGTCCGTGAGGTGGCTTCACAAAGGGGCGTCAAGATGGAGGTGCATGCGAGTACGCAGACCGACAACCGCTCTGCCGAAAAGGTGGAGTGGTTGCACCGCTTGGGGTGCTCTCGGGTGGTGCTGGCGCGTGAGTTGTCTATCGACGACATCAAGGCCATCCATGAGCGGGTGCCCTACGTGCAGTTGGAAGCGTTTGTCCATGGTGCCTTGTGCGTGAGTTATTCCGGTGTCTGCTATGCTTCGCAATATTGTTTTGGCCGTAGCGCCAACAGGGGCGAGTGTGCCCAGTTCTGCCGGTTGAAGTTCCAACTGGTCGATGCCGACGGCCGGCATCTCGACCACCCGCGCCATTGGCTGTCGCTACGCGACCTCTCGCGCATCGACCATTTGCAGGCGATGGCGGAAGCGGGTGTCTCTTCCTTCAAGATAGAGGGCAGGCTCAAGGACGTGGCTTACGTGAAAAACGTGGTGGCGGCCTACAGCCGTCGGCTCGACGAGGTGGTGGCTGCATCGGGCGGGCGTTTTCGCCGTGCCTCCCTCGGGAAGGTGACGCTGGCGTTCACCCCTCATCTTCACAAGACATTCAACCGTGGCTTTACGGGCTATTTCATCACTCCAAAGGAGACCGACATCGCTTCGCCCGACACGCCGAAGGCTTTGGGCGAGTTTGTGGGGAGGGTGAAGGAACTGCGCCGCGACTCGTTCAATGTGGCGGGAACGGCTGCTTTTTCCAATGGCGACGGGCTGTGCTTCTTCGACAAAGACCACGAACTCCAAGGCTTTAGGGTGAACCGCGTAGTGGGCAATAGGATTTTCCCCTTGCGGATGCCGGCGCAGTTGAAACCTGGGATGGGACTATACCGCAATGCCGACGCGGCGATGGACAAAGTGCTTTCGCGCAAGAGTGCGGAGCGGCGAATCCCTCTCCATTTGCATCTGGCGGTCAGCGATGGTGGCCTCTTGCTGTCGGCTTCTGTAGTGGGGCAGGATGTGATTTGTAAGGTGGAGATGGAGGGAGCCTTCGAACCCGCCCAACAGTTGCAGGCCGCCAACATGGAGCGGCAACTGTCGCGCTTGGGCAATACCTGCTATGAAGCGGCAGAAGTCATTGTTGACGACGCTGCGGCGAAATGCTTCGTCCCGTCGAGCACGCTGGCTGAATTGCGCCGACGGTTGGTGGAGCGTCTCGATCAAAAGTTGGCTCAACTTGCGAAGGCTTCGCAACCTGCGGGGAGCGGAGAAGGCCTTGCCCATACGGCTGTCGGCTCTGTGCCGCATCCGCCGCTCTACGATACCTTTTCTTATCTTTACAACATCGCCAACGCCGAATCGCGCCTGTTTTATGAACGGCAGGGACTGAAGGATGCTGGCGAAGCCTTCGAATTAGGCAACACCGTTGCCGACGACGGGCACTCGCCGGCTGTGCTGATGCAGTGCCGCCATTGCGTCCGTCGGTTGCTGGGCTGTTGCACGCGCGATGGGGGAGGGAAGCCTTCCTGGCGCGAACCCCTCTCGTTGCAGTTGCCCGACGGGCGACGCTTCCGCTTGCAATTCGATTGCCGTCAATGTCAGATGCTTGTCTATGCCGAAAACTAAGTCCTTTCTGATGGCACTGCTGTTGGTGCTGCTCGCGGGATGTTACAGTCGTCCCGTGCGCATCGTCTCGCCCACGCCGGCACAAGTCACCGACGACCAACTCGACTCCATGGCTTTCGAAGAGACGCACCACTATGCCCAAAACTACAATTTCGTGGTCGCCGCCGATTCCCTGGTGCTGACCTTGCAGATGCCGGAGGAAGCCGTCAGCAACCTGCCCACCGATTCGTTCGCTATCAAGAAAGACGACCGGGTGGCGGTGGCGGACATCCGCATCATGCCACAGGACTCCATCGACTCCGTGTGGGTGCAATTGGCGCATGAGCAAGGGCGTTTCGGATGGGTTCACGAGGGCGACCTGCTGAAGGCTGCCGTGCCCGACGACCCCATCTCGCAGTTCATCTCCTTCTTCTCCGACGTGCATCTGCTCATCTTCCTCGTCGTTTTCGTCCTCATCCTCTTCGTCTATGGCATGCGCAAACTACTTCGGCGTAATGCATATATCGTGCATTTCAACGATATCGCCACGTTCTATCCCACGCTGTTGGCCGTCACGGTGGCCATTTCGGCGACGCTATATTCCAGCGTGCAGATGTTCGCCCCCGACGGATGGCAGGACTTCTATTTCAATCCCTCGCTCAATCCTTTCTCTCATAAGGGGTTGTTGCGGCTTTTCCTCATGTCGGTGTGGGCGATTCTTCTTGTGGGCATGGCGGCCGTCGATGATGTCTTCCATCACCTGCCGTTTGGCGAGGGGATGCTCTATCTCTTGGGACTGGCAGGTGTCTGTGCCGTTTGCTACATCGTCTTCACCATCTCCACCATCTATTATGTGGGCTATCTCTTGGTGGTGGCATACGTCGCCTTTGCCTTTTGGCGATACCTCACCTACACCAAAAGCAACTATCTTTGCGGCAATTGTGGCAAGCAAATCAAGAAAAAGGGGCGCTGTCCGCACTGCGGTGCCTTGAATGAATAAGG
>CAMKSZ010000270.1 GCA_946415525.1 uncultured Prevotellaceae bacterium | reverse complement strand
AGTTGCCGTTGGAGTCATAGCCAGCATGCTGGTAGGTCCAGAAGGTGCCGAGCGGTTCACCCTCCATGATGCGCTGTGTGTCGGCGTTGGAAGAGATGCCACCGATGTTGGGGTTGCCCTCATCGACATAGTCAACGCTATAGGTGGAGTTAGAGAGTTTCTTCACCTTGTTCTTGTTGTGCGAGAGGTTGAGGGTGGTCTGCCACTGGAAGTCGTTGGTCTTGACAGGTGTGGCATTGATGGTGAACTCGATACCGGAGTTGGAGATGTCGCCCACGTTGGCACGGATCCAGTTGAGCGGATAGATGTTGGTGGAGACGCCATAACTCCAGATAAGGTCGCTGGTCTTCTTGTTGTAGTATTCGATGCTACCGTTGATGCGCCCGCCGAGGAAGGCATAGTCGATACCGATGTTGAGCATGGAGGTGCGCTCCCACTTGAGGTTGGGGTTGGCATTGTTCTGGGCCTCGATGCCGTACATGGTGTAGGTGGTGCCGTCGGGCAGGATGTACTCGAAGGAATTGGTGTTGAGGCCGTAGGTGGCGATGGCGTCATAGGCGCCGAATCCCATGGCGTTGCCGCTGACACCGTAGCCCACGCGGAGTTTCAACTGGTCGAACACGTTTTGGCTTTGCATGAAGTTCTCCTCTGTGATGTTCCAGGCAGCCGACACGGAGGGGAAGGTGCCCCACCTGTTGTCCTTGCCGAAGACGGAAGACCCGTCGCGGCGGAGGGTGGCCTGCAACATGTAGCGGGAGTTGTAACTATAGTTGACACGTCCGTAGAACGAGATGTTGCGGATGGTGGTCTTCGACGAACCTTGCACGTCGGTGATGCCGTTGATATTGTTGGCGTAACGGAGGTTCCAGAAACCGGTGACATCGTTGTAGAAGTTGTTGACAGTGACGCCGAAACCGTCGTTGCCCACACGCTCTTCCCAACTGTAGCCGACCATCAATCCCAGTTTGTGCACCTTGTCGAAGGTGACGTCGTAGTTGCCGTAGGTCTCGAAGGTCTGGTTGTGGCGCAAGTAGGTGTCGCGGTGTGCGCGTCCGTCAAAACCCTTGTCCATCTGTGTCTGATGGCTCTGGTACCAACTGTAGGTGTTCTGGCCGCTGTCATACGAGTAGTTGGCATGCCACATCAATCCCTCGATAATCTTTAAAGAAGCCTTGGTGATGAACTGCAAGCGCTTCCATTCGTTCTGGTTGTTGTCCTCATAAACCATGGACAGGGGGTTGTAGTTGGCCGAACCGATATACGACTCATACCAACTGCCGTCGGCGTTCTTGACGGGGTTGGTGGGCGAATAGTAGTTCATGGCATCGAGCACGCTCTTGCCGGCATTGGCGCCCGTGGAAGCACCCGTGGGCACGCCCTTGTTTTTTCCCTGCATGGCGTTGAGGCCGACGGAGATTTCAAGGCGGTCCTTGAGAATCTTGGTGGTGAGCAGCGTACGGGCGTTGACGCGGTTCATGCCGGTGCCTTTCACCACACCTTGGCGGTTCATGAAGTTGACCGACCCCATGTATTTGGTTTTCTGGTTGCCGCCCGAGATGCTCACGTTGTGGTTGTGGCTGAGTCCGGTGCGGAGCACCTCTTTTTGCCAGTCGGTGTCGCCGCCGCCATCCTGCTCGCTGCCGATAAGGCCGGAGGAGCGCAACTGGCTGGCGGTAGCCATGTCGAGGGTCTTGAGCACTTTGTCGAAAGCCACGTAACCGTTGTAACTCACGTTGGTGCGCCCTTCCTGTCCGCTCTTGGTGGTGATGATAATCACGCCGTTGGCGGCCTTCGAACCGTAGATGGCGGTTGCGGAGGCGTCGCGGAGCACGTCAATCGACTCGATGTCGTCGGGTGCCACCATGGAGATATCGACGCCCGGGATGCCGTCGATGACGTAGTAGGGCTGCATGGCCTCTCCCTCACGCAACGAGGAGGCGCCGCGCAGCGTGATGCTCGGTGTGCCCGTGGGGTCGCCGGAAGTGGTGACGGTAAGACCTGCCACCTTGCCCTGGAGCATGGAGGCGGGGTCGGAGAAGACACCCTTGTTGAGGTCTTTTGCCTGCACCGTGGTGATGGAACTGGTGACGTCCTTGCGGCGCATGGTGCCGTAGCCGACAACGACGACCTCGTTGAGTGTGGTGTTGTCTTCCTTGAGGGTGACGCTCTGTCCGGCGCTGATGGTGACGGGCTCATAGCCGATATAACTCACTTCGAGTTTAGCGCCTGGCTTCACGTTGAGTCTGTAGCGCCCGTCGATGTCGGTGACGGCACCGTTCTGGGTGCCTGCCTCCCTGACGGTGACGCCGATAAGCGGTTCGCCTTTGTCGTCGGTGATGACTCCGGTGACCACGTTTTGGGCGAGGGCCACCGTGCAGCACGCCAAGAGGGCCGCCGAGAGCAAAGCCTTCGTGAGCCTCCTGGAATTGAAGAATCGTAACTTTAGCATAGTTTTTAGGTTATTATGAATTAGTGAAAAGAAACTATTTTGCAGGACAGTCATTGTCGGCTGCCTTATTTGTCGTCGTCATTCGTTCCGAGTAGATAGCGTTCGCCGTCGAGGAAAACCTTGGTGAGCACCACCTGCTTGGTGTGGCTTGTCTTGCCCACGCCGCCGAAGTTGGGGAAGCCTTTGGACTCGACATGGAGGCCGTCGATGAAGATGCTGGAAGCGGTGTCAACATAGACGCCATAGACCTTCCCCTTGACGAAACCCTCTCCCTTGCAGGGGCGCTTGTCATAGACGCCTCCCTCGTATGGGGTGGTCTTGTGCAGAAAGAGGTTGACGTTGTTGAAATAGATGTGGTGAACCTTTTCTGCCGTGTCGCCGCCGATGAAGCAACCGTTCTCGGAGGTGGCTTGGATGTTGTTGAACCAGATGCGCGACACCTCGCCGCAGCGCCCTTCCACCTGCCCTTTGGGGAAGCGCCAGTTGGCATCCTTGTGGTTGCCGTTGGCACGGGGGTAGGAAGTGACGTAGATGGGTTCGGCCTTCCCCCACCACACGTCGGACCAGAGTTGGCAGTCGAGCATGATATTGGAGAAGACGACATCGGTGACGGTGCCTTCGTCGCGGTTCTGGATGCCCAACCCGCGGTTGGAGGCGCGGATGATGCAGTTGTCGAAGAGCACGTTGTAGATGGAGTCCATGTTCTCGCTGCCGATTTTGATGGCGCACGAGCGACTGGTCATCACGCAGTTGGTCACCACGATGTCGTGGCACGAACCGTATCTCTCGGTCTCGCGGCGGTTTTTCAGACAGATGCAGTCGTCGCCGCTGGTGATGTGGCAGTTGGCAATGCGCACGTTGCGGGAATGGTCGATGTCGATGCCGTCGCCGTTGCGTATCTTCAGGTTGTTGAGCAGGTTGATGCCGTCGATGACGGCTCCGTCGCACCCTACGAGGTGCAGGGTCCAGTATGCCCCTTCGCGGATGGTGACGTCGCGCACGGTGAGGTGGCGCACATCGGTGAGGGTGAGCACATGCGGACGGGGGTCGAAGGTGGTGACGGGCTTCAACTCGTAGGAGTCGTCGAGTTCGGCGCCCATGAAGGCGACGCCGTTGCCGTCGATGGTGCCCTTTCCGGTGATGGCTACATTGTCGGCTCCGTCGGCATAGAGCCACATCATGCCCTCTCCCTCGTTGGCGCCAAAGGCACTGAGACGGTAGAGGCTTTCGTCGGGATGGGCGAGCAGCACCGCCGTCGGCTCCAGATGGAGTTCGACATTGGACTTCAGTCGGATGGGACCGGCGAGGTAGGTGTGGCCGTTGTCGAGCACGATGGTGCCGCCGCCCTCGGCAGAGCAGCGGTCGATGGCTTGCTGGATGGCTGCCGCATCGTTGGCCTTGCCGTCGCCGACGGCTCCGAATTGTTGGGGATGATAAATATTCTGGGCAAATGTCTCGAAGGAGACGAATGTCATAAGAAATAATATTAGATTTCGCATCATGGGCAGTTTTTGTTATGGTAAGCCCGATTTCGTCATCGGGCATAGCAGTCAACGCCGTCATAGGGGCATTGGGAACCGCCGACGGCTTATTGGCGTGGCAAAAATAGGCATAACATTTCAAAAAAGCAACTTTTTAGTGCCTTTTTTGCTACTTTGTGGAGAATATGCTCCCAAAATAGGGACTTTCCCTACATGGCAAGGCACGAAAAGAGGTTGGTGCAGGAAGCTACCAACCTCGAGGGACGATTTCGAAACATCGAAATCAAAAAACATGTTGCAAATATATACGACTTGTGAGAAAAAAGCAAATTTTTAACATCAAAATTTCAAAATTTAACATTTGGGGAGGGTCGTGGGACTCTTCTGCGAACATCGTTAAGGAGATTATTTCTAAGGAGTTTGGGAGTTAAGGAGATTATTTCTAAGGAGTTTGGGAGTTAAGGAGTTTGGGAGTTTAGACAATAGACTTGTGCGCACGGC
>CAMKSZ010000269.1 GCA_946415525.1 uncultured Prevotellaceae bacterium | reverse complement strand
TGCCGAGCAAGACTTTCATCGACCGTCTCCTGAGCCGACAAAGAAACCACTGCCATGGAAAAGGCAAATAACAAAAGATTTATTTTCATAGATTTTGAGTTTGTTTACAAAGATACTACAAAAAAACCAACCATCATCATGATATAACGTCCAATTTGTTGGTAATTATGTCCGAAAATGCTATTTTTGCACATAAAACTGAACTTATACTTTATGAAAAGAATATTAGCCATGGCACTCTTCTTGTTGGGAGTAGAGTCCTGGTGCCAAATACCGCTCAAGCACCATACCCTTGACACGGACGACGGTCTGCCCAGCAACTACATCATCAACATGGTACAAGACCCACAGGGCTATGTCTGGATGGCCACCTCCGACGGGTTGTGCCGCTATGACGGCTATTCATTTGACATCCACCGCCACGAATCCCAAGGCAACGACTCGCTGCTTTTGAGCAACCGTGTGCGCGAACTCCACCAGAACCCCAACGGCCTGCTATTCATCCGCCTTCAAGGCGAGCAATACAGTTGCTACGACACCCACCGCCAGCAGTTTGTCGCCTTCATCCCCGACGGCAAGAACCACAAGAACTATTGCGACTGCGTCTTCCTGCCCGACAGTTCGACCTGGCTATGGTACGACTACAGCGGTTGTATCGAAGTGAACTACCACAACGGGAAGGTCAGCAGCCGCGAGTACAACAAGGGAAACGGCCTTCTGCGCTCCAATGACGTCCATTTTGTAGAAGCCGACAGTCGGCAGCGAGTGTGGATAGGCACCCAAGAAGGCCTGTATATGAAATCAGGCGGAAAGTTCATGCCCGTGAACGAGCAAACCGGTTTCGTGCAAATGGCCCAACAAGCCGGCACCCCCTATTTCGCCACCACCGACCATCACATCATGCACGCCAGTCCAGACGGAAAACTTGTCACCGACGTTACCGATTGGCCCAAATGGAAAGACGGCAATTTCATCCGCGGTTTAGTGCCACTCGACAGTGAATTGCTTATCTTCACCGAATACCTCACCTATCGTCTCGACACCCGCCGGCACCAAGTCGGCATCGCCGACCTACAGGTACCCGGCGCGACCGTCAAGCGCGACAACACCGGTTGCTACTACGTTGCCGACAAATCTGTCGTCATCCACTATTTCGACACCCATCGCAACAAGACCTACACCTTCCCCATCCTCGACGGCAAGTTGCTCAGCAAGCGAGGCGTCGCCCCCTACAGCGTGCTCACCGACCACGAAGGCAACATTTGGATTTCGACCTTAGGCAACGGCCTCTTCGTCTTCGACCCCACCTCCAACACCTTAGTTCACCATTCGCCACGCAAGGGCGGGCAGCCCCCCATCCAGTCAGACTACCTATACGGCATGATGATTGACCAATCCGGCAACATCTGGCTCTCACAAGAAAACATGGGCATCAGCGTAGCCACCCCCATGCCCCGCAGCGTGCAACGTTTGACAGCCACCAACAGCCTATCGCCTGACTACGCCAACCTCTTCCGCTCACTCCGTCAAACTTCCGACGGGAGAGTCTGGGCAGGCAACTTCATGGGAGACTCCTATTTGCTTGTCGATGGCCAACTACAGCCCTCCCCCCTTCGTATCAGCGACGACCTACTTTCAGTATGCACCGACCGACAAGGACATCTTTGGGCCGGCACCCGCAGCAATGGCATCTACGTCGATGGGCACCATTACGCCAACGACGCCGGCGACCCCACCTCGCTCGCCAGGGGCAAAGTGTTCGACATCCTGTGCGACCGCAAGGGTCGCGTGTGGATAGGCGTCAACACAGGCGCTTTGTGCCTTGCCCTCCCCCAGTCAGACGGCACCTACCGTTTCAAGCGCTTTTTGGCCGACCTTCCCCTTGTTCGCAACATCACCGCCCTCATCGAGACCCGTTCAGGGCACATCTTTGCCGGTTGTGGCAACGGCATTGTCGTCTTCGACCCCGACCAATTGCAGAACGACCCTGCCGCCTACCGCCACTATACTGCCGACAACAGTCACCTCGGCTATTTCGAGATACGCGACGTTTTTGAAGACCGTTCCGGCACCGTGTGGCTCGCCTCCGCCGGCGGCGGCCTCTACCGCGTCGGGAACACCAGCGACATAGAGCATCTCACATTCGACAACTTCACCACCAGCCAAGGCCTTGCCGACAACACGGTGAACAGCATAGTGGCCGACAAGGAAGGCCTGTTGTGGATAGGCACCCACTACGGTCTGTCGAGGCTCGACCCCCAGACGATGCAGTTTGCCACCTACTACCTCTCCGCCGACAAATTGGGCGACGTGTATAGTGAGAACTCCTCCTGCCAACTTGCCGACGGCACCCTTGTCTTCGGCACCAACAACGGCGTTGTCTGCTTCAACCCCAACCAAGTGCAGCCCCACAAGAAGAATGGAGGACACCTTGCCATCACCAGCCTTTTGGTGAACGGCACCCCCTACCGTGAAAGCATTGCCGAAGGCCAACTACGTCTCAGCCATCGAGAGAACTCACTCACCTTCCGTTTCTCCGACCTCCACTTTGACTATCCCCACAACACAGAATACGTGTATTGGCTCGAAGGAGCCGACCGAGATTGGAGCCAGCCCATCCGCAGCAACGAAGCCGTCTATAAAGACCTCGAGCCCGGCACCTACACCTTCCACCTCCGCCGCTCCGACGGCAGTGAAGAAGCCACCCTTCAGGTCATCATCAGTCAGCCATGGTGGAACACCTGGTGGGCATGGCTCATCTACCTCGCCGCCATCGGCGCCCTTGTCTGGTATGTCGCCCGCCTGCTGCTCATTACCTATTCCATGCGCAACCGCATCCGGCTCGACAAGGAAATGGCCGACTTCAAGCACCGTTTCTTCATGGATGTCAGTCATGAGTTCCGCACCCCCCTCACCCTCATCCAGGGGTCGATGGAACGTATCAAGAAAGCCGGCGACCTGCCCGCCGCCCTCCGTCAGCCCATCGCCAATATGGGCCGCAGCACCCATCGCCTCATGCGGTTGGTGAACCAACTGCTCGAAGTTGACAAGCATGAGCATGGACGCCTTACCCTCCGTTTGCAGCAGACCGACGTCATCAAGTTTTTACGAACTCTCACGATGGGCTTTGGCGACATCGCCCACAACAAGGAGATGAATCTCCAGTTCATCCCCTATGCCCCCCATGAAGAGATGTACGTAGATAGGAGTTTCCTCGACAAGATCATCTACAACCTACTCAGCAATGCCTTCAAATACACCCCCCGAAAGGGCGATGTCACCGTGCGCGTGAAAAAAGGAACCAGCCATCTCGTCATCAGGGTAGAAGACACAGGCATTGGCGTTCCCAAGGAGAAACAAGGACAACTGTTCACCCGTTTCATGCAAACCAACATGGTCGCCGACAGCATGGGCATCGGGCTACATTTCACCTCACAGTTGGTGAAAGTCCACCACGGCACCCTCCACTATGAAGACAATCCCTCCGGCGGCAGCGTCTTCGTGGTGACGCTCCCCCTTTCTGCCGACACCTACGCCCCTGAAGACTTTGCCAAGGCAGGCGAGTTCATCGAGTCCGACGAGCACCACGATGCACTCATGTCCAACTACAAGGAACTGACCCCATCCCCCCTAAACGACCGTACCGTGCTCATCGTAGAAGACGACGCCGACGTGCGCGAGTTCATCCGCAATGAGTTAGCCCCCTATTTCCGCATCGTCACCGCCCAAGACGGCGCCGAAGCCCTGACACTCATCGGCGACGGCCAAGACATCGACCTCGTAGTGAGCGACATCCGCATGCCAGTGATGGACGGCATTGAACTGCTCAAGCACGTCAGGAACAACGACACCATTTTCGACCTTCCCTTCATCCTTCTCTCAGCCATCACCACTGTAGAGAAACAACTCGAAGGCATCCGCTTCGGCGCCGACGCCTATATCCCCAAACCCTTTAGTCCCGCCTTGCTCATCGGCAAGAGCATTGCACTCATCCAGCAGCGCGACCACCTGCGAGCAGCCTACACCCCCCAAAGCGAAGCCCCCACCCACGCCAAGCCAGAAACCGCCGCCCCCGCCAGCGCACCCACGCAAGAACAAAGCCCAGCCCCCTTGCTCACCAGCGAGCGTGACAGGAAATTTCGCGACATCGTGGACATCAAGATTGCCCATGAGATGAGCAATCCCAATTTCACTGTCGATGACCTTGTGCAATGCACAGGCTACGGCCGATCGCAATTCTACAGCAAGATGATGGAAGTGACCGGCAAGACCCCGAAGGACTACATCCGCATACAACGGATGAAGCGTGCCGCCGAACTGCTTCGAAGCGGGGAAATGATTACCGTGGCCGAGGTAGCCTATAAAGTAGGTTTCACCGACTCACTGTACTTTAGTCGGTGCTTCAAGCAATTTTTTGGGACTCCGCCATCGAAATATCAAAAGGG
>CAMKSZ010000268.1 GCA_946415525.1 uncultured Prevotellaceae bacterium | reverse complement strand
CAACCCCACCCCCAGCCCCTCCCCTTAAATTAAGGGGAGGGGAGCCGTGCGCACCCATTCATGGACAATTATATGGTAATTATATGTTCCTTTTTGTTGTTATATGTTCCTTTTTGTTGTTATATGTTCCTTTTTGTTGTTATATGTTCCCCCTGTTGCAATCAAGAGTAATGTCTTAACTCCCAAACTCCTTAACTCCCAAACTCCTAAAAAAAACTCCCAATCTCCTCTCAAAAATGTTTTTCCGCTGCCATCATTGATCCACCCTCTTCCTCTATCTGCGGATACATCTGTATCTTCGGTGTCTCCGGCCCAACAACTGCATATTCCTCGTCGTCGGTCCATTCCTCACATTGCTTCAGCACGATGTCGAGGGCGTGCTCCGCTTCCTCTGGCGGATAATTGTATCTCTTCAAAAGGCGCTTCACCATTTTCCGCATGCCCGCACGGGCCGACTCCTTGTGCTGCCAGTCGATGGTTCGGTTCTTGCGGAGCATCTCGGTTAGTTCTTTGGTCATTGCCACCAATTCGTCATTCTCATAGATGTCCTTCACAGCCTGCGGACGAGTCAGGGCGTCATAAAACGCCTTCTCCTCGTCGGTCAAGCCTAAGTCGTTGCCCTGCTGTTCCGTTTCCTTGATTTGCGAAGCCAACTTTAGCAGTTCTTGAATCACTTCCTCGTTGGTGAGCATTCCCTTCAGGTAGTTGCTCAGGGCATTGTTCAGTAGTTCAGAGAACTTCTCGCTCTGCACAATGTTCTTATGCTGGAATGCCCTCACCTTGTCTTTCAACAGGTTTTCCAGTATTTGGATGGAGATGTTCTTCTCTTTCATCTTCGCCAACTCTTCGAGGAAGGCAGGGTCGTTCAATGAGAACTCCTCCCCATTCTGAGGCCCAAACAAAGGAATGACGCCGGCACTCTTCACGCTCTGCTTCATCAGTTCGCGGATGCGCTGGTCGATGTCCTTCTTCGTCATCTTGCCCTTGCCGCCGAGTCTTGTCAGCATCACGCGCACGGTCTCAAAGAAGGCGCTCTCCCAGCGTTGTGCTTCATTCAGCAGACTACGGCAAAGCGTGATGCTCTGTTGTAGCAGTGTGGCGTGCTTCATGTAGTCCGCCTTCTGTTTCTGCTTATCCACCGCCATCAGGAAGTTGGTGCCCCCCTTGATGAGTTCGGCGCGTTTCAGGTCGGAAGCATCCTTGAAGGAGGAATAGTCAAAGCCGTGCATCAGGTCGCGGCAGATTTCCAGTTCCTCCTGGAATTTCTTCATGGCCGTCGTCTTGATGTCAGGGTCGCCAAACTTCTTGCGGTCGTTGGTGCTATAAAACTTCATCGCCTGTTTCAACGCCTGGGCGATGCCGATGTAGTCCACCACCAGTCCGCCATTCTTGCCTTTGAAAACGCGGTTCACCCGGGCGATGGCTTGCATCAGGTTATGGCCGCTCATCGGCTTGAAGACATACATCGTCGCCATCGACGGCACGTCGAAGCCTGTCAGCCACATATCTACTACGATGGCGATTTTCATCGGGTCGTTGTCGTCCTTGAACTTCTTCGCCAACTCCTGCTTATACTGCTTGTTGCCGATGATGTCGCGCCAATCCTCGGGGTCGTTGTTGCCGCTGGTCATCACGCACTTCACCTTCTCGGTCCACTCCGGGCGCAGTGCCAGCAACCGCTTGTATATCTTGATGGCAATGGGTCGGCTGTAGGCCACTATCATCGCCTTGCCCGTCAACTCCTGTTCGCGGTAGTTCTCATAGTGGTAGAGGATGTCCTGCACCAAAGAGTCGATGGTGCTGTCGGCACCCAACAGTTCTTCGAGATGCGACAAGTCGTGTTTGCTCTTCTCTATCTGCAGACTGTCGGCGCCCTCGATTTCCAACTGCTCATACTCCTTGTCGATGAGTCGCAGGGTCTCGTCGTCCAGTTTCAGGTTGATGACGCGGCTCTCGTAATAGACCGGCACGGTGGCGTGGTCGAGCACGCTTTGCGTCATGTCGTAAACGTCGATGCAGTCGCCGAAAACCTCGATGGTGTTCCTGTCCTTCAGGGCGATGGGCGTGCCGGTGAAACCGATAAACGAGGCATGGGGGAGGGAGTCGTGAATCAGTCGGGCGGTGCCCACGCTGATCTTGCCCGTTTCGGGATTCACCTTCTCCTCGAAACCATATTGTCCACGGTGTGCCTCGTCGCTCATCACGATGATGTTCCTGCGCTCGGACAGCGGCGCGTCATACTCCTCGAATTTCTGCATCGTCGTAAAGATGATGCCGTTGGCGGTGCGTCCCTCCAACAATTCCCGCAGATGTTGGCGTGTGGTGGCCTGTACGGGCACTTGCCGCAGGAAGTCCTTGCATTTGGCAAACTGCCCGTAGAGTTGGTTGTCGAGGTCGTTGCGGTCGGTGATGACGATGATGGTGGGTTGCGATACCGCCGATTGCAGCAGGTGGGCGTAGAACACCATCGAAAGGCTTTTGCCGCTGCCTTGCGTGTGCCAAAAGACGCCGATTTTGCCGTCGCCCGTCACGGCGTTCCGTGTGCGCTGGATGGCTTTGTTCACGGCGAAGTATTGGTGGTAGCCCGCCAAAATCTTGTAGTCCTTGCCCTCGTCCTTGCAGTAGCAGACGAAGTTCTTGATGATGTCTATCAACCGCTCCTTGCGGAACATCCCTTCGAAGAACACGTCATAATCCACCACCTCCGTGCTTTCATACACGCCGTCCTTCGACTTCCACTGCATATAGCGGTCTTCGCTCGATGTGATGGTGCCGGCTTTCGACTCCGCCATGTCGCTCATCACGCAGAACACGTTGTAGGTGAACATCGTCGGAATCTCCTTCATGTAGTTCTTCAGTTGGCGGTAGGCGGCACTGGCGTCCGTCTCCTCGCGCGAAGGCGACTTCAGTTCCATCAGCACCACGGGCAGGCCATTGAGAAACAGGATGAGGTCGGCACGCTTTTTCGACTTCTCGATGTACGTCCATTGGTTCACCAACAAGAAGTCGTTCCTGTCGGCGTTCTTGTAGTCAACCAGATACACGATGTCGTTTTTCAACTCCTTCCCATCGTGGAAGGTCACCTCGATGCCGTGCTGCAGGTAGTCCATGAACAACTCGTTGTTCTGCACCATGTTGCCCGCCTCGATGTGGAGCAGTTTGCGCTCCGCTTCATCCAAGGCGGTCTGCGGCAACGCCCTGTTCAACTGCCGGAGCATCGCCCGCAGCCGCCCGAGATACACGGGGCAGTAATAGTCCTTCTCCGTGTAGTCGTTCTGTATCTCGTAGCCGCTTTGGTAGTCGTATTCCAGTCGTGCGGAAAACAACTCTATCAACGTCTGCTCGTAATGGTCTTCGTTGTATGCTGACATAAACCTTAGTCTTTATTAATCATCCACAATCCGTTCTTTCTGCTTCCCTGCCTGATTAGAACACCAGCATCTTTAAGTTTTTTCATCATTTTCTCAGCACCCCGCTGCGTCATCCCAATTTGCTCGGCTATGTCGGAGGCTGTGAGCGAGGGGTTGGAATTAAGCAAAAGGAGAAGGCGCTTTTCGTTTATACCGAACTTTATACCGAACTTTATACCGAACTCCGAACCGAACTTTATACCGAACTCCCTGTCGATTGGATTTGCATCTGCCATAGGCAATTCCTCGCCCTGACGATCTTTCAATGTCTTGTATATCTCGTTCAGCATGAAATCGATGAACGGTCCCGATTGTCCTGCATTCGTACTTGCGGTGATGGCATTGTAATATGCTTGTTGATTGGCATATACCATGTTCTCCACTGGCAGATGTTCAAATAAGGGATGCAGTTTGCCCAATATAAGCGACTGCCACAAGCGGCCCATTCTGCCATTGCCATCGATGAAGGGATGAATGAACTCAAATTCGTAGTGAAACACACAACTGCGAATGAGAAGATGGTCCTTTGCCGATTTCAACCAATCGAACAAATCATTCATTAATATGGGGACACGGTCTGCGGGGGGAGCCATGTGAACGAGCCCCTTTTCAGAAAACACACCCACTCCAGAACGTCGGAAGTGCCCTGCATCATCCACTAATGCTTGCATCATAACGCCGTGGGCTTTCAGCAGGTCCTTGACGTTGTAAGGATTCAGTTTCGGATATAGTTCATAGGTATTAATGGCGTTCTTCACCTCCTGTATTTGCTTGAGAGGTGCCACTATGGTTTTCCCGTCGAGAATGTCACGCACTTCATCTTCACTCAACGTGTTGCCTTCTATGGCTAACGAAGAGTGGATGGTTTTGATGCGATTGGCTTTGCGCAGCCTCAATCCTTCTTCTTGCTCAAGTCGGATGGCATACCGTTCTATCTGTCCGGAGATTTCTGCTATCAGGTTAATGGCGTTCGCACTTATTGTAAAGGGTGGTATATACATATTAATTTCCTCCTATTCCTTAATTATCTAACGGCA
>CAMKSZ010000267.1 GCA_946415525.1 uncultured Prevotellaceae bacterium | reverse complement strand
GCCATGACAGAATACTTGATTTGTCCATAATTGGACCACCCTTGCTTTTCGCCCGTCAACTACAAACAAACTACTTCCCATGAAAAAGAACATCGCTCTCATCATCCTCTTGACCATCGTCGCCACGGCTAAGGCACAAATGGAAAAAGGATTCAAAACCCCACCAGCCGAGATGTGCAGCCACGTCATCCTCGGATGGGACGGGGAAATCTCGCCTGAAGTCATCGGCAATGACCTTGCCGAAATCCAGGCTAAGGGTTTCCGCAACGTAATTATCGAACCCGGCTACCACATGGGCACGGAATACCTCAGCCCGAAATGGTTCGCGAACATACGAATGATGGCCGACTCCGTGGAACGACGGGGCATGCGTATGTGGATCATCGACGAAGGGAAATACCCCAGCGGCATGGCGGGCGGCAAGTTCTCGAAAGAGCGCCCCGAACGCTGCATGCAGGCACTGGTGGCCGATGGCGACACGGTGAAAGCCGTCCGCAGGTCGTCGCAGACGCGTTGTGTCAACAATCCCACCGGCGGAAA
Organism: uncultured Prevotellaceae bacterium; assembly: GCA_946415525.1. Lineage (GTDB taxonomy): Bacteria > Bacteroidota > Bacteroidia > Bacteroidales > Bacteroidaceae > Prevotella. The sequence continues at coordinate 3,936 of CAMKSZ010000267.1, read as the reverse complement.
GGACGAAAACAACTCTCTCTGTGATTATCTCGACCCCGCCGCTGTCGCACAATTCATCGCATGGACTCACGAGGAATACCGCAAGGCATTGGGGCATCACCTCGGCACCACCGTACTCGGCTTCCGCGGTGACGAGCCTGCCTTCCAGCGTGTGCCCTGGACCACCGATATCCTCGACGTGTTCAAACGAGAAAAAGGATACGACCCCGCCCATTGGTTCAAGGCGCTTGTCAAAAGCGACCGCATGTCGGTGCACAGCGACGCCCTCAGCGACACGGAGCGACGCGTAAAGGCCGACTACTGGGACGTGTGGAGCCGCCTCTTTGCCGACCGCTTTTTCAAGGCGCAGGCCGACTGGTGCGACGCCAACCGCGTGAGCCACATCACCCACATGGACAAGGACGACGTACTTCCCTGGTGCGTGAAGATGGAGGGCGACCCCTTCCGCTGCCTCAGTCGCGTACAGGTGCCGGGCATCGATGTCATCTGGTCGCAGATATGGTATGGCAGCACCACTGAATTTCCTCGGTTAGCGTCCTCCACAGCCCATGTCTATGGACGGCAGCGGGCCTTCAGCGAGAGTTTTGCGGCTTTCAGCAAACCTCTCACCACGGCATCGGCGAAATACATCGTCGATTACCAAATGGCACGTGGCATCAACTTTTTTGAATTCATGTTCTGGGCGAGCAAAAAAGGTGCACGCGGATATATGGCCGAACCTGGCATGAAGGCACTCAACGACTATGTCAACCGCGCGGGCTACCTCCTCTCACAAGGCAGGCCCACCGCCCGCGTCGCCGTCTATGCCCCCATTCCCACATTGTGGTTGGGCAACAACCGCGCCAACGACTTCATGAAGGCTGCCGCCCACCTGCTGACAGCCCATCAATACGACTACGACTTCATCACCGACGACGGTATCATCGAAGCGACAACACCTCGCAACGGCGCTCTCGTCAACCGCAGCGGACAGGCTTACACCACGCTTGTCATCCCTACCACGGAGGCTATCCGCGAGGCGGCATGGACAAAAATACAGGAATTTGCCGCCCGTGGGGGGAAAATCATCTACATGGGCGACACGCCGAAGACCACCTTCGCCACCACACTGACACAGACACGCCCCATCGAACCGCTCAGTGATGCCTTGCTCGTGGCCGACAGCGTCTGGACGCCCGACATGGAGGCTTATCTGCCCACGCGTGAAATGGAGGTGGCAGAAGGACGGGCGGACAGCATCGCCTATTGCGCCCGACAGACCGACAATGCCAAGATTTTCTTCATCCTCAACCAAAGAGGTGCTGAGGAGACCGTCACCCTCGACCTCGACTGCATGGGCGAAACACAACTGTGGGACGCTTCGACAGGCGAGACGAAGCCGCTACCCTTCACCGTCGTGGACAACAAGACGCGTGTGCGCCTCACCTTCCCTGCGTGGGGGTCGCGCTTCATCGTCGTCAAGAAACGCACCGTCGCCTACAACGCACACAAATACAAGAACATCCAGACGGCCATCGACCGCGCACACAGCGAGGGCGGCGGCACCGTGGTAGTGAAAAAGGGCCGGCACAAGACGGGGGCCCTCTTCTTTCCTCGCGGCGTTGACCTGCATCTCGAAAAGGGGGCGACGTTAGTGAGCATCGTCGATACCACGCTCTACCCCATCATCGACACCCGATGGGAAGGACGGATGCGGAAAGCGCGTGCCGCCTTGCTCAACTTCAACCACAACGAGGGATGCCGCCTGACGGGAGAGGGAACCATCGACGCACAAGGCCTAATGTGGAAAAATCAGCGGGTGGCGTTCGCCGGACGCCCCAAGACCATCTGCTTCGACCACTGCGACGGTGGCACCATCAGCGGCGTTCACATCCTCAACCAGGCTTTCTGGTGCCTGCACATCCTCTTTACTGACGGGTTCACCGTCGATGGCATCGACATCAACGTCGAGGACTACATCCCCAGCAGCGACGGCATCGACATCGACTCTTCGACCGGCGTGACGGTGCGCAACACGCACATCCGCGCTTATGACGACTGCATCTCCATCAAAAGTGGACGTGACACCGACGGACGACGGGTGAACAAGGCATCGCAGGACATCCTCGTCGAAAACTGCCATTTCGATTATGGACATGGCGGGGTGGCCATCGGAAGCGAGGTGAGCGGCGACGTTCGCAACGTGACAGTACGGCATTGCGACATGGCTGGAGAGAATTGGAACCCCATCCGACTGAAAAGCCAACCGTCGCGGGGCGGCATCGTGGAGAACATCCTCTTCGAGGACATCGACATCGCGCAAGCACGCAACGTTATGGAAATCAACATGACGTGGCGCATGAAGGGTGCCGACGAACAGCCTTACTCGCCACGCACCTCCCTTCGCAACATTCGCTTGCGCAACATTCGTGCCCACGCCGAACACGGAGGCATCATCCATGGTTTCGACGAACAGCCCATCCCAAGGGGTGCCATCACGTTCGAAAACTGCCTGCTGGACGCTGGCTCACCCATCGATGTGAAAAACGCCGACATCGACCTCAGCGGGGTCGTTATGGACAAGTTTTGACACCGAGACAAATCCATGCGACAACGGTGCAACGACTGCCCACCCATACGAAAGTGCTGATTTTTAGCACCAAAGATTTGGAACGGTCGGGGAAAATGCGTAACTTTGCAGCCCAATTCATAAAAATACTGAAAAAATGACTAATATTTTTTCCCTAACCACCCATATTGTGGCAGCTTTTTTCCTTTGCACCGTCTCACGAAAATAGGCTGCCCATGGTGTATTGTATCTCAAAAAGAATGGAAGTGGCTGGCTGCCATCGGTTGACACTGCCCTACCCAAGCAAATGCAGTATGCTGCATGGGCATAATTGGATTATCACCGTCTATCTGGCCTCCCAGGAACTGAACCCGCAGGGGATGGTGGAAGATTTCAAGCACGTGAAGAAGGCCATCGCGGGCTATCTCGACCATGGCAATTTCAACGAACTGCTTCCCTTCAACCCCACGGCTGAGAACATCGCCGCTTGGGTGGTGGAGCAATTCCCAGAGTGCTACCGCGCCATCGTCGAGGAGTCGGGCGGCAACATTGCACAGGCTTACGACGACCATTTCCCCATCGACGCGAAATTCCTCCTATAGGCTGCTGATGGGCAAGACATACCGTATCAACAACATTTTCTATTCCCTGCAAGGCGAAGGACGCCACACGGGGAGGGCTGCCGTGTTCATACGTTTCAGCGGCTGCAACCTGCGTTGCCCTTTCTGCGACACAGACTTCACGGCCTTTCGCCCGATGACAGCCGACGAAATCATCGACGCCATTGCTCCTTGGAAGCACTGTGGTTTCGTGGTGCTCACAGGAGGAGAACCTTCGCTGCAAGTCGATGCTCACCTGGTGGAGAGGTTGCACGAAGCGGGATTGTTCGTTGCGATGGAGACCAACGGCACCCACGCCATTGCCGAAGGGGTCGATTGGGTGACACTATCCCCCAAGGGCTGTTTCGTTGACCATCCCCTGCCCATCGTCATCCACCGGGCGGACGAGGTGAAAGTGGTCTTCGACGGCATCCATCTCCCAGAATGCCCCAACACCATTGTCGGCAACACTTACCTCTGCCTCCAACCCTGCGACACCGGCGACCCTATCGTCAACCGCCAATTGACTGCCCAGTGCGTGGCGTACATCAAGGAGCATCCGCAATGGCACCTCTCGCTGCAAACCCACAAAATGATTGGTATCGAGTGAAGAACAGACATTCGTCTATGACAAAGATGCTCGATATTTGAATTTTACCCTACTTTGCTTGCAGCGAAGATAGGCTGCACCTCGGGAAAGAAAGCAAAAACTTCGTCTTTTGCTTTGCTTTCCGCTCGGTTTGCACTATCTTTGCAACAAAAATTCACCAAAACATGCAAAAGAAGAAC
>CAMKSZ010000266.1 GCA_946415525.1 uncultured Prevotellaceae bacterium | reverse complement strand
AAAATTCCATGTCAATTACATGTTGAATCCACTTCTGCAAGCCCGTTCCAAAGTTAATTATTCTGAAATGTGGGGATATTGCGGCTATTTTTCTTACTTTTGCGGTCTATATAACAAAGCAACGAGACATGAAAAAGTTTTTGGCCATCCTCATCTGGGCTTTCACCGCCGTCAGCGCCTCAGCACAAGAACTGCAGGCGAAAGTCACCATCAACTCCAACCAGATACAGGGCACCGACAAAAGCGTATTCGAAAACCTGCAACAGACACTGGAGCAGTTCATCAACGACAAGCAGTGGACCAACTTGCAGTTCCAACGCAACGAGCGCATCGTGTGCAACTTCAACATCACGGTGACCAAATACGACGCGTCGAGCAACACGTTCACCTGCAACGCCCTCATCCAGGCCAACCGGCCCGTCTATAACTCCGCCTACACCACGACGCTCTACAACAACAAAGACAACGACTTCAACTTCGAGTTCGCGCAGTTCGACCAACTGGAGTTCAACGAGGAGAACATCGACAACCAACTCGTCGCCCTCATCGCCTACTACGCCTACCTCATCATCGGACTCGACCTCGACACTTTCGCCCCCAAGGGAGGCGACGACGTGCTGCAACGGTGCATGTACTTGGTGAACAACGCCCAGAACCTCGGTTTCCCGGGGTGGAAGGCCTTCGACAACGACCGCAACCGCTTCGCCATCATCAACGACTACCTCGACGGCGGCATGGAACCTTTCCGCCAACTGCAATACGACTACTACCGCAAAGGACTTGACGAGATGGCAACCAACGTGGAAAGGGGGCGCACCAACGTGACCACCGCCTTGGAGGAATGTCTCAAGAAATGCCACGAGAACAAGCCCTTGAGCATGCTCCCGCAAATCTGGACCGACTTCAAGAAGGACGAGTTGGCCAACATCTACAAGGGCAAGGGAACGCCCAACGAGAAAGAGAAGGTCTATGACATCCTCTTCGGCATCAACGCCTCGCAAAACAACGCTTGGGAGAAAATCAAGCAATAGAAACAAAGAATCATGCTACAACGACTATACATCAAGAACTTCACCCTCATCGACGTGCTCGACATCGCCTTTGAGGGGGGCTTCTCCGTCATCACCGGCGAGACCGGTGCCGGCAAGAGCATCATCCTCGGCGCACTCGGACTGCTGCTCGGACAACGTGCCGACAGCAAGGCCATCAAGGCGGGGCGCGACAGGTGCGTCATAGAGGCGCATTTCGACCTCAGCAGATACGGCATGGAGGACTTTTTCAAAGAGAACGACCTCGACTACGACGCCCACGACTGCATCCTCCGCAGGGAGGTGAACAGTTCGGGCAAGAGCCGCGCCTTCGTCAACGACTCTCCCGTGGCGCTGACCACCCTCCGCGAATTGGGCAGTCAACTGGTGGACATCCACAGTCAGCACCAAAACCTGCTGCTCAACAAGGAGGACTTCCAACTCAACGTGGTGGATATCATCGCGGGCGACAGCGAGGCATTGGCAGACTATGCCGCGTCGTTCAAGGAACTGCGCACCGCCTCTCGCCAGTTGGAACAGATGCGCGAGACCATCGCCAAGAACAAGGAAAACGAAGACTTCCTCCGCTTCCAGCACCACGAACTCGACGAGGCGAAACTCGTCGATGGCGAACAAGAGGAACTGGAACAGGAATATGGCATCCTCTCCCATGCGGAGGAAATCAAAAGCGCCCTCTTCGAGGCGGACAACATCCTCTCGGGCGACGGTGGCGTGGTGGAGCGCCTGAAGGCGGCGGCGCACAGCGTCGAGACGGTGGCGCACCTCGTGCCCGACATCGCGGAGACGACCGACCGCCTCGGCAGCAGTTTTATCGAACTGAAGGACATCGCCAACGAAATCTCCCGACAGGCGGAGCGCATCGACTTCGACCCCGCACGCATGGAGGAGGTGAACGAGCGGCTCGACACCATCTACCGCCTGCAACAGAAATTCCATGTCGCTTCCGTGGCGGAACTCATCGGTCTGAGAGACGACTTCGCAGAACAACTCAACCAGATAGACGGGGGCGACGACGCCCTTCGCGAACTGGAGGAGCGCGAAAAGGCCCTGAAGGGGGTCTGCCAACAGAAAGCGGCGCACCTCACCGCCATCCGCACAGCCGCCGCCCGCACCGTGGAGAAAGAGATGCGCCAGCGACTCGTGCCCCTCGGCATCCCGAAGGTGCAATTTGAAGTGTCCGTCACGGAGAAACCGCTCGCCGCCGACGGCCACGACAAGGTGGCGTTCCTCTTCACTGCCAACACCAGCACGCCGCTTCAACCGGTGGCGCAGGTGGCGTCGGGTGGTGAAATCGCGCGCGTGATGCTCTCGCTCAAGGCGATGATCAGCGGGGCGGTGAAACTGCCCACCATCATCTTCGACGAGATAGACACGGGCGTCAGCGGCAAGGTGGCGGAGATGATGGCGCGCATCATGCAGGAGATGGGCGACAACGACCGACAAGTTATCAGCATCACCCACCTGCCGCAAATCGCCGCCCGCGGCGCCGTCCACTACAAGGTGTTCAAGGAGGAGGCCGACGAGGGCACGGTGAGTCAGATGCGACGCCTCGGCGACAGCGAGCGCGTGGCGGAAATCGCTCAGATGCTCAGCGGCAGCGACATCTCGGAGGCGGCCATCAAAAACGCAGAGGAACTGCTGCGAAACAAGAACTAACGATATCCAACCAAACGACAAGAATAGGAATGAAAATACATCAATCGACACGAGGAATCCTCATGACCGGCCTGCTTTTGCTGGCTACCTTGACAACCGTCGCCCAACCGTCCCCAGTGAAAAACGTGGGCAAGTCGGTGTTCACCCTCACCACCTTCAAGGCGGACGGTTCGCTGTTGGCCTCATCGCACGGCGTGTTCGTCGATGACGCCGGGACGGCCGTCAGCGACTGGTCGTCGTTCGACGGGGCGAGCAAGGCGGTGGTCATCGACGCTGCCGGCAAGCGCTTGGACGTGGACTACATCATCGGTGCCAACGAGATCTACGACGTGGCGAAATTCCACGTCGCAGGCAAGACCACCGGCGCTCCCATCGCCCAGGCGGCCGTCGCAGAAGGGGCCACGGTCTATCTCGTGGGCTACTCGGTGAAGAAACCGGAAATCTCCACTACGCGCATCGACAAGGTGGAGACGTTCATGGACAAATATGCCTACTACGTCATCAAGTCGATACTGCCCGACAACACACAGAGTTGTCCTTTGGTGAACGATGGCGGACAGGTGATTGGTTTCGTGCAGCACTCGCAATACACCACCGACAACCACTCCACCGACGTGAAATACATCACCGACATCCAGCAGACGGGCCTTTCCTTCAACGACCCAGTGCTGAGGCGGACGGGCATCCCCACCGCCATCCCCGATGACAAAGAACAGGCAAGGGTGGCGCTGATGCTCTCGGGACAGACTTCCGACTCCACCAAATACGCGAGGACGGTGGACCTGTTCCTCAACAAATTCCCCGACATGGCGGATGGCTATTTCGCCAGGGCACAACGGTATGTGGTGAACAACGACTTCGCGGCTGCCGCCCGCGACATGGAGGCTGCCATCAAGAATGCGACGGAGAAGGACGACGCCCATTTCAGTTACGCCCGCCTTATCTACCAAAAAGAGGTTTACAAGTCGGGCCTGCCCTACCCCGACTGGTCTCTCGACAAGGCTTACGACGAGGCACAGAAGGCTTACGACATCAACCCGCAACCGCTCTACCAGCACTTGCAGGCGCAAATCCTCTTCACCAAACAGGAATACCAGCAGGCTTACGACCGCTTCATCGCCCTCACCGCCACAGACCTCCGCAACCCCGAACTCTATTACGAGGCGGCGCAGTGCAAGAAGAAATTAGGCGGTACGGCAGAGGAGACGGTGGCGCTGCTCGACAGTGCCATCAACGGCTTCAAGCGCCCCTACACCTCGGAGGCTGCCCCTTATTTCTACGCCAGGGCCGGCGAACGGGCGGAGAAAGGGGACTACCGCTTGGCAGTGGCTGACTACAACCAGTACGACACGCTGATGTTGGGCCGCCACAACGCAGATTTCTATTATGTGCGCGAACAGTGTGAGGTGAAGGCGCGACAGTTCCAGCAGGCGCTCATCGACATCGAGATTGCAACGCGCATGGTGCCCGGAGAACCGCTCTATTGGGCGGAGAAAAGCAACCTCCTCATCCGCCTGAAAATGCCGAAACAGGCCATCGAGTCGGCTGACCAGTGCATCGCCCTCGACCCCGAATACAGCGACGGCTACATGCTCAAGGGGTTGGCGACCATCCACCAAGGCAACAAGAAAGCCGGCCTGGAACTGTTGGCGAAGGCGCGTGACATGGGCAACGAGCAGGCCCAAGGACTAATTGACAAATACAAATAGAAAAGAGTTGAAGTTTTGGAGTTGATTTCAAAGAACACGAATTTCCACGAATTATCCATAAATTTTTGTGCGCATCAATTCATGGTCAATTATATGGTAATTATATGTTGAAAT
>CAMKSZ010000265.1 GCA_946415525.1 uncultured Prevotellaceae bacterium | reverse complement strand
GAGATAGCGAGATGGCGAGATATATCGAGATAACGATATATCGATATATCGACACGGCGAGATGACGACACGGAGAGATGACGACACGGAGAGATGACGACACGGAGAGATGGCGACACGGCGAGATGACGACATGGAGAGTCTTCTCTCAATTCTGGATGGTGGAGCAAATTCATTTGCTATTTACTCGCTTAATCGGAATTTTGCACTATCTTTGCACGGAAATTGCCCATTACCCAGGCCTATATATGTCAGGAAGCAATCGATTATTGTATCATTTTATTGCGTTTGTTGTTGTCGCGATATGGGGGAGCACTTTTGTGTTCACCAAATTGCTGCTGACCAACGGCCTGTCTCCTGCGCAAATCTTCACGCTACGCTTCATCATCGCCTATCTTCTATTGCTTTTTCTCGAATGGTATTGGCATCGACGTCTCCACAAACCTCTTCAACTATTTTGCCATAGTCGTCTCGATGAATTCATCATGGCCGGCCTCGGCCTGACCGGCGGTTCGCTCTACTTCTTGGGCGAGAACGCCGCCATGCTTTATACCTCTGCCACCAACACCTCCTTGATAGTGTGTTCGTGCCCACTGTTCACGATGGTTGCCATGGCCCTCGTCTATCGCGACGAGCATTTCACACATCGCCAGATAAGCGGATCGCTGATGGCCTGTTTGGGCATGGCCATCGTGGTGCTCAATGGTCATTTCGTGCTCCACCTCTCTCCTTTAGGCGACCTACTCGCTTTCTCGGCCTGTATTAGTTGGGCATTTTATTCGCTGCTCATCAAACAAGCCGCCCAGCGCTATACCACCTTATTTATTACAAGGAAGGTATTTTTTTACGGCATCGTGACCATCCTCCCCTATTATCTCTTTTTCCCCGACTTGCCAACCCTATCGACCCTGCTCCGCGCCGACATCCTTGCCAACCTGCTTTTCCTCAGTTGTGTGGCCTCGCTGCTCTGCTTCCTTGCCTGGAACCTGGTCATCAAGAAGTTGGGTCCTGTGGAAACGACCAACTGGGTGTATTTCAACCCCATCACCACCATTATCTTTGCACAGTGGCTGCTAAATGAGCCCATCACACCTTATTTTCTTGTCGGCACAGTGCTCATACTTGGAGGGATGTATATGGCGAGGGGGGAGAGATAGAGGCTATAGAGGCTATAGAAGGAATAGATGGGAGTGATGGGAAAGATGGGAGTGATGGGAAAGATGGGAGAAATAGGTGAAGAACGTGTTTTTTGAGGGATATTGGTGTATTTTCAAAAAAATGCATTATTTTTGCATGTCAAAACACGGACTACCTTAAAAATCATCACAAAAAGAATATTACCACATCATCTAAAAAGAATATTACCACGATGAAGAGATTATTGCACTCATTATTGCTGACTGTGATTGTCATGGCTGTCCAAGCCCAAGTGGTGGATCCAGTCCATTTTACTGCGCGACTCCAGACGGGAAATGGCAGTGAAGGAGAAATAGTTTTCGAAGCCCAAATCGACCCAGGATGGCACGTCTATTCCACCGACATCGGCGACGAAGGCCCCACTGCCGCCACCTTCCACTCTGTAAAGATGGACGGTGCCGAAGTCGTCGGCAAACTCCAACCTGTGGGTAAAGTCACAGAGATGTTTGACGAGATGTTCGGCATGAAACTCCGTTTCTTCGAGAAGAAAGGCCAATTTGTGCAGAAAGTCAAATTCACGAAGCCCAACTACGACATCGACTGCTACTTGGAATATGGCGCCTGCAACGACGAGATGTGCATGCCCCCCAGCGAAGTACCCTTCAAGCAAAGCGGGAAAAGTCCTGGAGTAGCCGAAGCCACCCCCGTCGCCACAGAAGCCACCCAGCCTGAAGCCACTGAAGCAGAAGCCACCCCATCCGAAGACCCTGCCACGGCCATAGGTACCGACAATGCAGACACCGTCGGTGTCGCCAGTCAATTAGCCGACAGCCTTTCCGCCACCGTCCCCGATGCCTCCTCCGACCTTTGGTCATCGTCGGTGGAAGAACTTAGAGCCCTTGGCGGCAGCAACGACTTTGGCAACCGCTCCTTGCTATACATCCTTCTCATGGGGTTTGTCGGCGGCCTGTTGGCTGTGCTGATGCCCTGCATCTGGCCCATCATCCCCCTGACCGTCAGTTTCTTCCTAAAACGAGCCAAAGACGACAAGAAGAAAGGCATCCGCGATGCCATCACCTACGGAATCTCCATCATCGTCATCTACTTAGCCTTGGGCCTTCTCGTCACCGCCATCTTTGGCAGTGACACGCTGAACGCCATGTCAACCAATGCGGTTTTCAACATCTTCCTCTTCGTGCTGTTGGTCGCCTTTGCCCTGTCCTTCTTCGGTTGGTTTGAGATAAAGTTGCCCGACAAGTGGGCCAATGCCGTCGATAGCAAAGCCTCCACCACCAGCGGCCAACTCTCCATCTTCTTGATGGCCTTCACCTTGGTGCTCGTCTCCTTCTCGTGCACCGCCCCCATCATTGGCCTGTTGCTCGTGGAAACCACCACCAGCGGCAACTGGCTCGCCCCAGCCCTTGGCATGCTCGGTTTCGCCCTTGCCTTGGCCCTCCCCTTCACCCTGTTTGCCCTGTTCCCCTCCTGGTTGAAGCAAGCCCCCCGGTCAGGTTCATGGATGAACACCATTAAGGTAGTTCTCGGTTTCATCGAGTTGGCCTTCGCCTTGAAGTTTTTCTCCGTCGCCGACCTCGCCTACAGTTGGCACCTGCTCGACCGCGAAGTGTTCCTCTCGTTGTGGATTGTCATCTTCGGCCTGCTTGGCCTCTACCTCATCGGTCTGCTAAAGTTTCAAAGCGACGAAGTGGGCGGCGACATCAACAAGCCCATGCCCGTTGTCTGCATCATGGGCGGCCTTGTCTCTTTGGCCTTCGCCATCTACATGATTCCCGGTCTTTGGGGCGCCCCCTGCAAAGCCGTGAGCGCCTTTGCCCCACCCATCAACACCCAAGACTTCAATCTCAACACCAAGGTGGTGGAAGCCCCCTATACCGACTACGAGCAAGGCATGGCCGCCGCAGCCGCGCAAGGCAAGCCCGTGCTCATCGACTTCACCGGTTTTGGTTGTGTGAACTGCCGCAAGATGGAAGCCGCCGTGTGGACCGACCCCCGAGTCGCCGACCGCTTGAAGAAAGACTACGTGCTCATCTCATTGTTTGTCGATGACAAGACCCCCTTAAAGGAGCCCATGGAAGTGACCGACGATAACGGCCAGACCAAGACACTGCGCACTGTCGGCGCCAAGTGGAGTTATCTGCAAAGCCACAAGTACGGCGCCAATGCCCAGCCTTTCTATGTAGCCGTCACCCCCACAGGCAAGCCCCTCACCGCCGCCCGCAGTTATGACGAGGACATCGCCAAGTACATCGACTTCTTGGACGAGGGCCTCAAGAAATTCAAGGAATAGTTTAGAAATACCGACCTTAAACATATAAGTCATGCTGGAAAAGAACACAAGAGAAGAGATACTGCGACTGATTCACCAGGAAGTGGTGCCCGCCATCGGTTGCACCGAACCCATGGCCGTATCACTTTGCACCGCCAAGGCCACCGAGCAATTAGGTTGCCGCCCCGAGCACATCACCGCCCTGTTGAGTGGCAATATCCTCAAGAACGCCATGGGCGTGGGCATCCCCGGCACCGGCATGATCGGACTGCCCATCGCCATCGCTTTAGGAGCCCTCATCGGCAAGTCAGCCTACCAACTCGAAGTACTCAAGGACCTCACCCCCGAAGCCCTTGAGGAAGGTAAACGCTATGTTGCCGACAACCGCATCGACATCCAATTAAAGCCCCAATGCCCCGACAACCTCTACATCGAGATAGTCTGCGAAGCCGCGGGGAAGAGGGCCACCGCCATCATCAAAGGCGGGCACACCCATTTCGTGGAAGCAGGTTGCAGCAGCGGAGACGCAAGCGTTGGCGCCCAAAAGGAATCCGAAGTCCTTCCCCATCTCAACCTCCGCCTGGTCTATGACTTCGCCCTCACCACCCCTTTGGACGAAATCCGGTTTATTTTGGAAACCCGCGACCTCAACATGCAAGCCGCCGAAGACGCCAAGAAAGGCAACTACGGGCACTGCCTCGGCAAGACCATCGACCGTCCGTTAGCCCACGGCATTTTCGGCAACTCCATTTTCTCGCACATCATCTCAAAGACCGCCTCCGCCTGCGATGCCCGCATGGGCGGTGCAATGATTCCCGTGATGTCCAACTCCGGCTCAGGCAACCAAGGCATCTGCGCCACCAACCCCGTGGTGATTTATGCCCTTGAGAACGAGAACACGGAAGAGGAACTCATCCGCGCCCTCACTTTGAGCCACTTGACAGCCATTTACATCAAGCAGAGTTTAGGCGTGCTGTCGGCCCTTTGCGGTTGCGTGGTCGCCTCCATCGGTTCATCGTGTGGCATCACCTATCTGATGGGCGGAGACTATGAGCGTATCTGCCGTTCGGTGAAAAACATGATTGCCAACCTGACCGGCATGATCTGCGACG
>CAMKSZ010000264.1 GCA_946415525.1 uncultured Prevotellaceae bacterium | reverse complement strand
GAAATCCAAAAATTATAGCAAAATTATCAAGATGATAAAAGTGCAGTTGGAGATAATTTGCTATTTTTGCAAGCCGTCTTCCTTATTGTTGCGACGGCGGAAAAACATTTCAGAATCATTAAAGCCAATCAGAAGTCAGATGATGAAGCAAGCGACAGCCATCATGATGCTGGTGCTCCTCTCCTTGGGAGCCAGTGCACAGGTGACACGCCTCCAGGGCATGGAGGATGTGAACAAAGTGAAAGACCTCACCCTCGACAGTCTCGACAAGGTGAGACAAGCACGTGTCTCGCCCGGTAGCAGTAGGAAAGGCAACAACCCCGTGCTTTTCCTCGTGGGCAACAGTACGATGCGCAACGGTACCCTCGGCAACGGCAACAACGGCCAGTGGGGGTGGGGCTATTACGCCGAGGAGTTTTTCGACAAGGAAAAAATCACCGTCGAGAACCAGGCGCTTGGCGGCACCAGCAGCCGCACCTTCTACCGACTGTTGTGGCCCGACATCCGCAAGGCACTGCGCCCCGGCGACTGGGTGATAATCAGCATCGGGCACAACGACAATGGTCCCTATGATACAGGAAGGGCCCGCGCCAGCATCCCCGGCATCGACAAGGACACGGTGCTGCATGTCAATGTGCAGGAAATCCACAAGAACGACACCACCTACCGCGAGGAGGATGTCTATAGTTACGGCGGTTACCTGCGCTGCTTCATCAACGAGACACGTGCCGCCGGTGCCTTCCCCGTGCTGATGTCGCTCACGCCGCGCAACGCCTGGGAGAATGGCCGCGTGGTGAGGAAGATACACAGCGAGTGGTGCCGGCAGGTGGCAGAGGAGGAACAGGTGCCCTACATCGACCTCAACGACCTTTCCGCCACCAAACTCGAAGGTTTCGGACCTGAGAAGATGAACTACTACTTCTTCGGCGACAAGATACACACCAGCAAGTTTGGCGCCATGATGAACGCCCGCAGTGCTGCAGAGGGCATTGCCGCCTGCGACCATCCCTGGATAGCATGGCTCAAGTCATGCCTCGTGAATGTCGATCTCCCCATGGTCAACGTGAAACGTGAGGAGGGCAAACCCGTGGTGTTCACCACTGGCGACAGCACGGTGAAGAACAACGACAAGGACAAGGACGGCATGTGGGGCTGGGGTGCCGTGGCCGAGGACATCTTTGACGCCCGCAAGATTACCGTGGCCAACTGCGCCAAGGCGGGTCGCTCCTGCCGCACCTACCTCAACGAGGGTCGTTGGGACGAGGTCTATAACAGCATCCAACCAGGCGACTATGTGCTCATCCAGTTTGGCCACAACGACGTGGGTGCCATCGACAGTCTCAAGGAGCGTGCCGCCATCAAGGGCACTGCCGACAGTTGCCATGTCTATAAACTGAAGTCCAACGGCAAATACGAGGTGGTCTATACCTTTGGCTGGTATCTGCGCAAGTTTATCAACGACGTGCGCGAGAAGGGCGGAACGCCCATCCTCGTCTCCCTTACGCCGCGCAACATCTGGCGCGACGGTCATATCGAGCGCCGCAACGACTCCTATGGGCAGTGGTACCGTGAGGTGGTGGAGCAGACAGGGGTTGAGTTCGTCGATGTCCACAACATCACCGCCGACAAATACGACCGCTTGGGCGAGAAAAAAGTGGCGGCATATTTCAACCACGACCATACACACTCGTCGCTCAAGGGAGCCAAGGCCAATGCACAGAGCGTGCGCACCGGCCTGAAACAAATTGGCTCTTCGCTGGCGAAATATCTCAAGTAGGGGGAAGGTCTTTAGGGTCCTTAGAGACCTTAAAGACCTTAAAGACCTTAGAGTCCTTAAAGTCTTTAGAGACCTTAGAGACCTTCATGATTATCATGGCACCGATTTTATCAAGCCATCGGGCGTGTCGAGGTGATCGATGTGCAGGTCCTCCACGTCGGGGGTGAGGAGGCACGGACGGGAGTCGGGCTGGTCGAGTTTGATGGTGATATTGCTTAGGTGAAGACCCTTGACATGGCGGGCGAAAAGGCCATAGGCAGGGCAAGTGCCTAAGAACTTGGCTATCTCTGGGTATTTGGTGCCAAGTTCTGGATAGTCGGCACTCACCTGGCGCTGCATGCCTCCCCGGTAGCGCAGTTGGATATTGCTCAGTCGGATGTTTTCGATGGGATGCCCGGGCATGCCGGTGATTTGTATGCCCGAGAGCGAGTCGCAGTCGTCGGCAGTGACATTGCAAATTTGGATGTCGCGAGCCGACGATACTTCTGTTCGCTCCTTGGGACCGCGGTTGCGCCGCCCGGTGGTGATATAGATGGGGTAGTGGTGAACATGGCTCATGGAGATGTTACTCACCACGATGTTCTCCATGACGCCCTGGTCCACCTCCTCGAAGGCGAGGCCGCTGCTGTAGATGCAGGTACAACCTGTGATGGTGACGTTGCGGTAACCGCCGTTGCTCTCGGTGCCGAGTTTGATGCGTCCGCACACCCAGTTCACCTTTTCCGGCACATAGGTGCCGTCGAGCGCCGTCCCCACCTTGTACCCCGACACGGTGCAGTTGCTGATGAGGATGTTGTCGCAGATGACGGGCCGTTTCAGCGCATACGAACTTTTGAGCACGAGGGCGTCGTCGTTGGGCGTGTTGATTTTCGAGTTCGACACCGTGGTGAACCGGCAGCAGTCGATGTCGATGCCGTCGCGGTTGGTGTCGATGAGCACGTTGTCGATGGTGGCGTAGTCACATCCGGTGATGATGATGGCGAAGTGGCCGCCGCGATAGATGGTGATGTCGCGGATGAGTACGTTGCGACACAGTTTCAGTGCGATGGCCTTGTCGCCCATCCCGATGCTGCCTCCCTGCACGTTGCCCGCCGTCTCGGTGTCGTGACGGGTCAGTCCCTTGCCGTCGATCATGCCCCGTCCGGTGATGGAAACGTTGGTCTGCCCTTCCGCCCAGATGAGCGAGTTGTGGAAATAGGTGTGCCCGCCGTCTTGGTATTCGGGGGCGCCGAACACCTCCGACTCGTCGTAGGCACCGCGCTGGTCGGTGGCAATGATGGTGGCGCCGGCATCGAGGTGGAGTTCGATGTTGCTCTTAAGATGGATGCTGCCCGAGAGGTAGTTGCCAGCCGACAGGCAGACCGTGCCACCGCCCTTTGCGGCACATGCCTCGATGGCGGCGTTGATGGCAGGCGAGTCGAGGGTTTTGCCGTCGCCTTTTGCGCCATAGTCTTTCACGTCGAACACGGCAGCCGATACGCTGCAGGCCCATGTCAAGGCCAGGAGTAGGGTGATGTCTTTTCTCATGATATTTCAGTTTTCGCACCACAAATTTACAACAATCATGGCAAACCTCCTGCTGTTTGCGCGTTTTTTTTGCCATTTTCTTGCCTTGCCCCATGAGATTGTCGCCAATAATGCCTATATTTGCAAGTCAATCTTATTGTTGAATCAAAAAACAAAACTACCATGAAACGATTTGCGTTCAAAATGTACCTGAAGCCAGGATGTGAGAAAGAGTACGCCAAGCGGCATGCCGCCATTTGGCCCGAATTGGTGAAGATGATCAAGGATGCCGGTGTGGGCAACTACAGCATCTACTGGGACAAGGACACCAACATCCTGTTCGCCTATCAGGAGTGCAGCAGCGACACCAACAGCCAGGACACCACCGATGTCGATCCCATCACCCAAAAATGGTGGGACATGATGGCCGACATCATGGAGGTGAACCCCGACAACTCGCCCGTTTCCATCCCCTTGGAGGAAGTGTTCCACCTCGACTGACGCAGAATGAACATACGTAACCTGACAGCAGCATTGTGCCTGGTTGCCATGCCCGCCATGGCACAGACAGGGAGTTTCGATGTCGATATCACGTCGCCTGCGTATTTCTCGGTGAAGGTGCCCGATGGCAATTACAAAGTGACCGTCACCCTTGGCAGCAAGAAGCGGAAAGCCGAGACGGTGGTGAGGGCGGAGTCGAGGCGGTTGATGGTGGAGAACGCCGTCACCCGCCGCGGTCAACTAATCGACTGCTCGTTCATCGTCAACAAGCGGTCGCCGAAATACATGGTGCCCACCGACAAGGGCATCCGTGAGGAGACCGTGAAACTGAAAGACCGCGAGAAGGGCTACCTCAACTGGGACGACAGCCTCACGCTGGAGTTCAACGGTGCTGCCCCTGCCGTCCGCCGCATCGTCATCGAGCCCGACACTACCGCCACCACCATCTTCCTCTGCGGCAATTCCACGGTGGTGGACCAGAACAGCGAGCCGTGGGCCAGTTGGGGCCAGATGGTCACCCGCTGGTTCGACAGTACGGTGGCCATCTCCAACCATGCTGAGAGCGGACTGACCGCCCGCACCTTTCTTGGCGGCAACCGATTGGAAAAAATCCTCACGATGATGCGCCCGGGCGACTATGTGGTGTGCGAGTTCGGCCACAACGACGAGAAGGAGAAACGACCCGGCGACGGCGCTTGGTATCACTACGTCTATAACTTGAAGATTTTCATCGACAAGGTGCGTCAGGCCGGTGGCAACATCATCTTCTGCACTCCCACGCAGCGCCGTTTCTGGCAGGATGACAACCGCCATATCAAGGACACTCATGGCGACTTCCCCGCCGCCATGCTGTCGG
>CAMKSZ010000263.1 GCA_946415525.1 uncultured Prevotellaceae bacterium | reverse complement strand
CTCTACATCATCGACGGTGTGCCCACCAAGGCCGGCATGCATGAGTTGAACGGCAACGACATCGAGTCGATTCAGGTGTTGAAGGATGCTGCCTCAGCCTCTATCTACGGTTCGCGCGCCGCCAACGGTGTGATTATCATCACGACGAAGAAAGGCAAGGAAGGCAAGGTGCACATCGACTTCGACGGCAGCGTGTCCGTGCAGACCTACGCCCACAAGATGGAGGTGCTGAACGCCAAGCAATTCGGACAGGTGATGTGGCAGGGCTATGTCAACGACGGCCTCGACCCCAACCAGAACGGTTTGGGCTACCACTATGACTGGAAATACGACCAGCAGGGCGTGCCCGTCCTGAACAACATCACCATGAGCAAGTACCTCGACTTGGCCGGCACGACCCCCGCCGCCGACACCGACTGGTTCGACCAAACCACCCGCACCGGACTGGCCCAGCAATACAACGTGTCGCTGAGCAACGGTTCCGAGCGAGGCACCTCGTTCTTCTCCTTGGGCTACTATAATAATAAAGGTATCATCAAGCACTCCGACTTCGAGCGCTTCTCCGGTCGTATGAACTCCGACTACAAGTTGGTACGCATCAACGACCGCGACGTCGTGACCGTGGGCGAGCATTTCACCATCAACCGCACCAGTGAGGTGCAGGCCCCTGGCGGCTTCCTGGAGAACGTGCTGCAGTTCAACCCCTCCCTTCCCGTCTATACGACGAAAGGCGAGTTTGCCGGTCCCGTGGGCGGCTATCCCGACCGTGAGAACCCACTCGCCCGCCTGGAGCGCAACAGCGACAACCGCTACACCTATTGGCGCACCTTTGGCGACGCCTACATCAATATCAACCCCTTCAAGGACTTCAACGTCAAGACCACCTTCGGCATCGACTATGCGCAGAAGGAACAGCGTATCTTCACCTACCCCATCACCGAAGGCACCGTTGCCAACTCCACCAATGCCGTGGAGAGCAAGCAGGAGCACTGGACCAAATGGATGTGGAACCTCGTCGCCACTTACAAAATCGAGAAGGGCCTTCACCGCGGCGACGCCATGTTAGGTACCGAGATCAACCGTGAGGACGACAAATGGTTCAGCGGCAAGCAGTATGACTTCGCCATGCTGAATACCGACTACATGTGGCCCGACGCCGGTGTGGGCGAGTCGGAAGCCTACGGTGCCGGTGGCGGCTACACGCTCGTGTCGTACTTCGGCAAGGTGAACTACACCTACGACGACCGCTACCTGCTCAGCCTCACCATGCGCTACGACGGCAGTAGCCGCTTTGGCCGCAACAACCGCTATGGTACATTCCCCTCCGTAGCAGCCGGCTGGCGTATCAACCAGGAGAAGTTCATGAGCGACATCAACTGGATTGACAACTTGAAACTGCGTGCCTCATGGGGACAAACCGGTAACCAGGAAATCGACAACATCGCCCGCTACACGCTCTATGTGAGCAATTACGGCGAGGCAGGCTTTGGCGGACAGAGTTACGGTACAAGTTACGACATCGAGGGCACGAACGGTGGCCAGCAGTTGGCAAGCGGTTTCAAGCGCAACCAACTCGGCAACGACGACCTGAAGTGGGAGACCACCACCCAGACCAACCTCGGTCTCGACTTTGGCTTCTTCCACAACGCACTCTATGGTTCGTTTGAATGGTATTACAAGAAGACCACCGACATTCTGGTCTATATGCCCGGCATCGGCGTGATGGGCGAAGGCTCTTCACAATGGATCAACGCCGGCGAGATGGTGAACAAAGGTGTGGAGTTCAACGTGGGCTACCGTGGCAACATCGGCGACTTCCAATACGACATCGCCGGCAACATCGGCACCTATAGGAATGAGGTGACCAAACTGCCCGAGACCATCGCCGCCAACGGCACATTCGGCGGCAACGGCGTGGAGAGCGTCGTAGGCCATGCCATGGGTTCGCAGGTGGGTTACGTCTATGACGGCGTGTTCAAGAGCCAGGAAGAGATCGACAACCACGCCACACAAAACGGCGCCGGCCTTGGCCGCATCCGTTGGAAAGACCTCAACGGCGACAACGTCATCAACGAGAAAGACCAGAAATGGATTTACTCTCCCGTGCCCGACTTCACATGGGGCTTGAACATCTACCTGCAATACAAGAACCTTGACTTCACCATGTTCTGGCAGGGCGTGCAGGGAGTCGATGTCATCAGCGACCTGAAGAAAGAGACCGACCTCTGGAGCGGCCTGAACATCTCCAACCTGAACAAAGGCCAGCGCCTGCTCGATGCCTGGAGCCCCACGAACATGGGTTCGAACATTCCCGCCATCAGCACGATGGACAACAACAACGAAAAGCGCGTCAGCAGTTATTTCGTCGAGAACGGCAGTTATGCCAAACTGCGCACCATCCAGTTGGGCTACAACTTCCCGAAGAGCATCGCCGAGAAACTCTACATGAGTCGCCTGCGCATGTATCTCTCCGCCCAGAACCTGCTCACCATCAAGAGCGGCAAGTTCACCGGCGTTGACCCTGAGAACGCCAACTTCGGCTATCCTATCCCTGTGAACATCACATTCGGACTCAACGTTTCATTCTAAAACAGACATCATCATGAAAACAAGAATATATCAGTTATTCAGTGTTGGCCTCACAAGCATAGCCATTTGTGCCGCCCTCACTTCTTGCAATGACTTCCTCGACGAGCACGTGCCGCAAGGCACCCTCAGCGACGAACAGGTGAAAACGCCGAAGAACGCCGAGGCGATGGTGGTTTCGGCCTACGCCATCTTCACCACTGCCGAAGACATCAACTCTTCCTTCTCCATGTGGAACTTCGACGTGCGCTCCGACGACGCCTACAAAGGCGGTAGCGGCACCAGCGACGGCGACGTCTTCCACCAACTGGAAGTGCAGCAGGGCGTGCTGACCACCAACTGGAACATCAACGACATGTGGGTGCGCCTCTACAACAGCCTCTCCCGTGTGAACACGGCCATCGCCTTGCTCAACGAGAGCGACTACCCCATGAAGCAACAACGATTGGCAGAGATGAAATTCCTCCGCGCCTACGGCCATTTCCTGTTGAAGCGACTGTACAAGAACATCCCATTCGTGACCAACGAAAATTTAACTTACGACGAATATAACGCCCTTTCCAACACCTCCTACACCAACGACGAAGGTTGGCAACTGATTGTAGATGACCTCATGGAAGCCTACAACACACTGCCCGCAACCCAAGCCGACAAGGGGCGTCCCACAAAGGCGAGTGCCGCAGCCTTCCTTGCCAAGGTCTATCTCTACAAGGCCTACCGACAGGACGATGCCAAATCCAACCAAGTGACCAGCATCAACCAACAAGACCTGGAGAAAGTCATCGAGTTCACCAACCCCTCCCTCTTCTCCAACTACGGTCTGGAGGATGACTTGCACAACAACTTCCGTCCCGAGGAGCAATACGAGAATGGCCGCGAGAGCATCTGGGCCATCCAATACTCCCGCAACGACGGTTCCACCTACGGCAACCTGAACTGGAGTTACGGCCTCATCCCGCCAAACATCCCTGGCGCCACCGATGGCGGCTGCGACTTCTACAAGCCCTCGCAGAACCTCGTCAACGCCTACCGCACCGGCGACGACGGCCTTCCCCTGCTCGACACTTTCAACGAAAAGGACTACGACCGTGCCAACGACAATGCCGACCCGCGCCTGTTCCTCACCGTGGGCATCCCGGGCCTGCCCTATATGTTCAACAAAAACTACATGATGGAGGAGACCAGCATCTGGAGCCGCTCCAACGGCCTCTACGGCTACAACGTGTCGCTGAAGCAGAATGTTGACCCCGCCCTCATCGACCAATACCTTATCAAAGGCAGTTACTGGGCTTCGTCCATGAACCGCATCGTCTTCCGCTACGCCGACGTATTGTTGATGCGTGCCGAGGCCTACGCACAACTCGGTCAAACAGACCAAGCCATCAGTTTGGTGAACCAAATCCGCACGCGTGCCGCACAAAGCACACAGATGATAGGCAACTACCCAAGCCTCTATGGCGTGAAGTTCTACTGCGCCAACTACCGTGGCAACTACTCCAAGGACGATGCCATCCGCATCGTGAAGATGGAGCGCCGCTTGGAGATGGGCATGGAGTGCGAGCGCTTCTTCGACCTCGTGCGCTGGGGCGATGCCGCCAAGGTGCTCAACAAATACTATTCGGAAGAGATTGCCCACTGCGCCATCTATACCGCTGCTCATTTCACTGCCAACAAAGACGAATACCTGCCCATTCCCTTTGAGCAACTTTCCGCTTCCAACGGCAAATACACCCAGAACATAGGCAACTGGTAAAGGGACAAACAAGTAACAACAAATAACAACAACGACATGAAAACAAAGATATTGAATATTCTCTGCGGTTGTCTTATCAGTTGCGCCATCAGCGTAGCCCTCACCGCATGCAGC
This sequence comes from uncultured Prevotellaceae bacterium, assembly GCA_946415525.1. Lineage (GTDB taxonomy): Bacteria > Bacteroidota > Bacteroidia > Bacteroidales > Bacteroidaceae > Prevotella. The sequence continues at coordinate 273 of CAMKSZ010000263.1, read as the reverse complement.
GACGACAACGTCAGCGACCTACGTCTGGACGGCGACTGCCTTGTCGAAGCCTTCGCACTCGACCAATTCCAGGGAACGGTCAATCTCGCCTCGCGCTCCATAGAAGTTCGCCTGCCCGAAATCTACGACACCAAGGCCATGACCGTCACTGCCCTCACCATCTCCCAAGGTGCCGCCTGCAATGTCCGCCAAGGAGAGACGCTCAACATGGATGCCGCACGCGTGCTCCATGTCACCAACGGCGACACCTACCTCGACTGGACCGTCAGCGTG